>JBBQFO010000134.1:0-12923 GCA_038322035.1 Candidatus Obscuribacterales bacterium
GAGCGCGAATTCGCGTATATCTAAACTTTCGAGCATACACCGTATTTGGGGTCATGCCCCGATTGTATATATCCCACTGTCCACACGCGATTATCATAGCGCAGGAAAGCATTTTTGCACTTTAGAATAATTTGGAACGGCGGCTGTAGAGACAATTTAAAACAAGTCTGTTACCGTGAACGACCTGTCGCTAGCCCTGCACCGGCTCGAATATTGTCAGCCCGCATCGCTAGTAAAATATATGTCGGTTTCTCGTGCCACCCTTAGCTCGCCAAGGCATTGACTGACACCCGTGCTGGGCGTCCAGTTCACCGTACCTGCATATTCAGTATGATGGCTACAGCTGGCGCTTGTGCCGCCGACTACATTGTCCCAACATGTGTTTGGTTCGTCTTTCATGGTCTGTTCAGTGAGAATTACTTTTTCAATGCCATCTCCAGAAGGAGGCAGAGACATCCAGGGTGGGGTTTCGCCGAATCCGAGCGCGGCGATTTGCATAGTTGGCTCAGTGCAATTGGGTCCGTTGTATTTGGGATAGATGACAAATCGTATGAACGGTTTGTCTGTGCCTGGAATTTTTGAACTTTGCAGAAGGCTTTGCATTTTTTGCATCGTGAAATTGGGGTCGATTTCTCGAACTCTTTGCACCAATTTCATCATTGGTGCGTCATGATCCCCAGGCAGTGTGTTGTACAGATCCCAGGCGTTACCAGCCTTATACTCGTTTCCTACCGTCGCGTAGCCGTCCATCTTTCCACCGATACCGTTAGGCGGATCTGCTGGTGGCGGGGGTCTCAGGCGCACCTGTTTAAGACCGTAAAGGGTTTGTCCCGGTGTGGTGCCATAGGGAATTATTTTCCGCAGAATCCACTGACCCGTTTTGGGATCTTTGTCCAGATACCACTTGGAGAGATTCTGAAATATTATGCTGACGTAGGCGTGTGGAATCGCTAAACTCCACTGTCGTTGCGGATTTGATTGTGCGCAGGCATTGGCAGTCAGAGTAGTGCTGCCATCGGTGACGATGCCTGATTCTTGATATGCGTTTGGAATCGGACTCGAGGAGCCGATTTGATTAGTCAAATTTTTCTTGAACGCGTCTGCTGAAATTAAGTGCGGCATCTCACCAACTCGAAATGATGGTAAGACGAAATCCTTTCCGTTTACGGTCAACTCCGTATAGCCTCTCATGAATGACTTGTTGCCTCGCTGTAACTCGCTTACGTTTGCTCCGGAACCAGGTGGCAATTGATTCGGATTGAAGTACATATTGCTTTCGGCACCCTTGTCCATCATTGCAGTCGACCATGAAGAGACTGTCGGTGTGTCTTGCACAACCGCATTCTGTCCGAGCAGTTTCGCCGGACTGCTTCGAGCGATGGAGTTAAAGTGAGCTTGAAACGTGTCTTTGTCTTGCAGTCGTGATGACAGTGTATTGTTGACGCCCTGCGCTATAAGGTAAGCGCTCTGCGCGTTTGTTTGGCTGTTAGGTCCGGCTTGACCTTCAGTATCCATGTCCCTGGCGTTGGCATTAATTATGAATGCTTTTCCCCACACTCTGCTTAGATTGCTGATGCTGATGCTGCCGTCACTATTGGCCACGTCTGTGTAACCGCCTGGAGCCATTACCGCGACGTCGACCGCGTGTTTGCCGACGTTCAGCACCGCACTGTCCACTGCGTTGCGGACTTCTCGCGAGCCGCCCATCACAATCATGAGCTGGAAAGCTCCCCAGACAAGGGCGATCAATCCAATCGCACAAAATGCGACGAGGATTATCGACGCGCCTTTCGCCTTCCGAGTTCGATATCGTTTATATGAATGGTGGGTCATAAGAGTATTGAAGCTCATCCATGGTGAAGGATTCGTGAAGCATACGGGCGCTATGGGGCGCTACTATACTAATATAGTCGCAGTTGTTGAGATGGTCGAATGCATTCATACAAAAAAGGGGATGTTGTTTTAGTTTCCTTTCCAATGTTTGTCGATGGTGCCATGCAAAACAAGCGGCGACCAGGTGTGATCGTCTCGAATGACTACAACAATGCGCGTCTCGACGATGTTTTATTGATCCCGCTCACATCAAATCCCAGTCGCGACACGCAAGACTTCTGCGTCTGCGTCCCAATGGATAGTGATGAGGGTAAGGCCGCAGGACTTCGACTCGACTCCGTGATCGACTGCACCGTCATTGCCACCATACCAAAGACATTGTTGGTGACAAAAATTGGTGCATTCACAGAGAAGACCGTGGAGCTAATCGACGAGTGCATCAGGCGAAACATCGGTGCTACAGATGATGGAGAGATTACTTTGCTGCAGTAACGGTTTCCGGCGCAGGTGTCAGTGCGTGAATGCTGATTTGTGCTGCAACTTGTTTGGCGATGTCGGTGAAGGCTTTGGCGACCGAGCAGTTCTTATCGGCAATTGTGATTGGTTTGCCGGTGTCGCCACCCTGACGGATTGCGGTTTCTAGAGGTACTTCACCGAGAAATGGAACTTGCATTTCTTCGGCCAGCTTCCTGCCGCCGCCATGACCAAAGATTTCGTAGCGTTCAGTAGTGCCTGGTGGCTGGAAGTAGCTCATATTTTCGATGAAGCCGAAAACTGGAACGTCCATCTGTTTGAACATTGCTAGACCCTTTCTTCCGTCTAGAAGAGCTACGTCTTGCGGTGTTGTGACGATGATTCCGCCGGATACTTGAGTCGCTTGAATTAAGCTCAATTGCGCATCGCCAGTGCCTGGAGGCATGTCCACTACCAGGTAGTCCAGTTCGCCCCAATTGACGTCGCGTAAGAACTGTTTGATTGCCTTATCGAGCATTGGACCACGCCAGATCACTGGTGTGTCGCGCGATACGAAGAAAGCCATCGAGATCACTTTGACGCCATAATTTTCTGGCGGAATAATTTTGTCGTCTTTTGCGGTTGGTTGATAGTCGTCAACGCCCATCATCAGAGGAACATTTGGACCGGTGATGTCTGCGTCGAGGATGCCGACTCTTGCGCCGAGGCTAGCTAATGCACAGGCTAGATTGACTGCTACGGTCGTTTTGCCGACTCCGCCTTTACCTGAAGTGACTGCTATGACTTGACGAATCCCTGGGATTGGTTCCTTCCCTGGAACTTTGCGACTTCCAGCAACGTTTGCTCCCATCTCGATTTCGACTTCTTTCACGCCTGGCAGCTTCGAAACTTCTTCTTTGCAGTCGGCTTCAATTTTTTCTTTGACTGGACATGCCGGAGTCGTCAAGGTGAGCTTGAAAGCCACTTTGCCGTTCTCGATTTTGATCTCTGAAATCATTCCGAGTGTGACGATGTCGGTGTGCAAATCCGGGTCCATGACCTTGGATAAGGCGCCTTTGACCTGATCTGGCGTTAACTTCTCTTCTTTCTTTGTCCCAAACATGTGCTTTACCTGACGAGTTGACAACCGGCAATAAGGGCGCTGAGCCCCAGCGCGTGGCGCGCACTCGAGATCATATCCTGTCCACCGCTCTGTTACCGCGTCCGTAAGGAATATATAAGTGTGTGGCCGCTATCTTGCTGCAGGGCTGACAGGGAGCATTTACTTCGCTGGTCTGACTGGGGCGCCGGCCAGTCGAGTCTGCTTCTTGTCTTTAAGGTGGTCCACATACATGATCTTTTCGACACACCCGACGTAAATAATTGAGCCGTCGTTGAGTTTATATTCGTAAATGTGGATGCCGCTTCCGATGTCCCGAAGCGGTTCTCCAAAATCGTTAAAAACTGTTTTTACATCCGTTCCCACTTTTAGTAGTCGGAAATTTTCCAGGGTGCACTTCTTTTGGGGCATGTCACCTCCGCTTTTCGCACTGTCCGAAGCAAGCGCATATGGGCTCAGGGAGAGAAGATTTAGCAGCAAGAACAGATGTAGCAGTTGCTTAGTCGATTTCAATTTCACCAGTTATTCCTTTAAAGATAAGGATTTCAGTCAGAATCGTTTGTGCTAAGTTTTCGGAGTGGAAGAATGAATACCCACTAAAGTTCGCTTGGTGACTGGGTGATTAACGCCAAGTGCATCGGTCAAAATTTGCGTGCCGCGATCTAAATCACGACGGGAGCCTTTTGAGTCAGCGTTCAGTTCTTCTGCGCGTCCTCTATCTATCAAAGCAATGCCCAGGTCTGGGTGGGTTGGGCTGAGCCTTTTCTCTCGGATGGCGATGCACATGTTTTGCATTTTGCATGCCTCCGACACCTTATGCTGCGATAGAAATAGATTGCCCAGGAGATTGTACGTTGTGGCCAGCTCTGGGTGATCTGGTCCCCAGGTCTTCTTCTGAATCGCCACTGCTTTCTCCAGCAGTCGTTGCGCCTCATCGAAATTCCTATTCTTAGATGCCAGTTCCGCCATGCCTAAAAGTGTTTTGGCCGTCAGGGGATGGTTGGAACCGTTCACTCTGGTGCGAATCCCCAGGGCTTGCTTGTAGAGTGAATCGGATTCCTCCAGGCGATTCTGATCGCGATAGAGACCTGCCAAATTGTTTAAATCCATAGCAGTGTAAGGGTGATCATCACCATGAGCGGCACGGTCAATTCTCAACGCGCGCAAGTAATATTCTTCAGACTGCGAATATCTTCCTTGATCTCGATTAATACCACCGAGATTGTTTAGTACAACTGAATTGTCTGCATCGTTCGCGCCGAGAGTTTTCTCTTTTATCGATAGTGCTTGTGTGTAGTATTTTTCTGCCTCGGAATATTTGCCTTGATCACGTAATATTTTTCCAGTGCCGTTTAAAATCGCCGCTCGATTTAAATCATCTCGCTTGATGCGCTTATCCCAGATAGTGAGCGCTTCTCGAAATGTACTCTCAGATTTGTCATAAAGACCTTGATCTCGGTAAAGCGTTGCCAGATTGTTCAAACTCATTGGCAGTTCGGGGTGATTGTTGCCCAGTTTTCTGGCAATCTCTACAGATTTATCGTAAAAAGGCTCTGCTATTTCAAATTTGTAAGTGGTTCTGTAGAGTTCGGCTAGATTGTTGTAGATTTTTGCACGCCGTAAATCTGTTGGAGAATATTGATCTGACTCCTTCAGAGCTTCTTTGAACTTGATTTCAGCCATCTTATAATCGCCACGTTTGTAAGCGCTCTCACCGATCCCGATTGCACTGTAGAAGGGGACAGACTGCACTGTTAGAATGGTTGCCCAGGAAAGGGATACCAGCCAAACTCCGCGCTGATACCATTTAAATTTGGGATTGTTCAGTACTTTTGCTTGAAGTACTTTTTGCGTCTCTTTGAGGCGTTTAATAGAATTTGAAATTTTATCGGATCGAGTCATGTCAGCCTGGTAGCACATATGATGCATTGATTGAGTTCAGGTTTTGCGTAGTAAGTGTGGACTAGCAGAATGTCGCAAATGCAACACCGAATTCAGCATATATGTACCTGGCTTCCAGGTATACAGGGATTTCCCTAATAACCGTGAAAGTTAGCCAAAGAGTAATTCGTTGTCGCCCGCTGCGGAGTTGATTAAACTCATGTTTGCTCTATGGAATCATAGGTCCAGCGCAGCAGAAAGTGTCTTGCTCACTTCGATGCGCCGCAACAAACTTGGTTGTATCACGTTTGAACGCTTGGAGAATACTCTTTGTTTTCCAAATTGAATGTCCACGCTATTCCGGCTTTTGCCGTGGTTATGTTTGGTGGCACTCTCAGGAAATACTTTTTGTAAGTGCCGTCTGCTTCGCTTGTGGAATTGGTTACTTCAACCATTACTATCGGTTCCAGTGCCTCGTGAACCAGATGTCGGTAGAGAATTCCGCATTGATCGCGCTGAACTTCTTTTGCTCCGACATCGACAAGAAATTTTTTGATGCCGTACCGTTCGAGCATCAACCGCCGCATTTCAAGGTTCGATTCATTCTCAATGTCATCAACGGTTATGGTTTCTGGTGACTCTACGAACTGTTTTGTCACCCTTATTCCATGCCAGTGGTAGAGCTTCCAGCCGTCTTTCCACTGCTGTGATGGATGACCGTCGCCATGCAAGCGACCGTCTTGATCAACGTTGTACTGCGTGGGGAACTCCGAAACAATGCAGAATTCTTTATGCATGAATATTGGTCCGCACTGCTTCCATACTTTATGAAGGGCTTCGAACAATTCCGGGTTAGGTACGGGAACGCCAAGCACTTCAGCGTAAGCGTCGGCTTTGAATTCATCCAGCTCTTGTGTGTTGCAGTATTTGATCAGTTGTCTGCATTCACAGATTGAGTCCAACATCATTTGGCTGGTCTTCTCGGATCCACCTCCGAGAGTTTGGAGCAGTTGATCGAAGACGGTGGTCTCCGCCGCACCGGACGCTATGTTGGTGGACCAGTCTTGATCTGACAAATTGATTGCGCTAGCAGTGCATCTGAAAATTTCTCTAGCGAGATGATTTTCGAGTCTGAAGTCCTGTTCGTTAAGCAATCCACCGGCGTCAGTTCTGACCACCCTGGAGGCATCCGAGATAGCGCATTCAATTGCATCGCCAGCGGTGCCACTTTGGAACCAGCTAAGCCGCACGCCCTCTGTCCAAGTGAATGAGTTTTCGAATGCCTTTAGTGTTGCTTCATCGACAATGTCTTCGCGTAAACTTAAAGCCTTTTTAATTGTCATGTCATGAAATTCATGACCGACGAGTTCCTGTTTTGCAGCCATGAACGTGTGGGAATCCGCTTTCGGATTGATCTGCTTCTTATAGGAAAGGACCGTAGCGAAAGTTGCCGCGATAACCAATATGAGCGGGTTTGAGGCGAAGATAATTCTGGGCTGTGGCAAACCTACCAGCTCATACAAACGGTTGATAGCATTCGAAAGTTCGACTCTGTCAATTGGTCTAGTACGGTGCGCGCGAGCCAGCCATTCAGAAGTAAAATTTCGCAGTTTTTGTTCGTCGATTTGGTGACTACTAGTGTTTATCGGTATTTGCGCATCGAGATTGTGGTCTTTCAGGCTCGCCGAATATACGCCCTCAACAAACCACTTATGTAAATCTGCAATCGCTCTCAAAATTTTCTTTCGCAGTGTCCACAACTTTTGTGGATCGTCTTGCAAATTTTTGGCGCGGCACATGCGGATAATGTTGTAAATGTCATGGATTCCGGCTCGAATTTTGGCTGGTCCTAGACCGTTCAAACTCGCACCGCCGGAAGCGTCTAGATAGACGGCGTGGTCCAGAGCCATTATCTCGGCTGTGGGATCTTCTAACTTACTAACTTTGAGGTACAGCGTTCCATTTTTATGGCGAAGAAAAGTGATTAACATGCGCGTGCGGATAAGGTTTCCGCACGCAATAAAAATGCGGCCGTTGTGGATCCACTCTTCGACGCATGCATCTTGTGCAATAGAATCGTCGTCAACTCTTTTAATAAGTACTTCGCCATTGTGCATTTTACTTGACTCCGGCAAACTCTTTGAGTTCGAGTTAATCGCTGACGAATTCTGCAACAGTGCGTGGATTGTATTCTCGTTGTCGAACAACTTTATAAACACCCGCAGGAAGTGCGATTGTGTCGTGTTCTTCGTGAATCAGGTTGGCTTTATTTTCCACAACCAGATAGTTGTCTTCGTTGTCTCGATAAAGTTTTGCATCTTCCGCACGTACGCTGTGCGAGTGACCCGTCACCTCGCCATACGCCAGAACTATCTTCTCGGATGCCGCCTCGGGTGTCGCACTGTGAGGAAGTTGGCTTACTTCCATCAAGAAAACATCACCTTGTCGATACTGCGCAGTCATAACCACCTCTCCAAAATAGTGTGGAACTCAAACGGGTCCGAACATCTAGTATGACATGTCGGCGACCGTCTGGAAATTGCCGCTCAGTGTCAGTGCGAAATATACGAAACACGCTCTTTCCGTGCAAGAAATTTGACAGAACTTACTCGTAAAGTAAGCTCACGTACCTAGCCCATAGTCTTGAACGGCGCGATCAACTCGCCGCAGATCAAGGCACCCTTCAATGTGGAGACGAAACATGGAATCGTTTAACGGTAAAGATGTATCGACAACTGATGCGAGCCACGCTCAAGCTCTCAATCATCATCTTATGGCAAGCGCCTTTGGTTCACCGCAAGCTCGTGGTCGGGCCGCAGACACGCATCCAGTTGAGCCACATCCAACCCCGCCAGCAAAACCAATTGAGCCAACGCATCCAGTTGAGCCACCCAAGCCAACGCATCCAGTCGAGCCACCCAAGCCTCCTGTCGAGCCACCCAGACCGCCGGTCGAGCCACGTCCTAGGTATCATCCAGCTTCGCCGCCGGCCGAAACATTCCACCCAAATAAACCGCAAAAGCAAGAGACTTCTAGTCCTCCAAAGGAAGAAAAGCACACTCCTGTAGCCGAGCGTCCGGTTCCGGAAAAACCTCTAGTGCCTGTCGCACCTCCGCCTGAGAAGACGCACACAGTGCCTCCTCCAGAGAAGACAGTTCCTGTTGCGCCGCCAGAAAAGCACACCCCAGTGACACCGCCAGAACAGCACAAGAAGCCCGGCGAACTGCACGTAACCATCGATCACACCAGGATATCCGACGAGGAGCATCGCACGATTCAGCATCGTGTTGAACACGTTCAATCTCAAGCGGATAAGCAAAAGCACGTGGCCAAGACTTCGCACGAAAATACCGAACATCATCAAGCCAGCCACACTGCGCATCATTCCGATAGTTCACATCACAGCACACATCATCATTCAACACACCATCGTCCACATCATCAGTCTCACCCTGGTGCCACGCACCATGCAGATACGCATCACCCAATCCACCATCCGACCCACCACCCGACCGGTCACCAAACGACTCACCACGCCGATACTCATCATGCGACTACGGATCATGCTGATGCCCAGCACAAAGTCGCTCACAAAGATACAAGCCACGTTGTCGATAAGACGCACCATCAGGAAAAGAAAAAGGACATTGAGACTACGACGATTCATGTCGACAAAATGCATGTGGAAGAACACACCCATGTAGATGTGCGCGTCACCCTGCCAGAGTCGTCAGTACAGGTTGAGCCTAAGCCTGCCATTGAACCGTTAAAGGAACCAGTGCCCCTTCCGCCTAAGGCACATGAGCCCACCGAAACGATTCAGGAACCGGCAAAGGTAATTCCTCTTGAGCCACCTCCTGTAGTGCCTTCTCCACCGGCCGAGCCGACCAGAGTGGAAAAGCCTGCGGCCACGCACGAGCTAAAACCAGCTCCTACAAATGAAGTCAGTGCCTCAATCTCGAAGGACGGAACCGTTCTCTCGTATACCCGAGAAGAGCATCTCAATCCCAAAACGTATTACAGAGCCACTGTAAATGCCGGAGTTTCTGGCGAGCATATTGGTCTGGGGAATACGCAACTAATGGTTGGACGCCATTTGTTCTCACCGTACGACAAGGACGGAAACCCAACGCGCGGCAACCTCAACATCGAAGGTGGGATGGTTCTGAAGACCGGACACACCTACGATTACGGTAAGCTTCCACGATTTGGCGATACCTCATTTGTTGCCGGTGTGAATGGCTACTACCAGCCAACTCGTGATCTGACTCTTTATGGAGCCGCCCAGCACGCCACCAATCCTAAGCAGTACGATTTGCAATTTGGTGCAATCAAAGACTCTGGACGCTTCTCAATCCAGCTTGGTGGAGAGGTTTCAAAGGTCGAAGGCTATAGCACCAGCCACTTCCTCACCCCAGGTGTGAGCTATCGCTTGAACAAGAACACGAGTGTTTACGCGAGCGGCGCCGTCAATATGGACGGTCATAGAGAAAGAAATGCTGCATTTGCCGGCTTCAGAGTTAACTTCTAAGGGAGACGATAAATGTTTCGACCTGGTACTCTATTCGTCGCCACTATAGTTAGCTCCGTCGCCGGCGTCTGTGTTGTTCCCGATGCAGTTGCGCAGAGCTCACAGTATCCAATGCAAAATCCGCAGCTGGCATTGACCACTCCAAGCGCGGTTGGTGGCATGCAAATGTTGAGATCTGAAGCATCCGTTCTCTTCAGCAGCGGACAGTATCCTGCCGCTGCTGAAGTCTACAAACGATTGCTGCAGCTTGGCTCTGTGGACGCATCTGATCGCTACTGGTTGGGTGAAGCGCTCTATCACGCAAGTAACTTTCAACAGGCTGTGACAGCTTTCGAGCAAGCGATTCAATTAGATCGAAAGCTGACGCAAGCTTACATCCGACTGGCGGAATCTTATTTAGCTCTTCATCAAAAAGAAAGAGCCTTGCAAACCTGCAAGTCGGGATTGGATGTAGCTGTGGATCCACTGATGAAGGAGCAACTTTCGAATTTGCTGAAAGTGTCTTTCTATGCGGAGCGTAAGCCTACTCGTTCCAAGGACGTTCGGTCCGGCCGCTTGCCATCGGAGAGCTAAGATGATTCGAAGATCTAATCGCGGAAATTTCATTGTCGAAACGCCGATCGCCTTATTTGTCTTCTTTATGCTGTTTGTTTTTCCGTTCGTGGATTTGGCGGCGATCACTTTGCGTACAACGTTTCTCTACGCTGCCGCTCACAACGCTGCCTGGGAAGCGGCGCGAGCTCATACGTATCAAAACAGTCTGGATGGATTTCCGTCGTCAGTGCAACTGGCTAGCTCAGTAGCACAGAAAACTGCGGCGCCGTTTGGTGGCATCAAGATCAATTCCGTTCGAACAAACATTGTCACCACGGATATCAAAACTTTGAGTCAATCGAGACAGTCAGCACCACTTGCAGTGCCTGCTGATTCATCCTTGAACAGCTATCAAGTGGAAGTGTCGGTGAACGGCGCCGTCAATCCACTGATCATCTACAACGGTGGCGGCTTCACTAATATCCCTGGATTGACACAGCCGATGATTTTGACATTTACGGATCGGCAGTATTGCGAAAATCCTCAAGGCTTAAACAAATAAGAGAGTTTCAAACGAATGCATATTGAAATGGCAAGGCAGAATAATTTGCGCAGTTCAAAAGGACAGTCCATGATTGCGCTGGTGATGATAGTCGGACTGGTTACTTTACCGCTTATCGGTATATTCACTTTCGAAGTCGGTCGATTGCATCTCGCTAAACAGCAACTCCAAAACGCGTCGGATGCTGCGGCGCTGGCTGCAGTTGCGACTCTTGCCAGTGAAGACAATCTCAATCCGCAAACCGCTCATATTGATGCAATGCAAACTGCCCTGGGGATTTTCAAAGAGAATTCTGTGTTGAGTACTCTACTTTCTCAAACTACGATCGCTGGTTCAGCCAACATCGTGCCGGCAAATGGCAGTGCCAATATCTTCTTCGAGTTCGTTAATCCGCTCACCATGCAAGTCGAGCCAATTTCCAGTCCGAACGCAAAAATTGTGCGGGTGTACAGCAACTTCAGCACGTTGACTGCGTTCGGGAAATTTATTGGCATTAAGGACTTCAACGTCAATGCCATTTCCAAAGGTGCAGTGCCGCAACTCGATGTGGTCTTTTGCTTCGACGTATCCGGCTCAATGGATGATCAAACACCAGTCACGTTCGTCAAGCGCAAGTGGGACCAGAACAAGATCGTTTATGACGTAGCAAACGCTACGAGTGGTAAGGCTGAAGGAAAGATTTTTGACGTTATCCAACCAGGTGAAAGTGGCAGCAGTTTGAACGGTGCAGAACCTCAGTTGCTCGATCAGGCGTATTGGAATTCAAATATGCAATTTACTGAGACGCTGGCACGAGATGCTGGGGTGCCAGGACTCCGCTCATTGAATGGTTATCCCGATCAAGGTAAGCCACCTGGTAATTGCCCACCGGGAACAGCTCCAACCTGGGATGGCTACAATGCATTCACAGATCTGGTCGTCAACATCGATGGCTTGCAGACCTTCTCCGGTTGTACTTTTAACGGTTTCAGATTTCCGGATCGGGCCACGTTAGTCGAAGCCGCTCGTGGGAATTTGGAAAATCAAACCGTCTACATGCAGAGCAAAGCTTATACGGCAGTCTCAGTCAGTCCCCAGGCTGGATATCAAAATGCGTATCAACAGGCTGCCGCGGTTCGACTTCAGCCAATTAAGGACGCTAAGGATGCTTCCACAATGTTCACCGACATTATAAATACGGACACTGATTGTCACTTTGGTTTCGTCGCCTTCGATGGTGAAATAGGTACTGCTGCAAACTCTACGGAAGACTGGTATAGCATCGATCAGGATGTTCCATATGGACCTGCTAAACCCTTTGCACTGCCGGTGGTGCCGCTGGATGCCGCGCCTGGTGTCACTAATTATGCAACCGTTAACGGTGCAATTAAGTCTTGTGTTGCTCTGGGCTCAACCAATATCGGTGCGGCGGTGAACAGGGCAGTGCAAGAGTTGAAGGCTCATGCGCGACCAGGAAGTGTCAAGGCAATTGTTCTTTTTACCGATGGTCAGCCAACCACACCTGCTGGACCTTTGGATTCGGATCCCTTGACCAATGCCCGCAAAGCCGCGATTGAAGCGCGCGATGCCGGTATTCCCGTTTACACAATCGGATTAGCTCAAAACCAAGCCATCATCGCCGGTGAAACAGCAATCCTCAACGATACGAACAGCGACCCTGCCAATGGTGGAATGGCAGGAATCGCCGGGCATGGTGGCACCTTCAACCTGGTCACCAACAGCAGCCAACTGCGCAAGACTTTTGAAAAGATTGCCCGCCATCTGGTTGAGTTGGTTGCGTCAGGCTGAGGATGCCCACTACCTACTCTCGACTTACAGATTAGATTTAAAGGATTGGAATGATGACTGAAAAACAAAAGCGGGCCACCAAGTTTCGTACTCAACGTGCGCATGTTCTAATCGAGCTTTCTTGTTCATGTTTTTTGATGCTCGTCTTCACCATTCTGACGGCAGACATCGGAGTGCTTATTTATGGAGCCGAATTCAACGAGCGCGCTTGTCGAGATCCT
>JBBQFO010000135.1:0-12791 GCA_038322035.1 Candidatus Obscuribacterales bacterium
ACTGTGGGTTCTTCATCTGGCACTCGCTTCACGGAAAAAGGAGCAAGTGTCCCCGATGGGTTGTTGGCCGCAGCCAACGGCGTTACTGGTTGGCGGTTTGGATTTCACTGCAAAAGTGTTACCCGCTTTTGAACCACGCCCAAGGTAGAAGAAAAAGCGACCGATAAATCGGAGAAAAAGACTGACCAATCTGAAAAGGAAAAAGCTGAAACCAAGGCTGCTCCTAGCTCGCGCTTGCAGCAGCAGGAGGCCGCGAGTAATGCACTAGCCGACAAGATTGAAAAGAGCAACGCCAAAAAAGGTGAGACCAATGTCAAAAATGGTCTTACTGAAGGTGTCCCGGAGAGATCGAAAGAAATGGCTGAGCGCGTTGACAAGAAGATCGACTTAGATAGATCGATCCGCGAAGAGGCCCAAAAAACGCAGCAACAAGAAAAGAAAAAGGACCAGGACTTGGGTCTGTAGCTGTCGCCAGTGACGGTCAAGAGCGATCGCTCTTGGCTGGCACGCAATCACCATCAAATACAAAGCAGGCACATCATGGATGACAAAAAACGCATCGCAGAAAACAACGCGCTTGCCGAATTGTTCGCACGACGCAACGCTGCGCAATCGGTGAAAAATGGTGCCGTATCTATCCCAGCCAAAACGATCGCGCACGCTGAACAAATTGCTAGTCAAATCGACCAGCGGGGACCGCTGGACCCTGAACCTGAAGTGATTTCCCGCTAACGATTTTGCATCCCCATGAAAAAGCTCACCCAACTCGAAAATGCCGTGTACCCCCCGGCCAAACCGCCTGTTCGAACCGAACTGCATGCAGACGAACTCCAAATTCAACTGCGTATTCTTCGCCTCAAGCGCGAGAAGAAGGAGGGTAAATTCGCTCGCATGGATCCTGAAGCAGATGACCTGTCGAAAGCAGTCATCGACCAGATTCTCGATGTTGGCCAGCAGGGCGCTGATGGCGATGAGCACGAAGAAATCGGCGAGCCGCCTATCCGTACTGAGGACGCACACAACCTCGATTTTCTTGACCAGGGAATCGACGACGTTGTGCCAATGGATGCCTACTCGGAGCCTGAGGTGGAGAGCCTAGCGCCGTCCGCCTTTAAAGCGGTGCGCATTGAGCATGACGACAACAATCTAGATTGGATGTTGGGCGAAGCTCCCGTGGTTGGTAGCCAAGCTTTCACACAGGACGAAGCGAATTCGGACGGTGCATCAGTAGATATCTCATGGGCCACCGAGATCGCGGATCCTGCCGCTGAAGCGCCCATCGCCGGATATGCTGATCTACCTACCGATACCTCGCAAACATCCGCTCCAGAGCCCCTGCCGCTGCCTGGGCCCCATGCCAACCCTCCTCACATCCAAGGCGACTCAACCCCAACTGCGCTTGACCCAGCCCTGGCACACATTGCCAACATGTTCGACTAGTCATGGCCAAGGGCACCACTGCACGCCCGGCCTCGCGCACCGGAACAGAATTTTTCGATCGACTACAAGCGAATGATGCGGCCCGGCGCCAGGAGGTGGAGCGCCGAGTAGAGCTTGTGCGCAAGGCCTTCACGCTTTTGGGCAAGCTGAAGCAGTTAATTGCATCCAAACCCATGCAGTCGGCGGTCACCAAGAGCACTGCTGCTCACGCAACCTTGGCGCGCAAGTTGGCGATCGCCTACTTGCTCGACCATGAGTCGCTTGAAAACATGCTGTTGGACCTAAATGAGGCAATTAACCAATGCGAAGAAGAAATGGCTGAAGAGGAGTTCGAGGAGGCGCGCGCGATATTCGTTGCGGCCGCCAAACTTACTCCAAATGTCGTCGCGTTTGAAGAGCAATCAGTGGCATTTATGGCTACCAGACTTTAAAGGTTACCAACATAACTATAATTTATGCATTTGACGATGCACCGCCTGAAATGTTTGATATGGAGCGGGCTTCTTCTCGATAGGAAATGAAAATTCAACTGATGGCGATTAAGCCCAACATGGTCGTGATGCTGGACGTGTCTACGATACACATTCCACGGCACACATCAATTGCGCTGGGCGAGGATCACCACTCACCCGAGTCAGCTGAACTTTGCAATGTTCTTTCATATGTGTTTTGGCATAAGTATGGTTGGGTCATCGCATGCAATCAAGACGCAAAATTATCAGTTGCCGATTCTCACCCGGAGTTGGCAAACCTGATTGGCATCTGCGTTAGCCACGGCATTTTTTACTTGAAACTCGATGCCGACGCTCTTGAAATCGAAGGTCTTCCGATATTCGATTGGGAAGACAAAACGAAGCTGTGGTTCTAAGCCGGATTTTTTAAATTCGGGGTTGAATTCCATATTTATAGTTCCATGTGCTAAATTAGTAATATGACTTACTATTTAATCAAGAACTTTAATCAAATATGACAATTCCATCTTTTACCCAAAACGCAATTAATGACCAACGATCAAGCTCTCAAATTCAAATACTAGAGGTCCGAGATCCGAAGAATATCACTTCGGCCCCAGTTGCCTGGCTTGCACTAGAACGCGTTGTCAAATTCACCTTAAATCCATCCACTGGAGAAATTGCAAATGCATCGTTACACCTTCATTACCATCGAATTCTGCCGGAATTTTCACTTTTAAGCGCTGGAGGGGATAGGTTTATTGGAAGCTATTGTGCAGCGACAAATTCAGTTTCAGTGACTTCAGACGGTGGTACAGGGGGCACAGTATTTTTATCTCTGCCGGGTTTAGAGGGATTCAAAATCGGAACATATCTACTAAACCAAATTGTGACCTGGGTTAAGCAATGGCCAGACGCAAGGTTATCGAATATTTCACTCAATGAAATCCAGGCAACTGATGAGAATCGTGAACGAAGAAATCGCTTTTACGAACAATTTGGTATTAAATTTAGTTACGATGACGATAAAACTCGCAAGTCTGGGAGATCACTCTCTATGGTGGCGAACGACCTTACGCCCGTCGACCGCGAAAAATCGTCGAATATTACAGAGATTCAAGTTGATAAATTTATTTCTGGCTTATTTTCAGGAAAAGAAAAATCTGATCGCTTAATTGCAGAAAAGAGTCGTTCTATTGAATTATTGCAGAACGAGCTATTCTCCATCAAACAACAACCACTTAAATGGGCATTAAAGCGGCTTGCGGATCAGCTTATTCCTCCAGTCACTCTCGCATTGATATTCGCGGCTGTCGTTGGAATGATTTGGCTAAGATTCCGCTGAATATTAGCCCCATGCCTTCCTGCTTTTACGTTGAGCCTTCCAGCCGCGGCTACGACGCCCGAATGAATCATCATCCCAGTCATTCGGCAAATTGCGACCTGTTCGTGCCATCCGAGCCGGCACTTCCCCGTCTTCAACCACGACCAAAGCGTTCATACGACGATCGGAGATAGTGTGCATCCGTCGAAAATACCCGCTGCCTCCGCGCGATTTCCGTATATTGGGCACTGGGCCATATCCGCAATAGACGAGGCCCCGGCTGGCATAGCGCGCCCAACGAGTCGATGGGTCCTCACCAAGCTCAAGCAGGCCACGCAAGTTCAGTGGTCGACCATTTGGGGAAAACGCTTCCAGGCAAACCAGGCTTTCACATCGAAAGTCCCACACTGCACCCCATTTGGTGTGCGATGTCTGGATGTTGCTTTGGACTTGTAACTGTAGGAATGTGTCACCACCACCAAATATCATGACCACGGCCGCGCCGGTTGATCGCTGGAAGCTGCATCGGTTCACCAAGTCACGGGCCAAGGCCTTTCTGGTGTCAAAACGTAAATAATCCTCGCTACCGTGATCGGTTCTGCGAAGGAAGAACGCGGCGTTGCGCGTGGGCTGACTGACGGCCATGAATGCACTCCTAGTTAAGTTAACTAGAAGTAGGTGGCACGTCCTTTATTGTTAAATTTCTCTGGCATTTCAGTTTGACTGACTCTAAAAGTCTATATTATGATAATTCATGCTGAACGTCACTCTGAAAATTCAATTCGCAAGCAACCCAGTGGATCTGTGTGGCGAAATCGCAAACTGCAGCCGCCTGGCTGCACTGAGCGATTACGAGTGTTGGTTTGAGGTTCGACCTTACGTCGGCGATGCCACGCTGCAAGCATATCCTCGCTGGGCAGAGTCAGTTCTTGGATTGGTGGTCCGCTGCCTGGCCTTGACGCACCCACCAGGTAAGGATTGCGATGGCGAGCCTCTACCCCCTGACTGGAGCACTGCCACGATTCAGGTTGATCTTGTACCTGGCGGGCGAGGGCAGTCGCGCTTGATTGCCGAAGCCTTATTGCTGCGCAACGACGTAGGTGCAATTGAAGCATCAGCCAGTGAGATGGAGATTTCTTGCGCGGCCTCATTCCCGCCTAGATCAACGTATGCCGATAGTTGGGAGTTAGCTGAGCACGGCATGCGAATGCTGGTGTTCGGCTCTGACGCGCTACCTGAGGTCAAGCCGCTGGAGGTGCCGGTTTTGTACATGGGGGAGCGGGGCATGCCGTATATCCGCTCGCGAGACATAGCCAATCCTTATGCTCGCGCAGCATTCGAGCACCGCCAACGGTCGTCCGGGCGCCCGTGCATCGATGAATTGCACGATGCTTCCTGGGCTTGGGACTGGACGGATTGGGACAATGGGCAGCGGTAATGGCAAATCCAACCACTCTGACACCGCCGGCTGGCTTTTCAACTTGGCTAGATTACGCCGTGGCCACTATGGACACGCGCGCAGCCCAGCTGGAGTCAATCTTTGCTGAAACAGATGTGGATCCACCGAGCCGCGACGAAATGAGAGCCGCAGCCCAGGCAGAGCTTGATGCGCTGCGGGCGATCAAACATGACCTGCCAGCTCAATTCGTAATTGACATCAAGCAAGGGTTGATGGAAGCCGAGCGTGGCGATGTCACTGAATATAAGCCCGGCTAAGCTGACTCCCAAACTGGACAAATTGCGTCATGCTTATCTTCCTCGATACTGAATTCAACGACCTCGTTCAAAGTCCGCTCTTAATCTCGATTGGTTTGGTGTCCGAGAATGAGCGTACGTTTTACGCGGAGCTGTCGGACACCTACTCACCGAAAGAGTGCGGCGACTTTACTCTTGAGCACGTTCTGCCGCTGCTTGAAGGCGGTGGTGTCCTAATCCCATGGCACGAGCTCGCCCCCAAACTAAAAGAGTGGATCGCGAGCTTCAGTGAACCAGTTCAAATCGCCGTGGACAGTCTTGCGTGGGATTGGCCCTGGGTTCTGCGCATATTTAACGATGCCGCCTGGCCCGCCAACCTTGACAAGCAACCGGCGCTGCTGACGATGAATTACCTGGTTAACTGGGATGTATTCGAAGGGGAGGTCGAGGCTGCCTTTGACGCGAGCAAGGTACCTCCTTTGCGCCGCCACCACGCGCTGGACGATGCAAAGGCGAATCTCATTGGATTTCAGTGCTCTGGAGGCTTCGAATGATCTACCTCCTGGGCGACGTGCACGGCCATTTCCGCCATATCCTGCCGGTAATCAACGCAGAACCTGCGGGCCCGAAGACGGTCATTTTTCTTGGCGACATCGAAGCACAGCAGCCATTCGAAGATGAGATCGCGCCGCTGCTAGAGGCCGGTGTGGCAGTTTGGTTCATCCACGGAAATCACGACACAGATTCACCGAAGAACTGGAAAAACCTGCAAGGGTCATGGCATCGCAACCTCCACGGTCGCGTTGTCGAAATAGAAGGTGTGCGCGTGGCCGGCTTAGGTGGTGTATTCCGCGGCGACATCTGGTATCCAGACAATCCGACCATGACGAGCGGCAAGGCGATCACGCGCAACTATGCTGAGTACGAACGAGAGCTTCGAACAAACGCCAGCGTCAAGAAGCGGTTGTCGAAGATGGACGGTATCAGGATGGCCGACAACTCAGTGTCGGCTGTTGGGCTGCTTGACCAATCGAAAATTGGGCGATTGCAAAAGCACCTGAGCACCATTTTCCCGGACACCTACGACGCGCTGGCCGATTTGAGGGCCGACATCCTGGTTACGCATGAGGCGCCGTCATGCCACAGGTATGGCTTTCAAACAATCGACGCACTTGCGAATGCCATGGGTGTGCACACCACATTTCACGGCCATCACCACGATAGCCTGGACTACTCGATGTTCACAGACGCTCTCGGCTTCAAGGCCTTTGGCGTTGGGTTGCGGGAAATTTTGAATCTAAACGGAGAGGCAAATAATGACAATGCCAGATGAACGCACGCGTGCACTGCGCTGGGGTTGGGAATACCTGCAAGAGCTGAATGAAGCAGCGGTCCTTGATGACAAGGATTCGCAATGCGTGGCCGAAATATTGGAGCACTACCCACAGCCTGATGAGATCAGGTTATGGGCTAAGCGCGCTCAAAACGACTCCGTCAACCTTCTTTTGGCGCCTGAGCTTGCGCTAAATGACGCGGCAGAACCCACGATAACCCGCCCAGCAAGAAGTACATCTGAAACCGAGCAAGCGTTAATGTTGGCGTATGGTCTTTTTCGAGGACTTCGCTCGGCAAATAATTTGCCAGAAAAATTGAAGAGGCAGATCCCCTATGTACTCCGCCATTTTCCCGACGAGCGCGAGATTGAATGGCTGTGCAGAACACTGTGACAACCAGCTACGAGTCAGATGTGATTGCTTGGGCTACGGAGCAGGCGGATCTCCT
Organism: Candidatus Obscuribacterales bacterium; assembly: GCA_038322035.1. GTDB lineage: Bacteria > Cyanobacteriota > Vampirovibrionia > Obscuribacterales > Obscuribacteraceae > PALSA-1081. Next base: position 6,694 of record JBBQFO010000135.1, read on the forward strand.
TCGCGCGCGGAAGTTTGACCAGCTCGACCTGGAGCACATCGCAGATGAGATTGAAGACGTGGCCCGAGCAGAAGAGCGGGATCTGGCGCGAAGGGTTGTGATGTTGATTGTGAAACTCATAAAGTTGGCTCACACGCCTGGAAAATGCAGTAGCGGCTTGTCATCCTCGCTTAGCGCGCAGCGCCTCTCAATTGCAAGGCAGTTGCGTAAGACTAGAAGCCTGCAAAACTGTTTGTCCGACGAGGGCTGGTTGGAAGACGTATGGCTGGAGGCACGCACCACCACAACACTGGAAGCCGGATATGCGTTCGATCTGTTCCCGCAATCATGTCCTTGGGAAATGCAAAAACAAATTTTGCAGGAAGGTTGGTTGCCGTGAAAGCCTCTTGGATCCAACTTGCATTCGGCCACACCCCAGACGGAGCGCGCGTGATGTTGGTGGAGGTCAGTCAGCGCTTTGGCAATCCTCGCCGACGTTTCTATGCCGTCTTGGTTCTTCACAGTGACGGCCGCCTAGAACGGTATCGACGTGATGGCAAAGTGGTTCCGTTGGCCACCGCCGTCTACTGGCCTAAACCACCCATGGCCGAACGCGTGCTCCAAGGTTTTGCACCTCGCGCCTGGGGGAGCCAGGATGACAGCGCTTGTATCATCAAAAACTTGCCTGTATGGCTACTGCGGCGCCCTCATGGCATCGCTCGCCGCGTAATTGCCTGGAAGGCAATGTACGAGCGCACACAGCTGCAAAATGCGTTCTTTTCCTGCATACCTATGCGCAATGTCGGGTTGCCTTTGGACGAGCCATGGGCCGGCCGGTATCCCCCAGTCATCACCGTCATTCCTACGACGGATGTATTGGTGCAAGCGCTCAATACCGGCACTCTATTGCGGCGACTGACATACGGCATGGAGCGCATTTACGTTTCAGAATTTGCTTGCATCCGTGCACCATCAATCCAGCCAGCGCTATGTGCGTTGGCAACACGTTTTCCGAGTCGATTGGTCATCGTGCGCGCAGAACATCTGGGTCAAATACCTAAAATTTTGCGTGTCACGCGACCGCTTGCAGTGGAGTTCCAGTTCCGCGGCTCGGAGCTCACAAACCGGTACAAAGACGATTTCGGCTACGACAAGTTTGATGCTCCACAGGCCTTGAAAGGTATCCACCGAATCAGCGTAGGAAAAGAGCCGCGCGGCGTTCGTATGCTTTTCGGATATGAGGAGTTAATCGATTTCCATACGTGGGAGGAGCTGGATATGTCGATACTTGAGGCGATGGCCGAGAAGAGGGCGGCCATGCACAAGCAGCAGGAGGCTCACTCAATTGAGCGTCTCCGAGGGATGATCATCAAGAAGAAGGCAAATACGGGCAGCAACAACGGCAAAACCGGACACATTATTTGAGATATTGTCAGCACATGAGTACAGAAATTTTCGATGTAAAAAGCGATTTCAACGCGCTCGCTGTTGAAGTTTCCCATTTGGACCAACTTCACAAGTGCGTGTATTCTGATGGGTGGCCAAGTGACGAGCAAAGTTGCTGGGTTTTCTACACCGCCATGGCATCAGTCACGGAAAAGTGCTGCTGGGGGATGGTAAACATCCTAAAAAGATTGCTGCTGGAACTTGACGGCTCCGTCCCATCCAGCGAGGACTGGCAGCGACAAGTGATCGATCGAGCCGCAAATGTAGGGCCCCATAGCCGCCTTCCATTGATCGGGGAAGACTTGAAGAAATCGCTTCACGACCTTCTATCTTTCCGGAACCGTGAGAGGAATTTTTCTGTTACGCCTGACTACCACTTGGCTTTAAAGACGGCGGCTACAACAATCAATTCTGCAGATGCCTTGGGGGAGCGTCTTATTGGGTTCGGTTTGATTGATGGGCAAGGGCCGGCGCCAATCGTCTGAAAAGTATTGCCTCCAATGCCACTACACCGGAGCGCCAAGCAGTCAATTACTGCAGATCGCCCCAGAAACGGCTGCGAAGTATCAATCCAAGAACTCAACAACCCTAGTTTTAATTCTCCCGAATTCGAGGGAATTAGAAACGAAGCATACTGCTGAGCGTGTCCTGATCAACTTCACTTGGCGACGGCTATTGCCTTGGCCATTTTGACAATATTGAGAACGCCATACGTTTGTTCGACTTCTGCACATAGGCGAAGCGTATGGTTGACATAAGTGTTCCACTTCTCTTGCTTCAGCCACTGGCCATCCAGCAGATTGGAAACCTTGTCGTACAGCTTCAAGAGCTTCACTTCTTGAGATTTACTCCATAACCCTTGTGTCTCCTCTTCGAACGACTCGAAACTCATGTCTTTCACAAGCTGTGCGATAGCTTCGGAAGCTGTTTGTGGCAATGGCAGCGAAGTGTCTTCAAGCGTGTCGTGCCAAAGAAGCGCAACACTTCCTCTTTGCCTTAGATCTTGAGGCAAGGCGGACTCCTGCAACAGCGAGGCGGCGCACCATAGCGGATGGACCAAATAGGGTGTCGCGCGGTCATGGAAACGAACTGCATCGTCAGGCGTGAGTCCGTTGGCTGAGTGTGCGTAGTGTGCGTGGGCAATTGCACTCAGTAAGCTTTCAGACCATTCCTTAGTGTGCTGTGGGTTCATTTTGGAGGCATCCAACGCATGAAAAGGGCGCCCCTGATCCAGCTCTGTCAAAACCGGGTTGGGGTCAATAATTACTGGCGAGGGCGTCAAGATTTGGAGCATATGCAGTTTGGCGACCTCTTCATTCACAAGGCAGCGCGCTTGCGCCGGAATTTCAACGCCTCAAAGACAAAGAGGCGCAGGCCACTTCGCTGGAATGGAAATTTCCGCCGTCACCCAACGATATTCAACAATCGCTTTAAAGCAATCTCGAAGGCAAAACTGGTCAGCGGCCGCTGTGACAGCAGCCCTTGATTGACACTGTGAAGTGCTTCATCGAGATCCTCATAGCTTTCGGCCAGGGCATGCAGGCCCGATGGTGCAATTTTCAGTAGTTCTTCGGCGTTTCTTGGTGCGTACATTTGCAGGGCATCACGCCAAAGTTGTGGCCAGGCCTCTAGAGCATCCTCATTAAGGAGATCCATCAGGTGCGCCATCGCGACGACGCGACCGAGGTCCTTGTTGCTGCGCTTTATTTTGCGCCCAGAAATTGAAGCACCCATGCGTGTCACACCAATCTCAGGGTGATGCAATAGATTGGCCAACGCCATCATCTGGGGCGTCGCAATGCGCAATTGGTACTCGGACTCTGTAGGCATGTATTGCACGACGCCCAGATATGCGAAGCTTGGAAGCTCGAAATGACTGGCCTTGGCACGGATACGTTGCGCCGTTCGCAGCGCGCCATGTTCATCGGGGGCGATTGCTGAGGGAGCGCCCAACAACTCTAAAAACCACCCGGCGTTGTTCGGGGGTTGAAGGCGTACTACAGGGAGATTTTTGGCATCCGTTTGCTCGTCACTTGGCAGCTCGAATCCTTCATTGACCTTTGGGGTCCAGCCGCTGTCAATCAACGAATTCGTCACGTTTGTGGCGGCGACCACTGCTTTGGCGTGGGGCGCGACCATACCGTCAACATCTTTCGTGCGCACCGACTGATCATCATCTCTGAGCAATTGGTATGCAGCAGCAAGGCTGCCTACGATGATGATGTCTTTTCTCAGGTCTACAGGAATGGCATCGGCCACGCTTGCCAACACCTCATGCGGTGCGAGGTAATCGTTCATTTGAGCCTTAAGTTTTCAAGCACATCTTCAACCTGGTGCGTCAGCCCAGCACCCCACATGTCCGCGAGGCATTGCGGAAGGCTGGCATAAACTTTTCCATTATTGCTAGTTTCAAATTCATTCGCTGGCTGATTGACGAAGTGGACGATCACAAGCGGAAATTTCTCCCGCGGATCTGCTAGTTCAAGTCCGGGGTCTAGCTCCTTGATGAAGGATAAATCCGAATTCGGTGAACCATGCACGACAAGATCGAGATGGGGCGCCGCAGTGATATCCAATTCCGGGTAGTGTTTCATTGCACCAAGCACTCCGCCAATCGCCACATCCGAGCGACCCATCTTAGTTATCAAATTTGATAACTTATCTGGAGATCGTGGTGCACCCGAGCGATCCACGAATTTCACTTTCGGCCAGTCCGCCACGGCGCTGAGCCAACGCTCCCAATCACGGGTCCCAAAGCGTGCCAGGTACAGCGCACCTTCTTGATCGCGCTCGATGCATTGTTTGTAGTCGTTCACCGCGCTATAGACAGTCGTAAGACTTGCACCCGTTTGCGCTGCGAGATCGCGTGGGTTGATCGGTGGCATCTTCATAAGCCTGCGCTGAATCAAGCCACCAATGACATCTTCGCGAGATGACGCCTTGGGTTTCACTAGCAAGGCATCGCGGTATCTGTCGTGCAACTCAGTTATATCGAGGACTACCCTGTCAGCCTGGCGCAGATCGTCGTCTGTGTTGACCGTGACAAAACTGATTCGATTTTTGATGTCGTCCCGTATGACGCCCTGAAATGAGTCGAATTCCAGTTTCAGGCGCTTTTTCTTAAGCGCGCAGTCGTGGAGGAGGCACACATAATGTCGCAGCCCCTCATCTTGCAGTGCGAAAGCAGCTTCGAGCATCAGCGAACGTAAGTCCCGCACATTGCGCAGATGTTGAATTACATGGATCGTCACCGGCCCATGTGGACCGACTTGAGACCATTTTTCACGAGACTGCTTATCATTTAACATGCGCTTTTAATTTTACACGCATATTTAATTTTGTGTGCATGTTTAATGAAGCTGGGCATTTTGATTGCGTTTTTCAGGCTCCCGTTGCGGGTTTGCGGCTCAAAGCCGACATCCAAGACTTCTGCGCAAGGCATTAGTCCATGCCATCGGCTAGCGCGCCATCAAGAGATTCATTGAAAGCCTGCTGCTGGGTGGGAAGCTCTTTCAATGCGTTGCACCCGCCGCATCCGCACGCCCAACAGCTTGCGTCATCCGCTCCCAAAATTTGGTTTGGTAAGGGCGACCATTTCGCTGAATTAAGGCCGCCGGTAAACCCGCCGCCGACACAGTTCTCGCTTAATAGGGTTTAACATTTAGCATGTCCTCAAGCTCATCCGCTCCCCAAATTGCTTTTCGCTACCGCTCTGCCGATAGCACCAATAGCGTAACGCGGACAACAGTCAAACGCCTCGCTGACAGTTTAGGCGTCGATGAAGCGCAGGTTATTCAGCTCACGATTTACCGATGAAATATGAAACGATTGTCTCAATGGTCTGTTGATACAAACGCAGGAACTCCGTCGGTCTCGGATCCGGTCATGGCGTGGGCCAGAGACATAAAGACTGGGGAACCGATTTACATCCTGGAGTTAGATGCCACACGGACACGCTCAAAATGCGGGTGCGAATGTCCCAGTTGCAATTTACCTTTAATAGCGGTGAATGCGGCAAAAAAAGAATACATAAAGCGGCCACATTTTCGACATCCCGACGGCACTGAGAAGTCGGATTGCATGTTCCTATCGGCTAGATTGGCAGCGCTGCAACTCCTTCGGGATCAGGGTTTCATTCTGCTACCGCGAAGGCAGCAATCAGGGCATTCCGTCGGACTGAGTGGTACCCAATACGAAGCATGGGTTGACCACCCCCCAGAGCGCGTAGCCATCCGAAATTTTAATTTCAGTGACAAGGCCTTTGCAGTTTTGACTCTTGATGATGGCAGGAAATTGCGATTCACATTGTTCGGTGATGGTGCAAGTACGACTGATAGTGGCGACCTGATTGCAAACATTCGGCTTAATCTGGCAGATGCATCCATTTCGGGTATGAGTATTGAATATCTGCGTTCCAGAATTACCCTGGAGCCAGACGACCTTTGTTGGACAAGTCATTGGGCGGATGCCAACTTGCTTGCCCAGGCCAAAGTTGACGCTGACAAAAAGGCGAGTGACTTCATGGATTTGCAGGCGTGGTTCAAAAGCGGGTAACACTTTTGCAGTGAAATCCAAACCGCCAACCAGTAACGCCGTTGGCTGCGGCCAACAACCCATCGGGGACACTTGCTCCTTTTTCCGTGAAGCGAGTGCCAGATGAAGAACCCACAGTG
>JBBQFO010000136.1:0-12775 GCA_038322035.1 Candidatus Obscuribacterales bacterium
TGCGAAAAGGCTCGCAAGAGCGTAATCGAGACGTTCGAGCCGTCCATTCCATACTCCGGCAAGCCCGCATTGAAAAAGACCTGATCGTTTGCCACGAAAAAGCGTTGGCATGGCATCCTGTCCAATGGTGCCTCGGTGCCCTTCGCAACCGGCAAGCTGGTTTTAAAATGCGGACGCTCGCGTTTGACGACACTGAAATGATTCTCGGCAAAACTTATCTGCACGTCCAACTCAGTATCCATCAGCACTTCCAGACGGTGATCCGAAGACTTGTTCTCCCATCCCGTATCGAAGAAAACAATAGGCACGCCGCGCCTGAGCGACACTTCCGTTTTGATTTTGTGAACAACAGTTTTGTTCGAGCGCAGGAAAGCAGACGGTCCATCAGGGAATCCGTCGGTCATGGACGACTTCTTCACTTCCTCAGCATTAAGTGGAATTCTGATTTCGTAGTCTAGAATCAGCGAGCCAACCAGTGGACCAGGTAAGGCGGTGCGAACACCGATGAATTTTGCGGTCACCGCTTTATCGCCTGGAATTGGATCAAAGTTGTAGGAATCGCCGCAGTCTGCAACATCACGGAAGTTATGACCCAGTCGATACATCCGAGAACGACGACGAGTCTCGTGGCTGATCACGATCAAAGTGCCATCGGGTTCAATTTCGACTGATAGAAATTCATTACTAATCCGCCTGGCGTCGACGCTGACGACCTCACGGGCACGCTTGATATTCTCAACTTTCTTGGGCAACTGGCGCGCCGGATTGATCGACGCATTCTGAGTCCAGCTCACTGTTTTACCGCCGAAAGCAGGCAAGTTGTCGGACCAAAGCCAGCCATGATGCACGTTAACAGCTTTGACCAGCGGTTCATTTTCGGAACCAGAAAAAATCTCAACAGAATTTTCAGACGCAACGATTTGAATGTCAGTCCGTTCTGGATCTTCCAACAATGGCTCACCGGTGGCGTCTTCCTCGGTTGCCCAGATGAACGGTATGGGGGAGACGAGCGATTCACCAGAAGTGTTGAAAAACGAAATCCGATCCGGCGATTGCGCAGGATCAACAATCGGCAGCGTGCGAGCCGCCGTTAACAACTTAGATGGAACGTTCGGAGAAGCAATCGCTCGCGCAGACTCAGCATCCAAAGCGTTCAACAATTCGTGAAATTTGACTGTCCGAGATTGCATTTCCCTGTGGACAGAATCGATGCTGCAGCCGCAAATGCTGTCGTGGGGATGATTCCTCATCAGCAGCTTCCAGGCATGTTTCAGCTCGTAGACAGGATAATCTGCGATCTTCAAAATGTAATAGATGGATTGCAACGGCTCAGCCAGATCGACGATGCGATGCTCGGCGATATGATTTTCTCTCTTCAAATAGAGGCGACTGGAAAGGACGCCCTGCAGCAAATATGCTCGCTCGAACGTGAGGGCAGCGCTGTTGTCTCTCAGCTCCCCATCGACTACAGGGAGCGATTCTTCCTTAATCGAATCCAGCAGCTTCCGGCTAAAATCGGACAATGCTATCGGCACTACCGGCAGTGCCTGACCAAGACGAGAAAGCAGCTTGGACATGTCCTTCGGCGGCGCCAAATGATCCGCTCCAACTGGAATCAAACCAGCATTTAGTTGTCGGCAGTAGTGAGCATCGTTCGGAGGCAACCATCTGTTCACATGGGCAAGCAGGTCCGTATCCTTAGTGGCGTTGTGGAAACAAGCATCGTAGTATCCACGCGACAGTTGAAATGACAAAACTTTGCTGCCGTCATTACTTTGCCACAAAAAAACCGGACCCGAGTCCAGCTTCGGCACACCGCGCCAAACATAGGCGGTATCAATATCGAAGCCCTTCAAGATGCGCGGCAAATCTGCACTATGCCCGAAAGTATCAGGACAATATCCAATCATCGCTGGTGCGCCATACATGGCAGTAATTTCCAAACCCAACTGCAAATTGCGGATCAAGCTTTCACCGCGAACCAACATCTGATCAGCCAAAACGTACCAGGGCCCAGCTGACAAGATTTTCTGCTCCATCAAATCCTGTATCGCAGTGTAGAGAGTCGGATCGATTTCCAACACATCTTCTAAAACACTAGCTTGTCCATCAAGCAAGAAATTAGGCAGGTCACCAGAATTCAAACCCTCGATCACTGAGCGCACGACTGAAACCAAACGCGCCCTGTATACCTCGAAAGGCAGGTACCATTCGCGGTCCCAGTGTGTATGCAAAAACAAATAAGCGGTTGATTGCTCGGTCATATCAACCTTTAACTAGTGGTGCCAATTTTTTTATGCTCGTGTCCAGAGCATTTTCCAGTTCGTCGCAATCACTACCAACGAATTCGTCATCGATAGAGATCGAAATTGTACCGGTGAAATCATAGAGCTTAAGCGCTTCGATTAGTTGTCCCCAATCGACTTGCCCTTTGCCTGGGATTCGGTAACGCCACCATAGCGGACCGTACATGCCACTGTCGACGAGAAGCTCGCGGTTGATTTCAATGTCCAGAGCTTCTACATGATCGATTGCAGCTGCCACTCCCGAAAGGACACGCAAATAATCAATGCCGAGCCAGACACAATCGGCTGGTGAAAAACTGAGACTCAAACTGGGACAAGCAGAAACGAGATTGCGCCAATCCTGGGGCTCCATTGCTCGCCACTTTTTCAAAGAAACACCGCGGAATTCTTGCGGCGTCGAAAGTCGCAACAACGGCTTTGCACCATGTTTTTCCAGAGCAGTACTGGCGGAACTCAAGCATTCTTCAGCCAGTTCCAGCCATTCCTCACCATCTCCAGGCACAATGTTGAACGCCACACGCGAGCAGTTGAGAACCTCACCAACCTGAGCCAGTTTCGTCATCATCAAAAGGAATTGTTTGACTGACTTCTTGTCGTCGACGTCGACGCAGTAGTCAAGGTTCAGACAGGCGAAGTCGACACCTTTTTCCTGACTCAACTGGGCCACTTCGCGCAGAGATTTTTTCTCATTCGCGTCCAGCGCTTTTGCCGCCTTTCCGGTGGCGAAAGGCGCAAATGAGTACTCAACGGCAGGCAATCCGCGGGACGAAGCAAGTTCAACTGCACCGTCGAGGCCGCTACCGAATCTGGTGGCATCGAAACATAGCCGCATGGCTAAAAGTTTAGCACCTAAATACTCATCAAGTAATCGCGCTTAACGTCCGGATCTGGTATGTCGTTAAAATCCATTCTGCTCATGGATTTCGGCAGAAAGTCACCGTTGCGCATCACGGACACAGTGACGGGCGTATCTGGCAGCCCGACGATCATGGCGTAGACCTCTTCCTTAGTCAGACCGGAAGTAGGTACGCCGTCCACAGCGATGATGATGTCTCTCTCCCGCAAGCCGGCGTTGTGGGCGGGGGTGCCGGGGAAGACTTTATTGATTGTCGGTGGCAGCCCGTATCCCAGAACGAATTTGACTCCGATGATGCCAATTCCCGTCTGCACCTGAGCATTAAGCGGTGCCGCTACTTTGTCTTTGGCAGCTTTCACCTTAAACATATTAAGGATGCTTCGTTTGGGCGTGCCCGACCCCAGCTTACCGTCGCGGTCTTGCAACCTGGCGCTATTGTTGAATGCGCCAGACTGCAGCTTTGGAGCTTTCGGAATCAGTGCTTCGTGGTGAAAGACTCCGCCCTTCAGTGTTTTTCGCTGTGGCAGCTGGTCCATCTTGGGCGTATCCATCTTCAAGACTGGGTCGCTGTCGGCAGACTGAGCCGCAACCCCGGGGCAGACAGAGGCTCCAAAAACAAAAACAGCCCCGACAAAGGCGTGGCTGCGCCTTGTTGACAATCGGTGAGCGCGAATGAATTCCGAGAATGGAGTCTGCGTCGTCATCTTGGACCCTCTAATCTCCATCGACGAAGGATTCGCCGAGAAGATCCAGCTAGACAGAAAAGTTTCCTTTTCTCCAGCATAACCAATATATGCCCGATGCACATACGGGTTTTCCCCTATTCGCTTACTTTATTCGCACACTGAACTAATGCTTAAGCAAACAGGGAGTCTGGCTTTAGCCATGTTACGCTTTGCCAGTCCGAGGATTGCCTATGCAGCCAAGCTGCCCGGCTTAGATCGCGCACGAGTGCAGGCCCAGCGGGCCAGGAGGTTTTGTCGTGAACAAAGTTACTGTAGTTGGCTCCGGGTTCGTAGGCGCCACAGTCGCACAATACGTGGCTGATAAAGAACTTGCTGACGTTGTGGTTGTGGACATTCTGGAAGGAATTCCACAAGGTAAGAGCCTCGATATGATGCAAGCCGCGCCGGTCAACGGTCACGATTGCCACCTGATCGGCACCAATGATTATGCCGAAACAAAGAATTCCGACATCGTTGTCATCACTGCGGGAATCGCCCGTAAGCCTGGTATGACCCGCGATGACTTGTTGAAGATCAACGCCAACATCGTCAAAGAAGTCGCTGAAAAGACAGTCAAACTCTCGCCTGATGCCATTTACATCGTGGTCACAAACCCGCTTGACGTGATGACTTATCTGACATGGAAGACCACCAAGTTGCCTACGAGCCGCGTCATCGGCATGGCCGGAGTGCTGGACAGCGCCCGTTTTCAAGCATTCATCGGCATGGAATTAGGCTTCTCGGTCGAAGATATAAAAGCCATGGTTCTCGGAGGACACGGCGATTTGATGGTGCCGATTCCACGTTTCTCCACAGTGAACGGAATCCCGATCACCGAATTGATGTCGGCAGAGCGCATCGCAGCTCTCGCTGAGCGCACCCGCAACGGTGGAGCTGAGATCGTCGGATTGCTCAAGGCTGGCAGCGCCTACTACGCTCCAGGAGCTTCTGTAGCCCACATGGTGGAAGCAATCTTGAAAGACAAAAATCGCCTGCTGCCATGCGCAGTCTATGCAGACGGCGAGTACGGCTTGAAAGATGTCTACATCGGACTGCCAGCTGTTCTTGGTCGCGAAGGCATGAAGAAGATTGTCGAACTCAAGTTGACCGCCGAAGAATCAGCGGCCTTGAAGAAATCAGCTGATTCAATCAAGGAAAACATCGATCAAATGAACAAACTGCTAGTGGCAGTCTAAGAGCAAGACGCGCAGCAAGGTCCCAGCCTGTATAATGTGTGCTTGGGATCTTGCTGCGCTCGGGTCGACCTAGACCAACGAGCATGAATTGGAGAGAGAAGATGCGGACTAGTCCGAGAAAACGAAAACAACTGGCACCACATGTGGTTGCATCCATTTTGCTGGCGTCATTTTGCTCACTTCCATCTCAAGCAATTGAAACCTCGACAGTCGTCACCGCCCCTGGTGCGGCGGCGAACTCGAACGACTTTACTCTTGACCCTGATATTAAGGAACATGAGACTGAACGCAAAGAGATCGAAGAGCTGTTGACCAACATCGAAACTCAGTGGAACGCTCATAACTTAGACAGCGTCATGAGCTATTACGCCGACGATTACATCAACAATGATGGACTGGACAAGAAAGCGGTTTCGAAACTGACCGAAGACTTCTGGAAAACTTATCCTGACGCCAAGTCATCTTCCAAGACAAAATCGATACGCATCGAAGGAAACTTCGCCACTGTCGAATCAAGAGACATGGCAGTCGGCAGCACAGCCAAAGAGATGCCTGGCATCAACACCAAAGGCGATCTCAACTCCATTTCAGAAGGTCAGCTCTACATCAAGAAGTTCGGAACCAACTGGAAAATCATCGGTGACCGCATCGATTACGAAAAAGTTCGGGTCGCTTTCGGATTAGCGAAGACCTTAAATGCATCGTTCTCGGCACCAGAACAAGTTAAATCGGGAAGACAATATTCCGCCAAACTCGAATTGAACCTGCCTACAGGACTGACTGCGGTCGGCTCGATCACCAGTCAGCCCCTGGAATATCCCCAGCCTCAACCAGCGGATGCATGGCGTCCACTGGACGGAACTGTGCTCGAGCGAATCATGCCAGCCAACACCAACAATCGCAATGAACTGTTGATGGCAACGATTGGTATCACAAATTCGAACCGCAACAATCTCATGGGCATTACCTTCCTGACACGGCGTTTGAACGTTGTGCCCAGTAGTGAAGACAAATTCGACAAAATCATTACCGCTGAAAAATCTGTCGACAGAGCTACTGAAAAAGTAGAAAAGACGACGACGACGCCACACGGCAGCTTGATCAAGAAAGAATCTGTCGAGAAAATCAAACAAGGCAGTGAAGCAGTCGAAAAGACTATCAAAGAACCAGCGTCCAAGACAATCTTGCACGACGCTCTTCCAGCCAAAGATCAGCTCAACGAACAAACAGGAAAACCGAAAACTCCTGTCGATCATTTGACACCAGTCAAGGAAGACGAGAAGACGAAAGATTCTGATTCCGACTCTGCCAAATAAGGCATGGATGCGGAAACAAAGTCCAGTTCGCCCAGGTGGATCATTCCACTGATCGCCACGCTGTGTCTTCTCCTTGACTCGACGAGCAAGGAATGGGCGCGCAACCAGTTAATTGCAGGCGATCCATACCCTTTCATTCCCGGACTGATCAGATTCTTCCTCACTCATAACACCGGTGCCGCGTTCAGTCTTGGCGCCGGCAACAGTTATTTGATGACGGCACTGGCAAGCGTCGTCACGCTGGCACTGGTGGCTTGGATGTGGAAGCGCGAGGCAGGGCTGGTATCAAATGTAGAGCGAGTCGGCCTGGGATTTTTGTTCGGTGGTGCCTGCGGTAATCTCTTCGATCGCTTCAGTCAGGGGCAAGTCACTGACTTCATAGAGTTCACTTTCATCAACTTTCCTGTCTTCAATTGCGCCGATGTTTTCATCGACATCGGTATCGGCTTAATCTTGATCTCGATGATGGCAGAAAATTCTGCTCGCGATAAAGAGAGCGCAGAATCACCTTTGCCGCCAGAGAGCAACGCTCAACATGACCACGGATGACGGGCTGTTTGAGCTGGTTGTCGACCCTGGTCTAGAGCCAGGAGGCATTCGGCTCGACGTATTTCTCAGTCGCGAAGTGAAAGAGCTCAGTCGTTCACGCATTCAAAAATTGATTGAAGAGGAAGACATTCTCGTCAACGATCAGCCGACTAAAGCAAGTTTGAAATTACATGGCGGCGAACGCATCACAATCGAGCTACAAGAGCCTGTAGAGCTTGATTTACGGCCGGAAGATATTGCGCTTGAAGTTGTCTATCAAGACGAACATCTTGCAGTGATCAACAAACCGGCAGGAATGGTGACTCATCCTGGTGCCGGAATCGATTCGGGCACACTAGTGAACGCGCTGCTTTTTCATATGCGTGACAGCTTATCCGGAATCTCAGGCACAGTTAGGCCCGGCATCGTTCACCGGCTAGACAAAGACACATCGGGATTGTTGGTGATCGCGAAAAACGACATCGCGCACCGCGGTTTGGCCGAACAGATAAAAGCAAAAACTGCTCGTCGAAATTACATCGCTCTCGTAGACGGAGTGATGAAACCAGACGTGGGCACCATCGATAAACCGATCGGTCGGCATCCGACTAAGCGCAAACAGATGGCAGTCGTTTCTGAAGGTCGAAAAGCGGTCAGTCGATTCAAAGTCATGGAACGCTTTTCGAAATTCACACTAGTCAAAGTCATGCTTGAAACTGGACGTACCCATCAGATTAGGGTTCACATGAGCAGCCTGGGATATCCTGTCGTCGGCGATTTGCTATACAATCCGAAATCAAGCGGAAACGAGGCGGCGCGCCAGAAATTGGGATTGAAAGGTCACGCATTGCACGCAGCTCAACTGAGTTTTACGCACCCGATCACAGGGGTGCTGTTAGAATTTGAAGCTCCTCTACCAGAGGATTTTCAAACACTGCTTACGCATCTCACATAAGTCGAGCAGCTTGCTGCAAAGACTCCTCGGGATAACTTATGCGCACCAAATCCTTTTATTACGTCGTTCTCTCCACTGCAGCCATTCTAGGTATCGCAGTGATCGCGCTGGCGCTGCAGAACTTGCAAACGGTTCCATTTACTTTGTTTGGCAGTGCCGCGCCACTACCGCTTGGTGCAACACTGATAGGCGCATGGGTAGCCGGTCTTGTTGCAAGTCTGGCAGTTTGGCAAACCAAGATCGTGGCAGTGCGCAGCGAAAAAAAATTACAACAGTGGGAAGCGCAAGATCAGAAACTGGCGAAAGAAGTAGCGTCGGATACAGTTAAGTTGCTCGAAGCAAAAGTAGCCACCCTCGAAGCTGCCCTCAGCAAAGCTATCGAACGGAAAAAATCACTCTGACGGTCCACCAGCGCCGCCCTTCTTAAAATCCGAAGCCTTCAGGCCTTCGATAAACTTCTTAAATTCCTGCGCCTCAGCCTCGTCTTTTTCGAAATCGGCAGGGATAGTGCCATCAGCTACAACCTGGGCGGAAACGAATATGGCGCACTTGGCGCGTAAGGCGAGCCCAATTGCGTCGGACGGGCGGGCATCAATTGATTTGGTGGTGTCGAGCTTGTGCTCGGGATCGTCTACTAAAAGTAAAATAGTTGCAAAGTAAGTGTTCGCGGCCAGTTCATTAATTTCGACCTGCTTAACCTTGTAGCCAAGCTGCGTAATCACGCTAAGCAACAGATCATGCGTCATCGGTCGCTCGGGCTTCACATTGTCAAGCGCCCTTGTGATCGCGTTTGCCTCAGCCATGCCTATCCATATTGGTAATGCTCGGCGCTTGGTGCTGTCATTTAAAACGACGATGGGGTGTCCGTTTCGGGCATCTAAAGCAATTCCGGCTACGAACATTTCAATCATCGACATGTTACCGCTGAATGCCCCCTAGTTGTTTCGCATCCCGCGAAATGACCACTTCATCCCATCTTAACTTATGCCCGAATTCCCGGCTTTTATTTGTTCAATAGATAAATTTTTCGCTTGTAAAACTTCCGAAATACCTGTGTTGAGTGGCTTTTGCAAGCCAGACGGTGATCGCGTCACCAGGCTCAACAGCCGTAGATACAGTACTGGACGCCCATTCGGAGGTAAATGTTCCTCCAGAGAGGCTATTGCTGGTTCGAGCAACATCGCATAAACTATTCCAACGTTTTGTCTGTTGAACGAATTTGGGCTAGGCAAAGTTTCCACTATTCAAATTACAATAGTGGGCATAGAATGCCGAGCTTCACAGGCGATGAGTCCGGGTGGCGGAACTGGTAGACGCGCACGTTTGAGGGGCGTGTTGGGCAACCAATGAGGGTTCAAGTCCCTCTCCGGACAAATTTTTTTTCGTATCCAAGGAAACCAAGCCGCGGACTGCTTATTTACTCGAGATCCCTTACCTCGATTGCATCCCGTGAGCACACCGTTTTTGATAGTTCTCGAGGAGTACGCTCATGACCGTCACTTCAACCAGAGCCCAGTGGCCCCACACCATTGATGACATCTCAAACTCTCTAGAAGGAATCTGGGGATTAGTGGGCGCGACTACCACGACGGGCAATCTGCTTCGCTTAGAAAGAAGCCTGCATGAACCGCTTGCATACACAATCACTGAATATCGTGGCACTGATGAATCAGATGTGGTGCGCAGAGAAACTTATGACGCAAAGCAGCGCGATCAAGCAATCAAACTGTTCGCGCAGGCAATCGGCTTCCAAGTTGGTTAGCTGATCGGTGAAAAAAGGTCCCAACTATTTGGGCATCATCACACAAGGCTCACTCTCATCTGGTCTTGAGATGCGACTTGATCTGTCGCACTCGGTTGAGGATCTACGAGTCGGTCGTTTTGTCGTTGTAGAAGGCAAGAGTTCGCGCTTCTTCAGCATGTTGACGGATGTCAGTCTATCGGCGAGTAACCCGACAATACTGACAAATCCGCCTCAGTCTGACGACTTTCTGCTCTCAGTTCTATCAGGTGTTTCCACCTTTGGCACCGTCAAGGTGCAACCGATGCTGATGCTGGAAACTGGTGCCACCGCAGACAGTGCCGAACTGCGACCGGTGAAAACAATTCCCAGCCACTTCTCGCACGTCAACGAAGCGACAAGCGCTGATTTCGCCCTGGTTTTCGGCAAAGAAAGCGATCACCCTGACGACTTGCACTTTAATATCGGACGTCCGCTCAACATGGAAACTCCAGTTTGCGTCGACCTCGGTAGATTCGTGGAACGCTCAAATGGAATATTCGGCAAATCTGGAACCGGCAAATCGTTTCTGACTCGCATCTTCTTGTGTGGGCTAATCAGCAAAGATGTAGCTTCTGTACTAGTTTTCGACATGCATAACGAATACGGCTGGCAAGCGATGTCCGAAAACAAATCCGCGCCGCGCGTAAAAGGTCTAAAGCAACTGTTTGGATCACAGGTGGCAGTCTTCAGTCTTGACACCGAGTCGTCCAAAGCTCGGGGAATTCCCGACACGCACGAACTTTATATAGGATATAACCAGATCGAAATCGAGGATCTGGAATTACTTAAATCGGAACTGGCGTTGTCGGAAGCGACTCTAGAAAACGCGTACATCATCAAAGAAAAATTCGGGCAAGATTGGATTTCTACTTTGATGGATATGTCCGGCGAAGAAATCGAACAGTTTTGCAACGACTACAAAGGACATCCAACCGCCATTAAAACCTTGCAGAGGCGATTGAATACAGTCATTCAAAAGACCTCTTACTTGCGTCCGCGTTGCACTCACAACTACATAGATGACATCCTTCGATATATCCAAGCTGGTCGTCACATTGTCCTCGAATTTGGCAGACAGAATAATTTGCTCTCTTACATGTTGGCAACCAACATCATCACCCGTCGATTGCACGCAGAGTACGTGAAGCGCTCCGAACTGCATCAAGCAGACCCAGACAACGTTCCGGCGCCGCGCAAGCTGACAATCGTGATCGAAGAAGCACACAAATTTTTGGCACCATCTGTGGCGCGCCAAACGATTTTTGGAATCATTGCCCGAGAGATGCGCAAATATTTCGTCACGTTGCTGATCGTCGATCAGCGCCCAAGTGGAATCGACCCAGAAATTCTCAGCCAAATCGGCACGCGCGTCACCGCCCTTCTAAACGATGAAAAAGATATTGACGCGGTATTCACCGGGGTCTCAGGCAGTCAGACCCTGCGAACTGTTCTAGCTCAGCTAGATCCGAAACAGCAAGCGCTAGTGCTTGGATATGCGGTGCCAATGCCGGTTGTCGTAAGAACACGACCGTTCGACACGGACTTTTACAAGGCGATCGCCCCTCGCAGTGAAGCAGCCGACAACGCCGACCCAAAAGCTCGTCAAGAGCGAGGGGTGTTGGCAGCTGAGGAAGTTTTCGGCGCCTGACCGAAGAGATTAAAATGGACTTCAAGCCTGGGGTTTATCCTAGGATCTCCTATACAGCAAGCTGCTAGGCATAATGTACTTGCCAGGGTTAATCTCTTTGAGCTAATCTAGCCTTCTGAGGACAGTCGCAGACATACGGGCATTTGATGCTACCGGAAAAAACAATTCAAGAAGGCGATCCTCAGGACAACTTTGTCGAAGCGCGCGATCCTACAGAACTAGCGATGTGTTTCATTCTGGCATCCGCATATCTCGGCTTGACCAAATACTGCTGGGAACCACTCATACTGGCTCACAACTGGAAACTGCTGATTAACGTAGAAGGCTTCTTCATCACGATTTCCGCCGTCTCCATTCTTGTCGGTCTGCGTCCCTATCTCAGTCCATCCAGCCTGCAGCTGAGCGGACACGGGATCAAATATCGCGGTCCATATTGGCCCCAACGCAAAACCGTGAACTGGGATCAGATTACCAAAGCCTATTTGAGCCGCGAACTCGTAGTGCTTCTATACAAAAGCAAACCAGACAGCAAGCGTGTTTGGCCGATGTTTATCACATCGATATATTTAGCCGACCGAGATCGCATCATTCCTGCGTTCGTCAAACATAGCCCCGTACATCCAGTGATAATGACGAGCCCAACGATCGTCTCGCGCATCATTATGGGTTCGGTTTTTCTCGTCGTCGTAATTTGGATCTTAGGATTACTGATGAACTAGGCACCATATTCGATGCGCTAGAAAGTCATGTTTCGAAGATATGTGATCAGCTCAGTAAGCTCAGCATCATTGATAGTATCTTTCGTCTGAGCAGGCATGGTGCCCTTTCCCTTGCGTAAGAAAGCCTTCAAGCTTGCATCGGTAGGAAAGTCTTTGCCCATGTTTTCCAAGGTCGGTCCAAAACCCTTACTGCCGCCTGGATGGCAGGTGTTACAACTTCTGATAAACAGCTGCTCGCCAGTCAAGTTGGTGCTTCGTCCGACTTCGCGAACATGTTCTGCTTGATTTGTTTCGTTTATGCGACGCATTTCTTCGGTCATCGCACAGCCGCTCACCATCAGTGATGCAGCCAAAACTAAAAGATATCGCTTGCGCATAAAGATTGACACGATCGGTAATACTTTCCCTCTGAAAATCAAGACTTTACCACAGTTTTACATGAGCATTTAATCAAGTCGCAGTCCTGTTTTTACCAATACCTAGAGCCAATCCCCGCTACAAGCGATGAGGCTGTTAAATCAATACTTTAGCCAACTTAACACGATGTTTACTTCTCCGGTGTAATCTAAAGAGGAGGGGCAAATTAAATCGCCCATTCAGAAATTCCTTGTTGTTACTAAGTCGCTACACGGATATTCGGAAGCTACTCTTCCGAACACAATACAAGTAACTGCCACATGCTTGATTGGTGTACGCGAGGTTCAGGGATCAGTGCGCGCACGGAGCAAAGCGCAACTAGATCA
>JBBQFO010000137.1:0-12749 GCA_038322035.1 Candidatus Obscuribacterales bacterium
GGATAAGCGACTTTCAAAATCCAAAATTAGATTTGAAATATTCATCCAAAGACGCCTCTGATTTCGCCAACTACTTGACACATAATGCTGGCTTTGCTCCAGATCACGTCAAGATTCTATTGAATAAAGATGCAACACAACGCCGCATTTTGTCCGAACTCGGTAACAAGTGGTTGCCCCACGTGGCGAACCCTGATGACTTAGTGGTCATCTTTCTGTCCACCCACGGCAGCGGATCCGAAATGGATATTGGCGGACAGAACTATTTAATCGCATATGACACCGACATTGACGATCTGTACACAACGGCGATTCCGATGCAGCGACTGGCACATGACATCAAGTCGCGTGTGCACTGCGATCGTGTGATTATATTTTTGGATGCTTGCCATAGCGGCGCCACTGAAAATGGTGGCAAAGGACTAATTAGGACTGGAGTTGACGCAAGTGAGTTAAGCGCTGGTTCCGGTCAGTTGGTAATCGCATCCAGCAAAGAAGACCAGATTTCCTGGGAAAGTAAGAAGCTGGCAAACGGAGTGTTCACTGCGGTTTTGCTCGACACTCTCAAGAAGCACGGTGCGTCAACTACTGTCGGGCAGATGTTTGATGGCTTGAAAGATAATGTTCAAGATACCGTTTTGCGTGAACGTGGAACTCTTCAAACGCCAGTGATGAAGAGCGAGTGGAACGGTAACGACATTTTGATCGCAGGGAAACCGACCTCGCCGAGACCGGGATTTGATGACGATAATGCCAGCACTCCCGAACCTCAGAGTGAGGTTCCAGCACATGTTTCAACCTCTCCTGCGCCAGCCTTCGCGAGGTTGAATAATGCTGCGTCGAAACCCGCAAGAAGGGTAGGTTCGGGAACGGCTGTAGCGGATAGCAACAACGAAAAAACTCGAGCTTCAGCGTCAGACAAACCAGAGCCGATCAATCCTCGCATCCTGATTGTGCCTGGGCAGTCCGTTGCTCGTATGCATCTAGGAATGAGTGCCGCTGAGGTTTTGAGTCTGCTAGGTAAACCTACATATAGCATCGATGATGTCATAACTTATTGGACATCCGATCACAAATATTTCCTCAGCGTTTTATTGAAGTCGAGTGTCGTTACTGAAATCGCATTTTCGTCACCGGCTTTCAAAACGGTTAACTCGGTCACTTTGAGCAATTATGCGACTCACGCCAAACAATTTTCTAAGCCAACAAATTCTTCGCTGACACTCGTGGACGGCGGATTATCGATCACCGAACGAGGAAAAGATTTGCCAGTCGGTGTGGTCTACAAAAAACGAACTGTTGCTGCCGCTCCCGGCTGGTGGGAACCGCATTCCACTCCTCCGCCCAAAGCATCGCGTCCTGTTCAAAATTAGTTTGATTTCGCGCTTAAAATAGTTGCTGAATTTCCTCTCACAGCGCGGCTTCGCATCTTATATTCCCGAGCCAAGTGCTGTACGCTCAGATCGTCAGAGTGCTGTGCTTATGCGCGGTGCAGCTTGTATCGATCAATGCCCGTAGTCGCGGCAAAATAGGAGTTGTGTATGGATTTGCAGAAGTTGTTGAGAGCTGGAATTTGCGTAGCAGGAATTGGCGTCACCATCAGTGCATGCACACCCAACGCCACTGAAACGACTACTGTCACCACCGCTCCGAAAGCCGAAGTCGCAGCCGAACAAGCGGTTTGGCAGAAGCTAACTTCAGACGGCGATGCGGCCAAAGCCGCCGGAGACGTGAAGAAAGCCGAAGCAAGTTATCAAGCTGCTATTGAAGAAGCGAAGAAGCTTGGCGAGACCGATCCATCATTTGCAAGAACCACAGCTAATCTAGCTGACTTCTACTATGCACAGGGTGATGGTGCTCAAGCCGATCGACTTTACAAGCAAAGTCTTTCGATTCATGAGAAAGCTTTAGGGTTGGAACATGCAGATTTGGTGCAATCAATACTCGGGCTAGCGCGTGTGACAGCATCCGAGAAAAACTATGCTGAATCAGTGGCTCATTACGAGCGAGCGATTGCGATTCTCAATAAGAACAAAATGCCGGTCTCGGCTGAGGTGCAGGCCGAATACGCGAAGGCGAAAGCAAACGCCTCAACCAGCAAGGGGTCGACGAAAAAATCTGAGGCTGCTAGCAAGTAGTTTAGTCAGTTTCGACTTTTTGTTCCGTGGCACTATCTGTAGTGACAGGTGGAAAATCGAACGAGTTCAAGACTTCCGCGATGACCGGCATAAATGCATCAAAAGCACCTTCTACAGCGGTGCGCACTCACTGTTCGCAGCATTTTTGAACAATTCACATGACACTCCAATCAGACTGGCAGGCGATTTCAGCGACTATCGCAAAATTCGGTGATCTGATTTTATCACTGCAAGCGAGTTTCTTCTGGTTATTTGAGAGTGCCAAAGAAGACAACACCTGGCTTAATAACAAGCTGGGTGTGCTTCTTCGCGGCAAATTTATTCGAGCTTAGCTTCTGGAATTTGACAAAGGATAGTCGAACTTAGCAGGTCCAAGCTGGTGGATTGGCTTTGGCTGCTGCTTTCGCACGTAGTCGTCCTTCATATCCTTGTATTCCTGAGCGAAATTGCGCTGAGAGAATGAGTAATTCTTTGGAGGACTCAATGGGGTTAAGAGGGCCATAATCAAATTTCGCATTATGCAGTCTCCTTAATATTTGAGCCTCTCGGCCAACGTTTCAAAAGCTTTTCGAGCTCTCGTCACATCTGCGACCGGGGTGAAACCGAACTGGGTGCTGGCTATGCAATAACTTTGACAGACAAGTGTGATCTTTTGGTGCCCCATGAAAACCCTCAATGTTCTAAAATAGGTGCCGTAATCCAACTTTGAGACGTGTATGAGTTCTGACATAAAAGCCAAACGCCGCTCACAGCGCATCACCGCCGAGTTTAACCTGCCTGGGGTGATGGATTTAAACCAGGCTTCGACGACAGAATCGCCGACCATGCATGTCATGGCTTACAGCGAGCACGCCTATGTTGAGCAAGCCGTTCGTGACCCAGCCGGGCTGATCGAGTTCCTCGCCAAGTGGCCCGTTACCTGGATTAACATCGACCCAGTCGGTTTTGGACCTCATGCGCAAGCGTTTATGGACAGGCTCGGGAAGCTGTTCAATCTTCATGAACTCGAATTGGAAGACATCATCAACGTGCATCAGCGCGCCAAAGTAGAAGAGTATGAAGAACATATTTTCGTCGTGACGCGCATGTTGGTGAATCGCGACACAGCTGAAAGCGAGCAGCTCAGTCTATTCCTGGGAAAAACATATGTGTTGACCTTCCGCGAATTGTCTGCTGATTGTTTGGATCCAGTGCGCGACAAAATCAGAAAATCGCGCGGCAGAATTCGCGCAGAGAAAGCCGACTATTTGATGTACGCAATTATCGACGCTGTTGTCGATAGCTACTTTCCACTGCTCACGAAGCTTGCCGATCGTTTAGACAATATTGAAGAAGAGATTTTGGGGAAGAGTGAGAAAAATACTCCAGAGGATGTTTATGAGGTGCGTCGCGACATTCTCTCAATTCGCAAGTCTGTTTGGCCGACGCGCGAGGCTTTGAGTTCCTTGTATCGTGATACCAATCCGCTCATATCGGAGGCGACGCGACTCTATCTGCGCGATTGCTACGACCATGCGGTGCGCATTATTGATTTCGTCGAGATGTATCGCGAAGTGGCATCGGCTTTGATGGAATTGCACTACACGCGCGTTAGCAATCGTTTGAATGAAGTTATGAAAGTTCTGACGATCATAACGACCCTGTTCATCGGTCCCAGTTTTGTCGCCAGTCTTTACGGAATGAATTTCAATACTGAAAAGTCGCCGCTAAATATGCCTGAGCTGAGTTGGTACTTTGGATACCCATTGGCTTTGTTCTTGATGTTCTTTTTCTCCATGAGTATTCTCATGTACTTGTGGTTCCGAGGTTTCCTTGGATCGCAGCGACGCGGATAACTCATGGCATTCTGCCACGTTTAAGGAATCAGATTGCAGCGATTGGATTAGTTCTCGTTCGCATCTACGTTGGCGAACGGTGTCTTAACTTGGACTCGGCCGTGGCCGTCCTTTTTTAATTTCAAGAACGGCAATTTGATATCCACTTTGCCATCGCCATCGCCAGTATCTATTTTGATGCCGGGTCCTCGTACGTGAACTTCGTCTGCACCATCATTGGTGTCTTTACCGATGGAGAAATTGATGTTGGTTTTTTTGTGACTCGAATCTACACTATCAACGATATCATCGCCCGATGGTGTTTGCGTCACGGTTGTCTTTGTATTCAAGCCCTTCTGCTCAGTTACGGTTGTTGTTTGACTGCCGTCAGGATTGACTTGGGTGGCTGTCGTCGTCTTTTCACCGCACCCCGCTAAACTGATGGAAGATGATGCCACCAAGATGCAATAAGTCAATGTGCGAAGTTTATTGAGCATGTTTGGCAATCCTCTTGAATTATCGTGTAGTGCCGTTGGTCGTGTCCATTGAAGCTTGAACTGTGCGTGGATCGACTTTGCTTAGTTCGATTTCTGGATTTACTTCTTTGAATTTATTCAGATCCCACTTTGTTTTGAAAAGCAAAACAGGATCCTCAAACTTGTCAGTCGCAACTGTATAGCCTGAGCGGCTAGTAGCAGCCTTCATCGCATCCCACGCGCCCACCGGCCAGAGCGCGGTGTGCATGTCTACAACGCGAAGAATGGTGGCGACTCCATATTCAGCTTGCAGTCGGAATTGAACAACTTCAAATTGCAGAGGACCAACAGCAGCAAGTAACGGTATGCGAGTATCTCGTTCGGTCATCCAGAGAATTTGGATGGCGCCCTCGTCTTGAAGCGCGGTAATTCCTTTGTGGAATTGTTTGTAACGGCTTGGCTCCTTGTTCTCAAGGAATGCAAAAAGTTCTGGGGCAAATGTCGGAATGCCAGGGAAGTTAATTTTCTTGCCACTACTAATGGTGTCGCCGATGGCGAATGCTCCCGGATTACTGAAACCGACGATATCGCCAGGAAATGCTTCTTCGATTGATTGGCGTTCTTTTGCGAATAACTTCTTCGGTTGACTGAGCTGAATGGTTTTACCACTTCTACTGTTTGTCACGTCCATATCTTTCACGAACATGCCTGAACAAACTCGAACAAACGCTATACGGTCTCTGTGTCGTGGGTCCATGTTAGCTTGTAACTTAAATACAAACCCAGTGAAGTCAGGAAATGTGGTTGGCACAACTCCTTCAGCCGATGAGAATGCGCCTGGTCGGAGCGATAATTCGATGAATGAACGAAGAAATAGTTCGACGCCGAAATTATTCATAGCGCTACCGAAATAGATTGGCGTCAGCGATCCATCGTGGATTTTTTCCAAATCGAGAGGATGAGCGGCGGCGTCAAGAATTTCCAATTCTTCCATCAACTGTTCGTACAAGTGCGCTGGAATCAATTCTTTGACTTTTGGATCGTGAAGTTTATAGGTAGCAACATCTGCTTTGGTGCGACCTCCAACCGAGCGTTCGAATAAATGAACGAGCTTGGAACCTCGATCGACAACGCCCTTAAATTGGTCGCCCGTGCCGATCGGCCAATTGACGGGATACGTCGATAGGTTGAATTCTTTTTCTACTTCGTCAATCAGTTCGAGTGGTTCGCGACTGGGTCGGTCCAGCTTGTTGATGAAAGTGAATAGAGGAATTTTTCGCAGGCGACAAACTTCGAACAATTTTCGAGTTTGCGGTTCCAGTCCCTTGGCGGCGTCAATTAGCATGACAGCGTTGTCGGCAGCTGCGAGGGTGCGGTAGGTGTCTTCACTGAAGTCTTGGTGACCAGGGGTGTCGAGCAGATTCAAGCAGTGTCCGACGAACTCGAACTGCAACACGGTTGAGGTAATTGAAATGCCGCGTTGCTTTTCCAATTCCATCCAGTCTGACGTGGCGCTGCGCTCTGCTCGCCGCGATTTTACGGCACCGGCTTCGTCAATTGCTCCCCCGAATAAAAGCAACTTCTCTGTGAGCGTTGTCTTACCTGCGTCGGGGTGCGAAATAATGGCGAATGTGCGTCTACGCTGAACCTGTCTCTCAATCACA
This sequence comes from Candidatus Obscuribacterales bacterium, assembly GCA_038322035.1. Lineage (GTDB taxonomy): Bacteria > Cyanobacteriota > Vampirovibrionia > Obscuribacterales > Obscuribacteraceae > PALSA-1081. Next base: position 6,093 of record JBBQFO010000137.1, read on the forward strand.
GCCTCGTACTCGGCGGGGGGCAGATTAGTTTGTCCGATAGTGTCCGAGTTCATCGGTGTGTCCTTGGCAGTCGCCGGGCGTGGGTACAGAGCCGACCCGCAAGTGTAACACGCGGCGTGCCAGGTACGGCGCGATCCGTGCCCACGTGTGCTCTTTGTAACGCTCGAACTTAACCCGCGGCGCGAAAAGCATTTATGTCTCGGTTCGATGCGCGCTCGCGCTGCACTGAATATGGTGCAAGGCTACTACCGAATTTAAGTCATGCTTGTTTGGGCAAGCTGTTGATAGATGTTTCCGGCGTTTGCTACTCGGTCACCAAGTGACGCTGAAGAGCTTCTTTCATAGTCGTGTTGGAAAGCAAACGCCGCTTCTTGAGGCGTGTTAGCAGCTTTGATTGCGGCCATAGCGCTGTTCTCGCTTCCGTTCAGTTCGTGCATGATAAATTCCGCTTGCACGTGCCAATCAGTAACAGGTCTGTGCTCAGGATCGGCGGCTGCGAAAGCCTCAAGTTCAGTTCTTCTGCTTCCTTCCCACTGGCAAAGACCGATCGCGCCTTCACCTGAATTATATGCATTAGTCTTAAAGTTAGATTCCGTTTGGATGTTGCCTAAAATGCCTGATGCTTGAGCAGCGGTGAAGCCTTGATCGGTGAAGAACTTATAGAGTTCACCTGCTTGTACCTTTTCGCCTGCTCCAAGGGGCGCGCCTGAGCTGCTGGTGCCACCCGTCGGGATGCTGCCGTCGCCAGCGCTGCCGTTACCTTTGAACATACCACTGTTGTCAAAACCACCGTTACCAGCGAATCCGCCCGAACCGCCATCTCCGCTGCCGCCGCCACCACCGCCGCCACCATCGCCACCGTCACCGCCGCTGACACCACGAGGAACGAACCCGTTCTCTGGTGGTGGAGCGACCGGGGCATTGGGCTGTGGTTGGAAGGGTACAAAGTCCGGTAAGTTTGGCGTGGCATTGACCAAGTCTGTCATCCACGAAGGCACTGTCTCTCCCGGATGCGCTTTCTGGAACAGCCGACTGATGTCTTGAGCTGCCTGCTTCTGCATCTGGGATTCATGAGTGATAGCATCTCTCAGGCTTTTATTATTACCTGGATCTTTGCTCTGAAGCTCGATGTTTATGCTGCCGTCAGGACTAGGGATGGCTTTTGGGTTTGGAACCATTTTGCCTTCGGGCGTAAAGAAATAGTCTGGCTCTCTGTGTGCTTCGGCATTTTCGCCTGAAGAGCTGAATCTGATTGATGAGCCCTGAGCGATTGCTCGTTGAATCGGCGCAGGCACTTCGCCCGCTGTCAGCGTCAGGTCAGGAAAAATTTCCGAAACACCCTGGTCGCCTGGAGCAGCAATAGGCAAATACTCGCCGATCCGCATCGCCATTGGGTGGTTCTCGCCGGTCCACAGCTGATCTGCGATTCTATAAGTAGGATTGTTTGTGTTTTCTTCGAGGCGCATATTTATCTCCACCGCTACTTTTGCTGCCACCATCACCGGTATCAAAGTGTTTTGAACAGTTTATCTCATGCAATTGAGCTAGCTATTGCGCATCGAGTGCAGAGTCTGAATGATTCCGGCTCCACCAGTCACCAGTGAAACCTACTGGACCATTTTGTCCGATTTCTTGAGAGAATTCACCGTTGCTTTCGATGCCTCTGAGCAAAATTCGTTCTTTCTTTCCGCCCACATTTTCAGCGAACAGTTGCACATAATTGCGAGCGCTATTTCCGACGGCCCCGACATCGATACGGCAGTTTACAATCGTGCCATCTGAATCTGTAAGGTCTATTTGCGTCAAACCAAGACCGGCAAGTTGTTGCACAGCGCCTAGTTTTTGCGCAGCGGTCGCATCCGCATTTTCCAAAACTTTAACGAGCTCATCCTGATTGGTTGAACTGATTAGCTCGCTGTTTCGTACGCTTTCGGGATCAATAGACTGCCCAACTCCTGTTTCCAAGGCAACTCGAGAGTCGGAAGTTACGTCTTGAGGGTGATGATCTTTTGCTTTATCGGCATCCGCATACCCTATAATTTCGCCAATTTCAAGTGTACCGTTGCCGTTGGCGTCAAAATCTGCAAAGTGGTAGGCGAGAGGAATTTCAACAAGACTGTCGACTGTTGGCGGTAAGCCGGCAATGCTAAGCATGTCTGATTCAGTCAGTCCGGCAAACTGCTTGGCATCGTCGATGATCAGATGGTTCAGAACTCCTAACTGTACGAGATGATCAGTCAGACGACCAAGCTCGTCGCCATCCGGATTTCTCAATCGAAGCAGTTCATTGATGTCGATTCGAGTAGCGCTTAGATCGTTGCCCTGTAGGGCCGCGACGACATTATCTGCTGTGCTCGCTTCACTAGGTCTTTCCATTGTGGTAAATCTCCTCGATGCATGTTGATAGTCGTGTTCAGCGGTGCGCGCTTTCTATTGCCGGAATTATGTTGAAACAAAGTTTGCATGTTGCTAAGCAAGTCATGCATCGAAGTGAGAGATAGAGAATCCATCCCCTTTTGGGTGAACACTGCAGAACTTACAGAGTTGGCATAACAGAACTGTGACTAACGTAAAACCCAAAAGGTCAGGTGCGAGCTTTTCAAATCTGACCGGCTCTTCAAGCTTCGAGCGCCAGTGGTAACGTAAAGCTAAATTTCCCACCGCTTTGGGCGTGCTCGGCCCAGATCCGCCCGCCATGCAGTTCAACGATAGCTTTACAGATAGTCAATCCTAGGCCAGAGCCTCCCTTAGAGGCTGCAGCATTTCCGCGAATCTGGTGGAAGCGCTCAAAAACTGTTTCAATCTGATCGAGTGGCACGCCGGGGCCTTCGTCCTCAACACTGATGCACACATTATTTTCTTCAACTTTAGTTGAAATACGAACAGTCGTATTTTTAGGAGAAAACTTGATCGCGTTAGCGACTAAATTGGATAAAACTCGATCGATTCTTTTCTCATCAATGAATACCATCAGGTCTGTATGTTCAAAGCACAAGCTGATCTCAAAGTCTTGAGCAAAACCAGAACTCAGTTCCTCGCATGTCTTAAAACAACGCGATAGTTGAACATTCTCTTGCTCAATCGTCACCTTTCCGGATCTGATTTTTTCAATATCTAATAAATCATTGACCAAATTGAACATTCGCTCAACATTGCGCTGTCCCATCAGCGAGTAACGCAAAGCTTTTTCATTACCGCTTTCTTGCTCTTTTGCAAAAAAATCAAGCACAAACTTGATGGTTGAGAGTGGAGTTCTCAGATCATGGCTGATCATAGCGAGGACTTCCTGTTTGAGCTTTTCAGCTCTCCGTCTATCAGTCATGTCATGTACAACCCAAAAGGAATTGCCATCTTCTTCAGACCACTGCGCAGAACAAATAACATTCACTATTGCGCTTGACGCTGCAATCAATTCGAGTTCCAACTCAGGGAATGAGTGTTGGCTTTTCAATTCTTCTAAATAGTTCAACACTTCTTTTCTATTTTCGCTGGACACCAAGTCAATGAAGTATTTGCCAATCAGCGTTTCTGGTTTCACGCCTAACAAGGATAGCGCTGCTGCGTTTGCTGAAACGAGCCGTCCATTCGAATCAACCGTACAAATAAAATCGCGTGCGTTTTCAACAACCGCGCGCTCCTTTCGCAAAGACTCTCTCAAGTCATTAGCCATTTGATGAAAGACGCGGTCCAAGTGAGCGATTTCGTCTGCCCCTCGTATAACAGGTTCCAGTGGCAATCCGCTTGCCAATTTATACGTATTGTCGATGACCCGCTGCAACCTGAGCGTAATTCCTCTCGTAAGCAGCAAAGCAACCACAACTCCAAGTGCAAGATCAAATATTCCAGTCGCCACCAACATTAGTTGCGCTTTTTCTCTATAAGCAGCTTGTCGCTCTGGGAACTCTTCTGCACGACGTTGTTGTTCGGAGCCAATCGAAATCAGTCTTTTGATGACCAGGTCTCTCTGTTCCCCTTTTCGTATCGTCCGAGCGATCATTATTCGTTCTTTTGCACTGGTAGCTCCTGCGCGGTTAAGAGCTGCTCTGAGTTCTCGAAACATTCGTAAATTGTCATCGGTAGCATTTTCAGAGTTTACAACCGTCTGCGCTATGTCAAGATCGTCTTTGGAAACTTCTTTGAGTTGAACATAATCATTGTGCACCTGAGCGAATAACTTCAGTGCCCTGGCATCATCGAAAGGCACACTTTCCAGGGCTTCGTATGTTCTATACCTTGAGTAAACTGCAAAAATATCGGCGGAAATTTGATTGATTAAGTCTGAGATTTTTCTACTATGATTTGCCGCTTTCAAAGCTTGCTCGGCTTGACTCTGAAGCGATGCAATAGCAGCCAACAAGGCTATCTGAATCAGCAGCGGAATTGCGACCAGAATTAGAACCTTGGAACTCAAAGACAATCGCAGCTTCATTAGACTTTCATCCTAATTGTCAACTGTTCAAAAACCATAGTAGAGCTGTATATTTATCGTTGAAGTGCAATGCATACAGTTTAGGTGATAACTGAGAATGGCAAAAGTATTAGTCGTAGAGGACGATATCGATCTGTGCGTTGCAATTAGCGATAGCTTAACTGATGATGAACATCATACTGTGGAAGTTTTTCACGATGGACTTGATAGCTTAAGCGCCTTCAAAACAACTGAATATGATGTCGTTGTCTTGGACTGGGATTTGCCGGGCATGAGCGGCATTGACGTCTTGAAAAACTTTCGCTCCGCCGGCGGTATGACCCCAGTCATTATGCTTACCGGAAAGAACGAGTTAAAAGATAAAGAGCTTGGACTTGATTCTGGTGCAGATGATTACCTGACCAAACCTTTTCATTTGAAAGAGTTGGCGGCCCGCATACGCTCGTTGTTGAGACGTCCACCGGTGGTGCAATCGAATGTTTTAAAACACGGCGATTTGATGCTTGATCCCAGCAATTTCCGCATCACCCGCAGCGGAGATGAATTGAGATTATCCCCTCGAGATTTTGCTTTGCTTGAGTTTCTTATGAGACATCCGACAAACATTTTTAGCGTCGAAGCCTTGCTCGCGAGAGTTTGGAATTATGACTCAGATGCGACGCCCGAGGGACTAAGAGTAGCTATAAGACGCATTCGAAAGGTTGTAGACACAAGCGATGCTCTCGACTCTTCGATAATTGAAAACGTAGCAAGAGTTGGCTACAGACTGCGACCACCAGGCAAGACTCTGTAGTTGATGGTAGGCTCATACCGCATCGCTTCTGTCTTGTTATAAAGCGGTAACAGTTTCATCACAGACCCGTAATAAGTGTTGGCTAAATTTCTTTCTGTAAGCGTAATGCTTGCTTCGATTGAGCCATCACTTAGTAAAGAGGTACTTCAATGAACACTAATTCCGATTCTAATGTTGCCCTGGAAAGACCAGCTTCGAACACGGCGAACGCCACTAGGTTCGGCGAGATAGCCGCAGCCGCTTGGGACTCGATGAGAGATGCAGGAGTGAACGCCGGTCGCTCAATTGCAGGAGTTACTGATGGCGGTAGTTTGGTTCTTTCAAATCCGTTTGCAACGCAAGATCACTCAAAGCCGGGCAAAGATATGCAGAATAATGTCCGAAGTGATAGCCACCAAGGCGATACGAATGAATTCCAGAATTCGCAACGACCAGACAAATTTGCAGTCAAACCAGAACCAAAACCAGAACCAACTAAAAATCCCGACGTCAAGCTCGAAGAGTCCGTCGTCAAGGAAGTAACGAAGATGCTTGCTGATGGGCATTTCGATAGCGCGGAGATCAAGCACCTCAGAAACCTGCTTTCGACGGAGTGCATTGATACCAAGCCAAGCCAACCGGGAAAACCGAAACCGGACCTGCACGGACTGAAGTAAGCAGCTAAAGAGTTGAGCGCCAGATGCTCCTCAGTCTCCGAGCAGATTCAAATCTGCTCGGAGACCGTTAGAAACACTACTTCTCTTGTCCGAAAAGGTCTTTATTTTTTAGATCACCAAAATCGATTTTAAACACTTCGACTAACCGGCTAATCATGGGGAAATCAAAATGTTACTAAATCACCTCTCCAATGGTGGAATGATCCGTGCCACACTGGTCACTGCCGATCGTCGGCTTGCCTTTGACCTTAGCGGTACCGATACCTTTATAGGCAGAGCGCGAGAGAATCAAATTTCTATCGCATCAGACTTGAGTCTCTCCCGTCGCCACGCTGCCATCACCAAGATCGATGGTGTTTATTATTTACGCGATCTACGCAGCTCCAACGGCACCTTACTAAATGGCAAATCGGTCACGGGCACAGTTGTTCTTCAACCGAATGATGAAATTTTTCTGGGCAAAACCAGGTTCCAATTTTTGCTAACTTGCGAAGAAAAGTCAGCCCTTGAATCACATGTTTCTACCGAGGGAACAACGATATTGAGCGCCGCTAAAACGTTGTTTGCCACCAACGTGAGGAACTTGATGCACCAGATATAGTGCTCAAAACGTTTGCCTTGCGTGATCCAATTGAGCAAATTTTTCGAGTACAAAAGTAGGGGCTTGGATTCGACGATAATCAGCAGCAAACGGAAATATTATTTCTCAAACATTGGGAATTGGGTATTCATACACTTGCACGCTCATTTCTAGGGACGGCGCGTTTTTCAGATGCTAA
>JBBQFO010000138.1:0-12550 GCA_038322035.1 Candidatus Obscuribacterales bacterium
TTGCGGTGTCCGTCGTAGTCATTCTCGTCGCGTTTAGTTAACAGCGGATGCTCGCCTTGCCAGAGCACAGAGAGCGTTTCATTGATTTTTTTCTCGATGTTTTCGTGAGTCTCGTTCTGCCAGTCAACCTCTTGCTCAAGCTCCCATGCTGCTTGCAGGGGGACCTGGGAGTCCGCTGCCTGAAACATCGACATCTTTAAGCTGCTCGAGCCGGAATTGACCACCACTATGTTCATTTGAAACCCTGAAAGTGCCTGAAGAGCCGCTATGGGACAAACAGGGTATCATGTCAGCGAATTGAGAAAGGAAGCCCGTTAGATGGCATTCTCACTTGACATTTGATGATAATTGCTTCATTATATAAGGCGCTCAGCACTTACCAGCCTTTTCAGATTTTAGTTGACCGTTGAGCTGCATTTTGCGATTTGGGTTTTTCCAAGTGGGCAATGCGAAATCACCATATGTGGTGTCATGCTAGTTTTCATGCGAAGGTACTAATGAAAAACACATTGCTTGCTAAGCTCCTCTTCAGTCTCTGCTTGAGCACCTCGTTGGTCGCTCCGGCGATCGCTCAGTTGAACAGTAAGGGCTTGCCACCAACATCGACGGATAGTTTCGTCAGACAAGCTGCCGGAAACGCAGATCTTATATACGGCGACGAAGGATACGAAGGTCCGCCACCATTCGATGAATTCCAGTACCAGAATCGCATCAATAGCGGAATTTTTGATATTCGCGATAAAGGCCTAACAACTGGACACGGCAGCTATCTGCCTTCCGCCTGGGGACGTGATGAGTTCTTGGGTGCAGAGTGGAGCCAGTCTGGCGCCAATAGAGGCAACCCTCGATTGGGTGGTCCCGGCACTCAGATGGACCAGCAGGGTAACCCTCAGATGACACGCAATGCTCCTGAAGGCAATCCTCAATATGAAGTTGGGTCGGACTGGACGCAAATCAGAAATCCAGCCACCGCTCAGGTGATGGGTTACATGGCGCCTGGCGAGACCTATCAACAATTCTTTTCCGGTGACTCGGGGCACATCCTGCCTCAGTTCAAAGATGTTGGTCAAGAAGTGATCACCAACCCTGACTACCAGAAAGGTCAGATTTCCAAAGACCCAGTCTACGCCGGAGTCGGTTCAGGAAAATAAGCTCGCTATCGCGAGAACCGAATCACTTTTTTGTCGTTATCAATTGAGAAGCGACGATCGCGTAAGAACGGCTGTCCAAGCAAAGGAAGCGGTGGTCCTCCACCAGTGACGACGACGATCGGTAGATTGTTCTTCTGTATCGATCCCAGGCGCATTGAATTGATAGAGAAAGAATAGCCGGGCACAGCACCACCAACGCCACCCACCATAGTCATGGATGCGTCAGATGGAACTGACAGCCCCATAGACAAGAACGTGCGCATATCGAACAGATTCATGGCAGCGCCCGTGTCAAAATACATCGGGCAGTTATGTCCGTTGATTTGCGCGACAACGACAAGATTGTTTCCAACCGTTTCGAATGGCACTTCGATGCAGTCGTAACCGGCACTGTTCCTGCTCGATCCTTTCTTCGTGAAACGAATCACGCCTGATTGGTTGTCGATATCATACTGATAGCCATTGTAAAATGTTTGCCCCAGCAGTGGTGGCAAATCAAAATGGTCTTGGACCATGATCGGCATGTGTCGCTGAATCCCGCCCACTTTCAAATCTACAACCATTGGTGCAGCTGAATTGACAGTGCTGCCGACGCCGCCCATTCGCGTTCGTTGACCCTGGATGACGTTGTCCATTACTCCTGCTGATTCTAATTGGTTCTTTCCGATCAGGCACGTCGACGCACCAGTATCAAACATCATCTTGACGGTTCTGCCGTTGATCTGCGTATCGACCATCAAATGACCGCCACTGCCGTGCGAAAACGGCACACTGGCAGTATCTGGAAGTTTACTCAAATCTGCTATGGTGGCATTTGCTGCATCGAAACCTGTCATATCGCCGATCGGTGCGGATGCGGCGGCTGTTGCTGCGGACGTCCTTGCACTTTGAATGGCCTGGGATGGAGGTGGCGCACCTACAGTGTTCACGTATTTTGGATCGACTCGCTGCAGATAAGTGGCAGCAAATTTAGCCTCGTCTGATGATGGAAATTTGCGAACAATAGTGCTGTATAGAGACTTCGCTTTCTGCGGGTCTCCCAGCTGATAGTAGGATAGTGCCTGGTAGTAGAGAGGCGTTGGCAATTGGGGATTGGCGCTGGCGGCTTTAGTAAACGCGTCCACGGCTTTCTTGTATTCGCGTTTGTTGTAGAGCGCAATTCCTTCATTTAAAGAAGAGTCTGCATAGGCGCCTGGCATCTGGCTAAGATAAATGCATGTAAGGAGCATGGCGAGGATGTGGCGATTGTTTTGCATGATTGAATTGTATCCGCTCATAACCAGCTCTAATTCAACTATTCCCTTTAAATCTAACAAGCCATGCACGCTCAAAGTGTTCTTCGACAAAATCATCCTCAACGATCAATAGCAGGTAATCGGTCGAGTCTTTGTGCAAGCGTAAGAGCAGCCGCCAATTCGGTGACTGCGCGACAAGGTGTGAGTAGCAGCGATCACGCGCTCTTGCTTGATTGTAAGTGATGCCGTTGGCGGAAAATGCGCAAATTGCTTTCGCTTCATTTAGCTTTGGATGTTCATTACCAAGAAGAAAGCAGCCTTCCACCGGAGTTTCAACCGAACCGTCCAGCTCCAAATGGCACACCCTTTCCCCCAGTCCCTCTACGCCTTTTGTTTCCAGCACCATATTTGGTGGCGCTGGTGAGTTCGCCTGCCAGACTATTTTGAAACAGTGCTTGTCTTTTGCCTGGCATTTATCGATGTCTTCACTGACAAAGACGGTGAGAATTCCTCGTTCTGGCAATCCTGAGCCTGGCGATGAAATGCGCTCGAGATCGATTTCCACAAGCGATCTCATCGGTCTGGACTGCTTATCTAAAGGTATTGATGTGTCTTGCTTTGTCATTACTGTCCCAGCCATCTAACTACATTATCTCCAGACAGTGACAATTTTGCGACTGTATTGCGCCAACTTGACAGCTGCCGCCGGTTCAGATAAAGTCATCGTGCTCAGGGCTTTTCTTGAGTTTTTGGAAACACTTACTAAAGCTAAATTTTTGAGACCGGTCGAAAGAGTCCTTTCGCCTCTCTTGGTGGGTTCTTATGATTGTCATTGAAATTAAAGAAGTACAACCGGTCCACTATAGGCATACAGACGGTGTTCCTGACGCTCTGAATTTCGATCATTGCTTTGTTAAATCGAAACCGGTTCGGGTCGCTACCGCGTTCGCCAAGGGTCTGCTTGCTTCGTACTTTATGCTGATCGTGAGCGGTTTCCCAATTTGCTTTCAAAATCAATTATTTGTCGGTCTTGTTACCCTAATCGCGTTGGCGTTTGCGGCTAACGAGATTACTGAGCAACGACTGTCCGGTACTAGATTCGCCAGCGCCAGCACAACTGCGCCGCAGCTGTCACTTCGCAGCATCAATCCTGTTTTCGCAGCTATACCTGTAATATTTTTGCTTTCCACGATCAACTTGCAAACTCTCGTCGTCGCTTTGTCTAACACAATCGAAGTTTTGGGAATCGCTTGCGGTGTTCCCTTCCTTCTTTATGGCTCGATTAAAATGGCTCAAGAATCCAACTTTGGCAAGACCCACGTCTATGTTGGCTCTGCAAGCGCTTTTGGTGGAATCGCTTTTTCCATCGTCGTTAACCTCATTGTTGCCAATGGTATGGACGCGAGCATTTTCTCCGCCACGAATTATTTCAGCAATGCCATAGCAACAATATACGCACCAGATGTGGTGCTGCCTTTCGAACAATAGAGTTTCGCGGATCTGGTAGAATTGCTTCTTTGGGAAGCTCGCTCGTTGTCATCGGAACCTCTTCTTGCTCAAACCACCTCTGTCGAGCCCGCTAAGGCGCGGTTCGCTATTGGTGTTGTGTTCTTCATCAACGGCGCTGTGATTGCCACTTGGGCATCGCGCATTCCGGCAATTCAGGTAAAGCTGGCGCTGGGAACTGGCAGTCTTGGCATCGCACTATTAAGTATGGCATTCGGAGCTCTGGCGGCCATGTCTTTCGCTGGTGCGCTTTCTGCTCGTTATGGAAGCAGACCCGTAATCGTCTGGACGCTCCTTTTTACTTGCATAGCGCTAATTTTTCCTGCGTACGCTCCAAATCTGGTTACTCTTTCAGCCGCCGTGATTGCGCTGGGTTTGTTCGCCGGTTCCCTGGACGTGGCGATGAATGCTCATGCTGTGGCAGTTGAACGCGCCTATCAGCGCCCAATTATGTCGGCATTCCATGCTTTGTTCAGCATCGGCGGAATTGCTGGGGCTTGTCTTGGGGCAATCATGGCAGCGATGAAAATCACTCCAGAAATGCATTTCCCGTTTAGTGCAGTTGTTCTTTTGCTGGCAGGACTGCTTTTCAAAAATTGGTTGCTTCCTGCCACCGCCGACGCAACAGGTGTCAAAGTTAGCGGTTCGATTCATGTGGAAACGCTCAAGCTTTTGCTCAATTCCAATTATTTGCTGGCGCTGAGCGTGATCATGTTTTGCTGCTTTCTGGTCGAGGGCGCGATGGGAGATTGGAGTGGCGTTTTCTTGCAACAGACTCTGAAGACGGATGCCGGATTTGCAGCGCTTGGATACGCAGCATTTTCCGTAGCGATGGCTATTGGTCGGCTCCTGGGGGACAAACTCAATCAAAAATTCGGCGTCGGTCCAATCGTTCGTTATGGCTGCGCTGTTGCACTGGTTGGGTTGTGTCTTATAATTTTTCCAGCCAGTCCTGTTCTTGCTTTGCTGGGTTTTGTCGCCATCGGTTTGGGCGTTTCGAACATCGTGCCAATCTGCTTTACCTCTGCCGGAAACGCACCAGATATGGAGCCCGGTCCGACCATCGCCACGGTCGCCCTGGTTGGTTATTTCGGGCTGCTGGCAGGTCCACCAATAATCGGTTTTGCAGCTGAAATTTTGACCTTGAGAATTGCGCTGGCACTTCTTTCTATTCTCTTAATAAGCATGATCTTCTTAGCCCGTTTTGTTCGTTCTGAGGGATAGATGGAGGGTTTCCGGTCAGGGTTTTCAGCGTTGTTTGGGGCGCTCTCATAGCTTAGAATTTGAGAGCTGGTGGTAAGGCTATAATGCAAACTGTGCGATACATCGGAGCTAAATTGAAATGACCCAGAAGCCGAAGAGTGCCATTGCCAACGCTGGAAGTGGAATCGTCAGGGCGATTGGAGATCTTCTCTTGTTGCTGCTCATGCTGGGGGCAGCTGGAGGCGCAGGATATTGGTTCGGAACGATCCAGCGCATGGCACCAGTGCAAATGGTCGGACCCGGAACTCCGGGAGCAAAACCTGCCGCACCAAATACGGTGACAAAACCGGCCGACAGCAAACCTGAAGTAACAGAAGAAGAGCAGCCTGAAGAGACCGTCACTGTCACGCCAGTGCCTGCGGCGACTAAGAAGCATGGAAAGAAGTTCTGGCTGGCGTCAAGCGGTTCTGATTACATTGGTTATTCAATTAAAGTGAACGTAAACGATCAAGATGTCGATAACTTCTTCGCCCCGGGCAAAGCTATTGATATAACCAGGTTGCTGAAGAAGGGCGACAACTCGATTACTTTCAATGCGCAGGAACTGGAAGAAAAGTTCAATGCTCACAAAGGCGATGAAAGCAAGAAATTAGTTTTGAATTTGATTTCTGGTCCAACAATTTCGGAGAACTTCAAACCCTCCGACGTTGTTTTGAGCTATCAACGCAACGCTGCCCAAACCGAAAACGATACGCAGACGCTGAAATTCACGAAGAGCAACTAACGTGGATAAAATCGGTAGACTCAAATTCTATTTCATCTGTTGTCTGATCACTTTGAACGGTTTGTTTATCGGCTATGCAGTTGGCTTGAACAGTCGCCATGTTTTGATTGTCGATGCGAAGATGCCAAAGTATGTGAAGCCGGTAGCAGCAGTGATTCCAAAAGCTGTTTCGGGCTCTACAAGTACTAAGACGACTACGACGACTGAAACGAAGAAGACCGATGGCAAGGGTGCGACTGCTGCGCACGGCCCTGGATCTTCTGGTCACGCGGCTGCTGGCAAATCGGCACACACCGGAGCAGCCAAACCGACCGGCGCTAAACGGGTTACTTCGAGTCATCCGACCAGTGCCAAACCAACTCACCCATCTAGTGCAAATCACACAGCTGCAACCGACCACGGAACTCAATCCACCAAGAAATCTGGGGACGCTAAGTCCGCTACTTCTAAAGCGGCGCCTGCCCCTTCAAAAGCTACGAATTGAATCTAAATGTGAATTGAAATAGCTGATCTGCAGGCGTGATTGTGCTAAATAGAAGGCATTCTCGGGAAGGTTCAGCATGTTCGGCGTCATGAAAAATCGGTCCTGTTCACAGAGTGATGAACAGAAGTACGAATATCGTTTGCACTACTGCGGCACGTGCAAAACGATGGGCACGTTGTTTGGTCAAGCGTCACGATTTCTTCTCAATAATGATGCGGTTTTCCTGGCTGAAGTTCTGTCTGCGGTGACTCCTGCGCCAGTGAAGATTTCGGATTGGAAGCAGGAGTATCAGTCTTTCAATTGTTTTGCTCTTCCGTCAAATCCAGTTGATATGCCGATCTCGCTCATGATCGCTGCCAACGTGACGATGGTGCTGACTGAATTTAAATTGGCCGATCACATTATCGATTCCGAAAAGAAGCATTGGAAGACTGTGCGCAAATTGCTTTCCAAAAAATTCGAGCAAGCCTCAACGGCTCTAGAATCACTGTCGTTCCCTATCGATGAGCTGTGGAGTTGGTTTGAGAAACAGCTCGAACATGAACGCGCTTCAAATCAGTATGCCGAAACTCATTTCCCTCGACAGTTAATAGATTACTGTGCCAAGCCAACTGCACACATGACTGCAATTGTGTTCGAGAGTGGTGCACGAGCGGTCGGATGCGCAGATGAAGATATTCTTGCTGAGATGAGGAAGCTCGGTGGAGCATTCGGTAGGTTGGTTTATGTGCTCGACGCGTTTGACGATTTCGCTAAGGACATGAGGCGAAACGAGTTCAATCCTTTCGCTGTTGCTTACAAAGTCGAGTCGACGATCCTTCCGGAACACTGTAGGCAAGACATTTATCCTTACGTGCAATCGCTGTCTGTGATAATTGATAAGGCGCTGGATAATTTGTCCATCGAAGCTTCATTGCTTGAACAGTTTCGGGCAAGATTGCGCCAAAATATTTCAGACAAACTTGGTGCTGATTGGCAGGATTTCGTTCGGTCAGCTTGCACCGCGCACGCACACACGTGTTCGTCAACAGTTAAACAGTCAGCCAGGGCTTGCTCCAATGCTCGTTTGAATCTTCAGCAGAAGCGCCAAGCGGCTTTTGAGATTTGTCAAAGACTTGGAGCTGATTCAAAAACTTTGCCCGATGCGTTTATCAATCTATATTTATTTATGGTTGCCTTTCTGTTTCCATACTACGCTCGTCAGGCCCGGTCGCGAGAGCAAGTGTTCGGATTACCGTTCAACCTAATAGCTTGGGGCGCGTTGGTCAGTGACTTGCTGTCGCTTGCAGCGCAGAAACCGAATTATGCCTTTGCGATCAGTTCCGGCAGCGGTGGTGGCACTGGAGGCAACGGCGGTGGTGGCACTGGGGATGGCGGCGAACCGCAGAAATGGGGTGGTCGCAGGCGTCGTAAGTTTGGAGAGAAAGAGCCCTCTGAGCCGCTTCCAGATCTCGTTGAAACACCGGAGCAAAATCCTACCGAAGATCCAAATGCAGATCCTAATGCTCCTCGCGATCCTCAGTCACCAGGTCGCTATGACCCGCCGCAAAATTATTCAAGAAGAAGACCGAGACCTGGTGAAACATATCAGCAGGTTCCAAATAACTTTTACTGTAATCAATGTCTAATGAATTGCGGCTGCAACTTATGCGCAAACTGCGCTTGCAACATCTGCGAAGACATTGCTTGCGCAGGCGACTGTTGTGACTGCGCGAGTTGCTGCGGTACCGGCGGCGGCGGTGTTGATTGCTGCGCCGGGGCCGATTGTTGTGCCGGGTGCGGTGACTGCGGCGGTGCTCTTGATTGCTGCGGCGGATGTGGAGATTGTGGCGGATTGGATGCGTGCGGCGGTTGCAGTTGATAAGGCTGTTGAATCTAACCGAAATAGTTCGTACGATCTGACTTTTAGCTGAAGGAGACAACAATGGAAGTCAGTAAGTGGGTTTGTGGCGATCGTCAAGGTACGCTAAACCCCGCTCCCGAGCTGATTGGCGATAGTCCAGACGAGCACGTGACCGATCTTGTTTCGAAACTAAAAGCGGCTGATATCGACGTAAGCTCTTTTGGCCAGCTCAACTGGCCCCTAATCGACCTGCTTTATTCGCTGGTGGTGAAAGGTAGCCAAGCCGAACAGATCTGGCGACAACTTCGCGGCATCTCTCTTGATACTGGCTATTGGCCAGTCATTGTTGCCGATGAAGATGAATTAGATGGAATCGTCGACAACTTGTCTTGTCATCTGGAATTCGATAACTCAGCCAAAACCTGGGCGCCGCGCAAGCAGTCGTATAGTAGCGGTGACGTCGTTGTTGATGAATCCGATAGCATGGTGCGAATGATTCGCGAATTGAAGAATCTGGAAGGTGCTTCTGAACCTCTGGATTTGGATGGCAGCGGCATCGTCAAACCTACCCTGGCTGACTTTATTGTCACCGGCGAAAAGATGAATATGGATAAGTGGTTAGACTTGAAGTGCGCTGTTAATCAAGAGATTGATGAAGAGTTTGAAGAAAGCGATTGGCCGTTTGACGTTGTTCCCGATGATAATTTGCAAGCTTTGCAGACTTGGGATCCAGACACCGGCAGCCGAGAGCTGGAGTCCGTGTTTATTCTATTAGTGCGTGCCGATTATTCGTGGGAAGTGCCCGCCAAGTTACTATACGGCGGCTGGAATGACTGTCCCGTGCCTCAAGTACATGTCGGATTCTCAAAGCGATGGTTCAAAATGCATGACGCTGAAATTATCTCAGTTGGTCGAGCAACAATTGAAATGCGAATCGGAAAGCCTCCTGTCACTCGCGACGAAGCGTTAGAGCTAGCTCGCGAGCAGTTCGTCTACTGTCCAGATAGTGTTGATCAGGGTGCCGGAAGCGTGCCCAGCTTGGCTGCTGAGTTGCTTAACGGGCGAGTTTGGCACTTCTGGTGGGATTGACCTCGCCACCGTATGTGGTTATCCGAGTTCTGTGCTAAGTGGCTGCTTTGCTTATCTCAGCCCAAAGCTGCCAGCCATGAACATTTCCTTCCACTTAAAACCAGTTCCCGAGCCACAGTACGAACAGTATTGAGATCCATCACTGATCTCTTTGCCACATTGCTTGCAATACATTTCAGTACTCCTATAAGCTGGTTCGCTTTTTCTATTATGAGCCCGAACCAATTATGAAGTGGTTAAGGGCTTCGATTCAGTTTTTCGCCGAAATAACCGGCATGACACCGATTTTATCGACCCGTCGCTTGACTAGACTCCTATAACGCCGTTTCTGTTGCCGTTTTAGTGACGAAGAATCGTCACGTATGTTGAGACATTCTCGATAGATCGTGTATCTTAGGAGTTCGGAATGCAAAGAAGCTGCTACATCAATAGTAGTGGCGGATCAGGAGCTTATTAGTGCCAATACCAAAGATCAGTGCGGTTGGAGCTTGTGTTCCGCCCGGCATTCTTTCTAATAAAGACCTCGAAGGCATGGTTGAAACGTCCGATCAGTGGATCGTTGAACGAACCGGCATTAAACAGCGTCACATAGCTGCTAAGGGAGTCGCGTCGTCAGACCTGGCCACCGAAGCGGTCAAAGAGTTGATTGCCAAAAGTGGAATCAAGCCAACTGAAATAGATCTGATTATAGTCGCCACAATTACGCCAGACATGCAGTTACCTGCGACTGCTTGCATTGTCCAGAACAATATTGGTGCGACTAAGGCGTGGGGCTTCGACATGTCTATTGCTTGCTCCGGATTCTTGTACGCCCTGCAAGTTGGTGCTCAATTCGTTCGCACAGGCGCTCATCAGAATGTAGTCGTCATCGGCGTAGATGTAATGTCATCAATTATTGATTACACTGATCGTCAAACCTGCATCATATTTGGTGACGGTGGCGGTGCTGCTTTGATTCAACCTTGTGCTGCTGGCGAAGATTTTGGTGTGATCGATTTTGTACACGAAATTGACGGTTCAGGCGGAGCTTCGCTGTGTTTGCCTGCCGGTGGAAGTCGCAATCCAACCACACATGAAACGATCGACAAGCGTATGCACTACGTTCACCAGGACGGACCGGCCGTGTTCAAATTTGCCACTAGAAAGATGGCAGAAATGTGTACCCGCGTTTTGGATCGAAACGGTTTAACTGGAAAAGACGTTGACCTGTTTATCCCACACCAAGCCAATCTGCGTATCATTACGTCGGCGATGGAACGTCTCGGTATGACGATGGACAGAGTTGTCGTCAATATCGACGAATACGGAAATACGACGGCCGGGACGATACCACTGGCGATGCACTCAGCCCTGGAAAAAGGCATGCTCAAGAAGGGCGACCTTGTCCTGTTAGCTTCAATGGGAGCTGGTTTTAGCGCAGGAGCAACGTTGCTCCGCTGGGCCTATTAGGTAGTTGTTTCAATCAGAGCTTTGATTCGCCCTGACTTGACGGCTTCGACTAACTGCGCATGATCCTTGACTGATTGTTGTGCGTACGCCAGCGAGAATTCTGCGATCGCTTCATCGAAAGTAGTATCGCTACCGAGATAACCGCGGATGTAGGCTGCGTCTCCGGATCTTGCGTGCGCACGGGCAAGGACAGATCCCAACGTCTCGGCAATTTCGAGCAGCTGCGGACCCTGCCATAGTTCCGGCTCAGGCTTGACTTTCGTGTCTCGTAATTGACGTATGTAGAAGTGTCTTCCATCGTCAAACGATGTCCAACCTAAAAATATGTCGCTTGCCGATTGAACAATGCGCTGACCGGCAACAACTCTTTGTCCATGATTTTCAAATTCGCTTTTGCCTGCATACGGCTCCAGCACTGATGATCGCGCTTCTTTGATTTGTAGAAGCAACGGTTCGTCGTCTGGTGCCAGCATCACCGCGACCGCGCACATCGTACCGACACTGCCGATGCCGACAACCTTGATGGCAAAGTCAGACAATCTGTACCTATTGAATAATCTCTGTCGATCTTCTTGTAGAGTTTTTTGATATTTCGCAAACGCTTGCATGATGCGCTCCTGCCAGGCATCTTGTTCGCTCTCTGGAAAGTGATAGATAGTTGGTGGCGCGTCTTTGATTTTGTAAGCGCCATTGATTTGCTGCGTCATCTTTGGAAAGTAATAGTCTTGAATCGTGCGTTTCATTGCTTTTTTCAGCTGTTTCTTGTGTTGTTTTTGCAAATCAACATCAGTGGTGCGCTCGATGACGCTCTTCCAGTCAACAGCCGCATACCAAACATCCAAAATGCTCATCTTCGCAAACTCACCCATGCGCTCGCGATATGAACGTGCAACTGCTTGTGCTGCTTGTTCTCCAAATCTTGGATTTAAATTGTTATCGTGAGCTGCCAATACGAAACTGACGGCGAGCCGCTTCAAGTCCCATTCCCAGGGAGCCGGTAGTGTCTCGTCAAAATCATTTATATCAAAAATAATATTTCTCTCTGGTGTCGCAAAAGCACCAAAGTTTAGAAGATGACAGTCACCGCATGCCTGCACTCGAATTCCAGTATTCGGTGTGATAGACAAATCTTCCGCCATGATTGAAGAAGCGCCGCGATAAAAAGTAAACGGGGATTGCATCATTCTTCCGTAGCGAACTGGAGCAAGTTCCTGAATACGACCGATGTTGGATTCTTCCAAAACAGTGATCGGATCTCGTCTTGTCGAGGACGGATTCCAGGGCGCATGAAGTTTGTGCGGAAACGCAGCTCTTAATGCCTTGCCGCGCTCCTTTCTGTTGTCTCTGGGAGATATTGTGTTGTCGTGCAGCACAGCGGATGCGTCTTTCTTAGCTGGCTTGTCCGATTCATCTTTTTGCGGCGACATTTCAAACCTCCATCAGTATTCACGTTTTTCATACCACGGAAGAGTTAGCAGCATCACTTCTTTGAAAGCTAGGGAATTGTGCCTCGGTTTAATATTCGGTCTTAAGCCCTCTGCTACCCTGTTTTCAGCCTTTGGGAACTTCTGTACGAAGTTCTCGCCTTAACGCCTAATGCAGAGCTACTAAAGTGAACGAAATCGGGAGTGAGCGCTAATGCGTGTGCTGGTCGTCGAAGATAATCCGACACAGTCGACGTTTGCTCGGATAAGTCTGCAAAGGCGAGGCTTAGATGTGAATTGTGCATCCACTCTAGATGAGGCCATTCAATTCTTGAGAAGCGACAGCATAGATGTTGTTTTACTCGACTTGTCCCTGCCGGAT
>JBBQFO010000139.1:0-12381 GCA_038322035.1 Candidatus Obscuribacterales bacterium
GGTTCTGCCCAATCAAGGTGCGTCGGCTCAAGCACCACCACCGGACCAACCACCTGCCAATCAAGCGCCGACAAATCAGCCACAACAGCCGGATCGCTCATTGCTGGCAAACTGGCCGGCTGATCGTGCCCCGCACGTTTCCGGCAAGTGGGATGTCGGCTACGAATACAACTTTAAGACGATGCGATCCTCAATGTTCTTGGAACAAGAAGGTGACCGAATTACAGGTCACGGCGTGGATTTAAACACCAAAGAAAAATTCACGATAGAAAAAGGATGGTATCACTATCCGAAGATTACGATTATCCGAAAATACACAAAAGGCAAAAACCAAGCCACTTCTACCCGCACCATGGCATTCAAAGCCAGCGTCTCGTTCGTCAGTGACAAGGATTACCAGGGTCCATACATGAACGGCAAGACTCAGGGTGGTGGTAACTGGGAAGCCCAACGCGTCGAATAATTGCTTTGTTTGAAGCGACCGTGGTTCCTATTTATACTTCAAAGCACCATTTCTCAAAAGCATATCCGGCTGATCAAATGCCACCATCGGTATCGTCGGTTGCGCTGCAATCGCTCGCTTCTTGAATGCTACCGCCCGCTCGGGTAGCTTGTGCGAGATCAGTATCTCGTAGGCGCGTCCAGTCATCGACGGATCGTTATAGGAGAACTGCTCCATACAATTTAGATATGGAACCAATTCAGATTTGCACAGCTCCGCACTCGTTAGTTGATCCAGATATTGGAGCATCGCTCGCTGAGCCAGTAAGTGAGGGCTTGTAGCCAGTCCATTCTGAAAAACCATTTGCGCATCTGTAGCAGGCACACCCGAAATCTGCGTTGTTTTCTTCTGGCACTGTGCCAAAAGTTTTTCCTTCACAGCAGCAGGATCGTATAGTGCCAATCGGCAAAGAAAACCGACACCGAAATCAGGATTGGACAAATTGGAAGCAAGAATTTTTGTCACCTTTGGCACAGGAAACGCAATCAGAGCAAGCGCTGCGGTACCGCGGACTTTTGCATCCTTATCGACAAGCAGCTTTTCCAGTTGAGGGATGGATGCCTCACTTCTAGCAATTGCGGCAGTCAATGCGGCAGCCTGGCGAACAGACGCAACTGGATCGTGCATCGCTTTATCTCTTTGCGCAGCAGCGATCTGGATTGGATAATCGGCGCTCAGAAACACCGCAGCGGCACGCATAACCGGCTCCTTCGCAGATAACCAACCTGGTATTTTCGCCGAAATTGTGGCAGCTAACTTTGGATTTTTTTGACAAAGTCCCAGAGCTGAAATCGCTTTGGCACGAATTTGCGGATCATGCTTACCGTCTGCGACTCGGACTAGAAATGGCACTGCGGCAGCCACAGCGGTATTATCAGCGGTGCCGAATGCGGCCCAGCTGGCCATCGGTTTGTCAGCCCTGGACCAAAGGTAGCGCATCCGCCGACTCTCGTCTGAATACGGACTGAATGCGCCCACAGACTCGATCAAATCAGACAAGAATTTATCCGAATCCAACGCCGACACAGGCGAATTTGTCGCAAACAACAAGTCGAGCACGGACTGGCGAGAAAAATCATTTGACCGATCAAACGTTGAATTGTTGTCGGACGAAAGATCGAATAGGGTCTGCGCCCCATAAGCGGACGTGCTTGGATTTTTGCTCTGTAGTTGCTTTGTCAGCTCGTTCCAGATCGCTTGTTCAGCAGTGACACCGGCTCGAATCGGCGCATCATCAGCAGCTTGAAAAAACCCTTCCCAGGGACGCATGGTAGGGTTTTGAACAGTTTGAATAAATGCATTTTTCACATCAAGATTTTTAGCAAATATGATGTAGCTCTTTTGCGGTTCCAATTTAAAATGGGCATCGTTCTCAGGTCCACCATTGACCCACATTTGTGGCGCTTTCGCCGACAAAACATCCGAGCGATAGACAAAGTCGACAACGGCGGGAACAGACGGACCCTTCAGCGTTGATACCACTTTCAATGTTGCATGAAAGGTCGTCCAGAAGTGCGACTTCAGCGGTACGGACTTCGCCCATTCCAGAGGTTGAACAGAAATCACTGTCACCTTGAGGACAGAGGCTGACTGATCGGCCAATTGGGCGATCTTCGCGGGATAAGGCATTATCATGGCAAAGGTTCTCTCACAATCCGCACCAAACAGAATCGTTAACCCGAGCGCACAGACCAATGCAGCAAGAGTAGCTTTTCGCTTCTTGTGTGACATCTGCGCCTCCCACCAGGTTGCTAACTGAGACGATGATATGAGCATTTTCCAGTTCGGACTAGGACAAAACCCCTAACTTCTTACCGACCTTTTGGAAAGCGCCCAAGGCTCTATCCAAATCTTTCAGTTCATGAGCTGCGGAAATTTGTACTCTCAACCGCGCTTCACCACGAGGCACAACCGGATACCAGAGTCCGCGAACGTACACCCCTTCAGGAAGCAGCTCGCGGCTCATATCTTGGGCTGTGGAAGCTTCGCCGACCATGACCGGAACAATCGGATGCTCGCCGTCCAAAATCGTGAAGCCGAGGTTCTTGATCTCCTTGCGGAAATACGCAGTGTTCTCGTGCAGCTTCTGAACCAAACTGTTGTCTTCGTCCAGCATTTTGATAGCTTCGATTGACGCACACACTATCGGCGGTGGCAATGTGTTAGAGAAAGTGTACGGTCTCGACTTCTGTCTCATGTACTCCACGAGTTCTTTCTTACCAGCGATAAATCCGCCGGCAGCGCCACCCAACGCTTTTCCGAGCGTACCAGTGATCACATCGATTTTGCCGTGCACTCCACAATGCTCGGGTGTGCCTCTACCAGTCTTTCCAAGCACTCCTGTGGCATGTGATTCGTCAACAAACAGCAGATGATTGTTCTTCGCAGCCAGAGTAACAAAGTCTTGCAGTTGAGCGTACTCACCTTCCATGCTGAAAACACCGTCAGTAGCGATGATACTCAGTCTGTAGTCTTTCGCTTCGTCTTCGTGAATCCAGTCAGTTAACTGCTTGAAGTCATTATGTTTATAAGCTCTCAAGTCAGTTGTTTTGGTCGCCTGTCGAACCAATCTGATACCGTCGATGATGCTAGCGTGATTGAGAGCATCGCTGTAGATCACGTCTCTGTATTCAGTTTGACCCAAGTCACCTGACAAAAGCGCTGTGAAGAATGCCTCGTTAGCAGCGAAGCAAGATGAGTGTAAAATCGCGGCTTCGACACCTAAGAACCTGGCAATTTGCTCTTCTAATTCAGCGTGGATTTTCTGAGTCCCACAGAGGAATCTGACAGACCCCATACCAAATCCATAACGGTCTAAGCCGAGTTTCGCAGCTTCTCTAACGCGAGGATGATTGGCTAATCCCAAATAGTTGTTGGACGCCAACATGACGACGTTCTCGCCGTGCACACTCACCGTTCCGCCTTGCAATCCGTCAATCGGGACTTCGTACTTGTAAGTCTTTGCCTCCTTAGCTTGGTCTAGTTCTTTGCCAAGCGAAGAATATAAATCGCGAACACCGAGTTTGTGATGCTTCGATGAGGTAACCATGATTCAGCCCCTTATTAATCGTCAGTCTTACTTTGTCGCCGTGTAACTTGATTGCACTCTTCCTGCAGTCCAGCTGCCTGTGCGCTATTTGCTACTTCTGCTTACCATTGGGAGTGAACACCAGTTTCATCTCCTCTCCACTAGCTAGAGCACCAAAAGCATCTTCGAATTCATCTAACGCATAATTTTTTGCGCTAATGATTTTGTCCAATTTATTCTGCAAATCGAAACGATCGCATCGCAACATCCGCAACATGGTTTCCCATGTGTCAAACATCTTGCGCCCAAAAATTCCTTTCACAGTAACGCTCTTCCAGATCACCGCATTGGCGATGTCGAAATTGGCTAAAGGCTTGCGGGCGATGCCGAGCAAGATCACCGTACCACCATTGCGCACGATTTTGAACGCATCGGTATACGCAGCTGGTGAACCTGACATTTCTAGAACAATGTCGACGCCGTTTGATCCAATCTCATGCTTCTCCACTGATTCATATAAAGAACTGGAACCCTTCGTAACGTCAAAGCAATCGTCGGCACCGAATTCTCTGGCTAGAGCGAATCTTCGGTCCACATCAGCAGCTTCAGTCAGGTAAATGCGCGAGGCACCGTAATCACGACACAAAAATGTCGCCATCAATCCCAGAGGACCAGCTCCCAGAATTGCGACGGATTTGCCGCGCACATCAGCTTCGTGCACGGTATGAACTGCGTTTCCGAAGGCATCGAGCAAAGCACCAATCCGTTTCGGAATTCGGGATTGATCGCCATCTTTGCCCAGCAAAATCACGTTTTTGTAAGGCACTGAAACGCTCTCAGCAAAGCAACCGTCTAAGTGAACGCCTTTCACTCTCACTTGAGTACAAATGTGTTCATTGCCCGTGCGACACAACATGCAGTGACCGCAAGACAAGTGCATTTCTGCAGTGACGTAATCGCCTGGCTCAACCAACAGATGCTCCGGCACGTTGCGCCAGTGGTCGCGTCCGACTCCAGCACCGACTTTCTCAACGATCCCGCAAAACTCGTGACCGACGACTATTGGTTTGTATCCGGCACCATTGGCGATGTAACGCTGCATCTCATTGCGGATACCTTCGTTATTGGCACTGCTGTAGATGCTCTTATCGGTTCCGCAAACTGCAGTCGCCAACACTTTGATTTTGACATCGTCGAAGCCCAACTCTGGCTCTGGCACATCGGTGCGCAAAGTCATGCCGTCCTTACTCACATCTTCTTTGACAAGACATTTCATGTGGTTCCGCGTAGGCTCCTTTAATTGACTGTCAGCTAATTCAGCGATAGGCGCCGCATTGCGTTAAAAAACTGTACCGGAATCACCCACTTATATACAAGGGAAAGCGCCTTCCGGCTTGCTTGCGGAATTGTTAAGGCGAGTAACAGCGATACACACTGAAACATAGTGCTGGACTGTCTAAATATACAGAATTCGTCATTCTCAATTGTTTCCAAGCCTCCGAAACTGGCATTGCATCGAGCTTTGGTCGCCATCTCAGAAGAACTGGCATTGCCGTTGACAGGCGAAAGATATCGTCAATTAGCGTTTGTTTAGTTGCCAAGTTTTCTCAGGCTGTTAGATTACTGGGGTGGCACTAAACAATTTCTTTATATTCTGGAGCATCCGCCGATGAACTTTGACCCCATCAATGAAATGAACTTCGACCCGATCGTCTATAGACCGGCTGCGGACATCGTTGCCACGTTTGTCGCAGAAGCGTCAATCGTCCGAACGATTGTGCAAGGCAGCGGCGGTCCAGATAACGCCGAAATTACAGAAACCGGTCTCAGGTTTGTGCGCCATCTGATGGCGACGTCAAAAACGATGAAATTTGGCTTCATGCCCAACTTCAAAGATATGGATGCAATTCGAGAAGTGGCTCGCGACTTCATCACAAAATGCGGTGGTGCCACACACGCACTGCAGACTATGTACAACGTCATTCAAGTTGCCGAAGCCAACTAAAGCAGAGCGCGCATTCTGCTAGGATCTCCCTCTCAAAATAAAAAAGAAACAAAGCCCCGCAAATTGCGAGGCTTTTTGTTTTTCAACCAAGTACTTTTGGATCGCTTAAATAGCTGGATCGACTTCCTTTTCGTAGTCCACTCCAGGCAAACCAAATCCGAACAATTTAAGAAACTCGGTTTGGTATCCTTCGAAATCAGAAATTTCATTCAAATTTTCTGTGGTCACTTTATCCCAAAGCGTCTGAACTTTCGATTGAGTGGCGGGATCCATTTCCCAGTCGTCAATGCGGATTCGACCTTCTTCATCCAATTTCGGACGGTTGCCGTTGTATAGCTGGGTTGCGAATAGTCTGTACATTTGTTCGATGCAACCTTCGTGAGATTTCGAATCTTTCATAACTTTGTACAAAAGTGAAATGTACAGAGGCACAACTGGAATAGCTGAACTTGCCTGTGTAACCAGAGCCTTGTTGATCGAAACGTATGCCTTGCCATGCAGACCAGCCAGCTCCTTGGTTATGTCAGCGGCAGCAACTTCGACGTCCTTCTTGGCTCTGCCGATGGTGCCATCACGATAGATAGGCCAGGTCACTGCCGGTCCAATGTAAGAGTAGGCAACGGTGACAACGCCATCGGCAAGAGCGTCGGCGCTCTTAAGCGCATCGATCCACATGCGCCAATCATCGCCACCCATAACCTCGACAGTGTCGCTCATTTCCTGCTCATTGGCTGGTTCGATACTGATGTCTTTGACAATCGCTTTGTCTGTATCAAGCGTCTTATTGGTAAAAACACTGCCCACTGGCTTGAGCACGGATCTGAAAACCGTGCCCGATTTTGGATGCGAGCGAACTGGGGAAGCCAGGCTGTATACAACCATGTCAACCTTGCCACCCATTTCCTTAATCGCCTGTATGGTCTGTTCCTTAATTGCGTCAGAAAACGCGTCGCCATTAATGTTTTTGGCATAAAGTCCGGCAACTTTAGCAGCCTTTTCAAAGGCGATCGAATTGTACCAACCAGCGGTGGCAGGCTTACCGTTATCACTTGGCTTTTCAAAGAAAACACCGACTGTGTCTGCTTTACCAGCGAACGCAGCAGTTATGCGCGAAGCTAATCCATAGCCAGTCGAGGCACCGATAACGAGAACCTTCTTTGGCGTACCTTGAATCAAACCCAGTTTCTGCACGTAATCGATTTGTTCTTGCACATGCGCAGCACAACCGGTTGGATGCGAGGTGATACAAATAAAACCACGGATTCTCGGCTTGATTACAATTGTGCTTTTCTCTCCGGTCGTACTCATAAGTAATTCTCTCTAGTGGGGAAGGATTGGTTAGCGGGACAGCAAGTCCCGAGAATGCGACACCAGATATGGTGCAAATAATTTAGTGATACTTGGGACCTTTTTTGGCGATTTTGACCAATTTAGCTTTGTACTGAGCAGCAGCAGAGTATCCAAAAATTCTGCCTATGACCTTGCCATTAGGAGCGAACACTAGACCAGTTGGATAGGCTGAGACATCGTTTTTTTCCGCAGTCCGCTGTCCCTCACCCTTATCTTCAGCGTCCAGTTTGACTGGAATAAAGTGCTCGTTTACGTACTGCATGAACTGAGGATCGGCAAAAGTAGTTTTGTCCAACTGCTTGCACCATCCGCACCAGCTCGTATAGAAGTCCGCAAGCACAAGCTTATGGCTCTTCTCTGCTTGATCGAGGCTCTCACTAAAATTCGTGCTCCAACCGCTTGGAGTCTCAGCTGCTGCAGAGGCCGCGTCACCATCGTCAGCAAAAGATGCGACGTTGAATTGGCTCGCAATCGCCAAGACCGTCAACATGCGAAAAGTTATTTGAGCAAATTTCATTTCAATCTCTTATGGAAGTGTGGGTTGAGCCCGTCATTCTAATACAAGTGATTGATTTGAGCTATTTTTCTGGTGTAACGATCATTTCCTCTCGGATAATTTTGATCGGCGGATCCCCATTGCTCAAGAAGCGATCGTGGAAATCTCGCAAAGTGAACTGGTTGCCTTTTAATTTTTTGTAGTCGTCTCTAAGCGCCAGAATGTCGAGCTTGCCGAGCGTGTAAACAAGATAGGTGGGATCAGAGGTGCCTCGTTTTGCTTCACGCTCAGCATTTGCCTTTTCTTGATATCCCTGTTCCATGAAGAACCTGATGCCGTCCTGCAGAGACATGCCTCGCGTGTGCATCTTCAACCCGACTATGTAGCGGCAGTTGCGTAGAAGTGCGTCATGAAGCTGCACCAACTTCAATTTCTTATCGCCCTTATTGAATCCCTGATCAAGCAACATCTGTTCGCAATAATGCGCCCAACCTTCGTCAGTCAAACCAGAACCGATCAGCTTGCGCACTTTTGTTAGGGCTGTCTGTTTGACATGCAAGTACATGACAAAGTGACCTGGGTACGCTTCATGGATGCTTGTACAGAGCAAGTCGGAATTGCTGAAACTTCTCATGTGCTCCTCAACATGAGCTGGTGTCCAGCTTGGTTCAGGCAGTGTCACATAGTAGAAAGACTGCATTGCCTTCTTCTCAAATGCACCGGGAACATCCATGGACGCAAACGTGAGAGCGCGCATAAAAGACGGCGTCTCAGCCACAAGTGGTCGATCGGGCGAGGCAATACTGACAATTTTTTGTTCAACACAGAATTTACGAATTCGCTCCAGCAAGTTGCGAATGTCAGTCAGCAGTTGACCTGGTTTTGGATGTTCTTTGGCCAAATCTTCATAACACTTCTGGGGCGATTTACCTGGATCAATTTCTTTCGCCAGAGTGACAAATTCAGCCTGTAAGCGCTTAAGTTCTCGCTCTCCGCGAACCAACAGAGAATCGATCGGTTCGTCGACCATCTCCTGAAACAAGAGTTTTTTCTTGTATGCATCCTCGCCATAAGCGAAATTGCCCTTACAAGCATCATTAGTAATCATCTCCTGCAGAAATGACTGATAGCTTATCAGGGCAACCACGCAAGCTTTGGTGGTATCAGCAAGTTGACTTTGCAACGCCTGATCCTTCACACCCTTGAAGGCAGCAGGCACGGAATCATTAAAGAGAGCTATGGCGCCGGGCAGCTGCTCAACTGCAATTTCCGCGTAGACCTTCGGAACCAGCTTTGCATCCAAATTCTGCTTGGCAAACTCAAGCGCCTGTGGAATCAACTTCTCGCGAGCAATCACATCCTTCATGCGCGTACTTACCGGAGCGAAATCCCGTTTGACGAGATTGAAGATACTAGAGCTGATGCCGCTCGAGTAAATATCGGGATCTTTGCGCCAGAGATTGAGCTCGTCGTAGCTGAGCAACTCGTTGTTGATGTGACCCAGCAAAATCTCGCG
Source organism: Candidatus Obscuribacterales bacterium (assembly GCA_038322035.1). Lineage (GTDB taxonomy): Bacteria > Cyanobacteriota > Vampirovibrionia > Obscuribacterales > Obscuribacteraceae > PALSA-1081. The sequence goes on from JBBQFO010000139.1 coordinate 8,898, forward strand.
ATCGTGACGAATGGTTGGCGACAGAGTTTGCGGGTCAAGCGCATTTAAGACATCGCGGTAACTCTTTAATCCGGCCACTCTGGCAGCGACGAACTCAGCAGAATAGTTTTCCAGTTCTGTATCGTGATCATGGACGCCAGACTGAGTCGCAAAGCTCGGGTCGAGATTGAACATATCCTCGAAATAAGAATCGGCAATCATGTTGAAATTTTGATCACCAGTGACGCCAGCTTTTGGCTGAGGAGCCAGGATTACAGGCGGTTTACTTTTCACCTCGAGAGCGCCAACTGGCATCGGGTTCAGATAGACCGGGCAGGTGGCCACAACGAGCAAGAGCGACAATGCCTTTACAACGCCCTGTTTTCGCCAGTTGATCATCACCGTTTTCCTCTTAGCTGAATCTCATCCCGAGAGCAGAAATCATACGATGCGCACGATGTTGAAATCCTTATGACATCAAAAACAAAGAAAGCATTACGGAATTCGCTCAATCGCCGATTAGCGCGTCAAATAGCAAAATTCTCAGAGCTGAGAACTCGCGTAACAATCCGAGTTTCGGCGAACAATATATGTAATATTGATCTGGGAGCTCAGGAGAGTTATGTCAGGCTACAACATTTTCGTGCTCGTCAAGCAGGTTCCAGACCAAGGATCCAAGGCGGGCATAAATCCAGACGGTACGATTGATCGGGCGAAAGCCAAACGGATGCTTAATCCGTTTGACAGATACGCCTTGCAAGCAGCTTTACACACGAAAAAAGCTTACGGTGGAACGGTAACCGCAATTTCGATGGGACCGCCGCCCGCTGTTGAAATTCTTATGGAAGCACTTGAACACGGAGTCGATCGCGGTTTTCTGCTATCAGACCGCAGATTAGCAGCCTCCGACACATTGGCAACAGCCTACGCGCTATACAAGACTGTTTTACATGCCGGCAAATTCGACATCATCTTTTGCGGATTGCAAACCACCGACGGTGACACCGCTCAAGTCGGACCGCAATTGGCAGAACGTCTAGACTTGCCTCAAATCACATATTGCGAAGACTTTGGCATTGAAAATGGAAAGGTTCACGCAAGACGCATCATCGAAGGCGGCATTCAGAAAGTGGTAACGGAGATGCCAGTGCTTGTTACAGTTGCCAATTCATATCATCCGCTTGAATACAAATCGTTCAGAGGAGCATGGCGAGTGCAGCAACTGGCTCGGCGGCAGGAAGAACTGAAGCAGTACATTCAAACAATTGACTTAGATTTGATTGGCGCAGACGCCGAAAGATGCGGATTGAAAGGGTCCCCCACGATTGTGGCATGGACAGAGAAAGTCGGTGAAATCGGCGGCAGTTGCACCATGCACGAAGGTCATTCACCGGACGAAATGGTTCACGAAATCATCAAAAACACAGGTGTCCGCGAATATTTGGTGGCAAACAAATGAGCGAAGAAACAAAACCTCAGGAAACGCCAGCAGAAACCCCGCTTGATGTGTCGCAGTTCTGCCCGAAAGGCGACGTGTTGGTTGTTGCCGAAAACATTCTCGGTGAGTTGCAGCCAGTATCACTTGAGCTTTTAGGAGCCGGTCGCATACTGGCCGACAAAATGGAACGCAACCTGCTTTGTCTCGTCATGGGTCACGAAGTCGGCGACATTCCGCAGAAGATGATCGAGTATGGAGCTGACACTGTTTACGTGGCAGACCATGAAGAACTGAAAAACTACAGAACGCTTCCTTATCGTCGGGTTCTTTGTGATTTTCTGGAGTCACTGCCTGAGCCACCACATACGACACTGCTTGGTTCGACTACTACGGGCCGCGACCTGGCACCACGCATCGCAGCCCACTTCGACACAGGTCTTACAGCCGACTGCACAGAGCTCGACATCGGCCCCTACGAACATAAGAGCAAAGTTGACCCAACCAAAATCGGTTTGTATCCAAACTGCTTGTATGCGATTCGCCCGAGCTTCGGCGAAAGTTTGAAAGCAAGAATTCTGGGACCGTGGAAGAATCCACAAATGGCTACCACCAGACCTGGTGTGATGATTCCAAACGCACCTGATGCGGACAAGAAAGGCGAGATCATTAAGATCCCGGTCAACTTGAAAGATGAAGACTGCAGGTTGGTTGTTGAAGAAACCATTAGAGAAATCTCTAAGGGTATCAAACTTACTGAAGCCGATGTGGTCGTCGCTGGCGGTTATGGACTGGGAACGGGCGAGGGTTTTGAGCTGATTAAAAAACTAGCCGCATGTTTCGAGAATTCAGCAGTCGGTGCATCTCGTAAAGTAGTCGACTTGGGCTGGATTCCTTACCAACATCAAGTTGGTCAAACAGGCAAAACAGTTCGTCCGAAACTCTACATTGCCTGTGGAATTTCGGGCGCCATCCAACATCGAGTCGGCATGTCCAAGTCGCACATGATCATTGCAATCAACAAAGATCCAGATGCTGCGATCTTCAAATTTGCACACCACGGCATCGTAGGCGATTGTTATCAAATCATCCCAGAGATGATCAAGCAGCTAACGGAAAACACAGTGAAGCGGGAGGTTGAGGCAGTTGTCGGAACGCATTGAATATGACCTATTGCTCGTCGGTGGTAGCCCATCGAATCTGACACTTGCGTATCATTTCCTTGAGTTGGCGAAAGCCAGCGGGAAAGAATTCACGATTGCCGTTTTAGAGAAGAGCAAAGAATTCGGCGCACACATCATGAGTGGTGCCGTCTCGAACCCGCACGTTCTAGAAAAAGTATGGCCGAATTACAAAGAACTGGGATTCCCCATCGAAGCAACTTGTACTGAAAGCAATCTGTCAGTGCTTGGTGTCGAGAAGAAGTGGGACATGCCGAACGCCATGGTGCCAAAGACCATGGACAAAACCGGCTATCTAGTTTTGAGCTTGAGTTTCGTCACTAACTGGATGGCACGTCAGCTCCAGGAAAAAGCGAAAGATGTTCCCAACGTCTCGATGGACTTGTTCACCGGATTTGCCGCTCACGGAGTGGTATTTGAAGACGGTCGAGTCGCAGGCGTTAGCGTCAGCGAAGATCCAAAAGGCGAAGATGACTACGTCTACGGTAAATTTACTTGCTTCGGCGATAAGGGCTTCATCTCCAGAGATGTAATCGATCACTTCAAGCTGCGCAATTGCCCACAAATCTGGTCAGTCGGCGTCAAAGAAGTCTGGCAGTGCTCAGAGAGCTACGAAGGAAAAGTTTGGCACACACTCGGATGGCCGTTGCTTGAAGGCACCTTCGGTGGTGGCTTCGTCTACGGTATGAAAGACAACAAACTGACGATCGGTATGGTGATCAGTTTGGATAGTCACGATCCGAATATGAATCCACAACAGAAATTGCAAGACTACAAGAAGCACCCATGGATCCAGAAAATGATCACTGGTGGCAAGCTCCTTAAGTATGGTGCTGCCTTGCTTCCAGAAGGCGGTTATTATGCGCTGCCGACTAAATTCGCGGTGCCT
>JBBQFO010000140.1:0-12340 GCA_038322035.1 Candidatus Obscuribacterales bacterium
CGCTCAGCGGCAAGCTCGAGGTCTATCGCAAACAGCGAGCTGATGCAGCTCTGGCGGGTAACTCGAAAGTGCAAGCCAGACTTACGAAAGGTGCTGATTTCAAATGAAGCATATCGGTGTGCTCGGCGGCGGGCAACTAGGCATGCTGCTCACTGAAAGTATCTATCGACACGGTGGCAGTGTTTCCATTTACGATCCCGACTCTCTTGCTCCGGCTAGCAAAATGGTTGGAGCCGGACATTACTTCAACAAGCAGTGGACAGACATCCAGGGGCTGGGCGAATTTTTCTCCGGTGTGGATGCGGCGACATACGAGTTTGAAAATGTCGAAAGCACCGAGTTATACCAATTCGAAAAGAGCAAACCAATTCATCCCAGCGTTAGTGTTCTGTACACGACTCAAGATCGTGCCCGCGAAAAAACGTTCCTGCTAGAGAATGGGCTGCCACATGCCGCATTTAAATCGATAACGGATTTGAGCACGCTGTCGGAAACGGTTTCGCAATTCGGCTATCCATGCATTTTGAAGAGCAGTCGAGGCGGATACGATGGTAAAGGTCAGTTCTTTCTAGCCAACGAAACAGATGCCAACAACGCCCTTTCATCGTTGAAAGGTGGCAGAGGTGATTATCGCGGTGTGCTTGAAGAAGCGCTGAACATCGAGCTAGAAGTCAGCTGCATCGTGGCGCGTTCGCCGCAAGGTCAGGAAGTTATCTTTCCGGTGTTCGAAAACATTCACAAAAATCAGATCTTGGATTTCACGATTTTCCCAGCTCGCATTCCGGCTGCAGTTGAAAAGAAAGTGCACGAAATTGCGCTGGACGCAGCACAAAAACTTGGCGCCTGCGGATTGCTAACGACTGAATTTTTCATCACGAAAACGCAAGCTCGTCACGCGCAGGGCTCAGAATGCGAGGGATGGCAGATCTATATCAACGAGTTCGCACCGCGCCCACACAATTCCGGACACGTGACAAGAACCGCTTGCACACTCAGCCAATTCGATGCGCTAGCCCGCATAATGCTCGATATCCCGCTCAGCGAACCAAAAATCATTGCACCCGGAACATTTTGCATGGGCAATCTGCTTGGTGATCTTTGGTTGGAGCAGGGACGCAGGAAGTTGGATTTATCCGCGCTGGCGAATCATCCGAACGTCATAGACATCGTCCTGTACGGAAAGCACGAAGCGCGAGCAGGAAGAAAAATGGGACACTTCGTCACGTACGCAGATGATTCAGAATCAGCCTTGCGCTCGGCCTGTGAATTTCGCTCCAGTCTAATTGGATAGATACGGGTGTGACCTAACGATAGATTTGAGCATTAGCAATGCTTGCTTCAGCTAGCTTGCCAGGGAAAGCTTCTTAACAATGTCTGTCAGCTGTGACGGAGATGTTAGCTCCAAATCCGGCAAGATGTTCTTGGCCGGCATGGCTCGATACCATTTCGCCTGACTGGCAAATATGCCCACATCTTTGGCTCGAGCCACATCTTCTACGATGTGATCGCCGGTCATGGCAATGCTTTGGGGCTTGGCAGCAAGGTTTTCCATAATCAATGGATAGCCGCTGCCAGTTGTCTTGGCTCCGGCTGGAAGGGCGATGATTTTGGCTGTCGTCGTTTCTTGTGTCAGCATTCCACTCAGAGCCGAGTCTTCAAATGCGTTCAATCCGCTCGTGTAGATGTTGTCTACCTTGTCGATCAAACCTGCACCTGTGAGCTTTTCCAGAGCCCGAGCCGGTGAGCCGGCGGTGAACACATGCACCGACTTACCCTGCTCTTTCAAGTAAGTGAGCAGCTCCGTGGTCTCGGGGTTGGCTTTCAGCGCGTCGTAGAACGCGGCATGCGAGTTTCTTGAGACTTCGGCAAAGCGCACGTTGAGGTCGACGCCTGGAAACTGCTCTTGCAATGGTCTGATTTCATCGAGCCTGTTCCAGAAATAAGGGCTCTTCAGTCGCTGTGTCGTGTCTGTCAGCGCCTCTCCGATAAACGCCTTGGACAAGCCAGTGGTGCGGACCAGCTCGTCGGTCATGGTAGTAGTCAGGGCAGCCAGAGCTTTGTCATGGTCGACCAGGGTGCGGTCCATGTCGAATACGTAGTGGTCTACTGCCTTCAACCGGCCGAGCACGCTCGGAGAGATTTCGCTGCCGATCGATCCGGCTTCAGCGACGGCGGCAGCCGATTCCCCGCCTTTGAGCAGTCGGGTGATAGCTCCCAACCCGGAGCCGTGCGAAGCGATGATTAATGCACCGGCAGCGGTCAATACACCTACGCCGGCAATTTCTTTCCAGTTATCCCTGACGAAGTCGATGGCAGGGGCAAATGACGGTCCAGCATAGGCTTCCCGTGCCACGTCGGCCGTCCAGCTCGGCGCTGTCTGCTTGTGATCTGGATTGAGACTCTCAAGGCTCAGGGTCATATCTTCCTCTTGGGACAGAGGATAGCTGGGTTCTGGGGGCTATGTACATGGGGATTCCCGCATAACCGAAATCCCGATAGTCCAGACTTTGGCACTTCGCCCAATATTACTGCCGGGACTTAGTAAACCCCGTTGCAAACCTGATCAAGCGCCTTGGACTTTATGTGATACCAGATTTGGTGACTTAGTGCGGCGGAATCATTGTTGGACATTCTTTGGACTTTCCACAAGCTTCTATGTGGCTTGGTCCAAAATCGGCACCAAATTCTTCGGCTGGAATAAATACTCTTTCGCGCTCATAGGCTGCGGCTTCTGTATTTGTCCAACCATCATAAGGGAAGTCGGCACTCTTGTGACGACGATACCAAATATAGACGCCATCAGTCTTCCAAACCACCACTACAGGTAGTGGCATGCCGTCAGCATGTTTTTCCTGAAATTCTTTGAGCATCGACTTATTCATTTTGATAGTCATCGCCGTTGGAAAGACTTTCAGCTCGTGATCTTTGAACATATCGATAATTTCTGGCGTCGCCTTATCAACGGCGACGAGTACGTTGGTTCCCTGTTTGCACCATGGCAGCTTCTTTAAAAATTCCAAGAACTGCTCAGTAGTAATAGCCGTGCCTTCAGCTTCAGTCATCTTAAGGTCCACCCGTGTAAACAACAATTCTGTGGGACAGATGTATTAGTTTAGCGGGTCCGGAAGATATATTCAAAGGACCGGGGATTGCCATGTAGTCTGCAATCAGGGAAGCCTTGAAAGCTCCATATATTCAGAAAGCCGAGTACATACATACGTCAGGAAATTTCGGGCGCCACGGCCGGGCCAGTCGCAAAGACCAATTTCACTTTTCAACCACCAGGGATTGGTAGAGAGCGCGGCAATACCAGCGGTATCAAATCTGGTATCATATCCAACTGTTGCAACCGGTTTAAAAGTCCGGCTGGACGGAAACTTTATGCGGCAAACAACATCTATACAGTTGCATCGAGCAGGTGATCACTGATGCTGTATCAAGACCGAACTCATGCAGGAAAAGTATTAGCAGCCGAGCTCAACCAGTTCGCGAACCGGACTGACGTTCTAATCCTTGCGCTGCCGCGAGGTGGAGTGCCGGTCGCCTTTGAAATCGCTCAGAGGCTGAACCTTCCGTTGGACGTATTTATTGTCCGAAAGCTCGGAGTTCCAGGGCAAGAAGAGCTAGCCATGGGAGCGATCGCCAGTGGCGGTGCACGAGTAATCAACTACCACGTCGTCAAAGCGCTCAAAATTTCCGATACTGTCATCGATCGAGTCGCAGAGCGCGAAGCGCACGAGTTAGAACGACGTGAGCTGAGCTATCGCTCAAATCGTAAGCCGCATGCTCTGGCCGCAATGGAAGTGATCCTGGTCGACGACGGTCTGGCCACAGGCGCCAGCATGAAAGCGGCTGTACGAGCGGTGAAATTGTTAAAGGCAAAAAAGATCTACGTAGCAGTTCCGGTTGCCGAACGAGAAGTCGCGTTGGAATTCCGTGCAGAAGTGGATCAGATATTCTGCGCCGAAACTCCCTCGCCATTTCAGGGAGTGGGGCAATGGTACAAAGATTTCAGCCAAACCAGCGACGAAGAAGTGACAGAACTCCTCAGCCTCGCCGAAGCATGCCACCACAAACGATGCCAATTCCAAAACATCTAAAACGCTAAATTAACAATTACTGGGCGGTGATCAGACTGAACACTTGCTCCAATTTCTCTGCTGATCACTTGCATTTTCATATCGACGAGAACGTGATCGATTGGAATCATCATCGGGCCGAATCCATCCGGCCAACTCGGTTGAATGCCCAAGCCTTGCCGGGAGTCCTTCAAACCACTGTCTTTCAACAAGTCTCGAAAAGCACCAGACCAAGATGTTGCGTTCAAGTCCCCGCACAGAATTGTTGGCACTCCACTTGCCTTGATAAAGACGCCAAGGTGTGCCAGCTGGAGATCTCGCGTGTGCTGAGCCGCAACTCCCACTGGCGGATAGGTATGCGTGCAAATGACCTGGATTGGCTTCCCTCCAACTTGCACTGTGGCGACGATTGATTTAATTGGTATATCGGAAAGTTCCTTGACGCGAAACACTGTTACAGGAAGCTTGCTAAACATTGCTATGCCGAAATTATCGTTTCCCGGAACTCGCTTCGAGTACGCATACTCAGACAAGTTCTTGCTCGCCCACGCATCTGCCGCAGGCGAAAATTCCTGCCAGCAAATAACATCAGCTCCACTTGTTTCAACTAATGACTTCAGCAATTTAAAATTAGTATTTCTAGAATTGAAATTGATGTCTACCACTGTAAGTGTTTTCGTAACAGGTTCGGCAATCCGCTTCGCCGGGAAATAGAGCGGTGCTATTTCGCAAAAATTTGCCACTATACCTGCTGAAAGAACGGCAACGACAATCCATCTTTTTTGAACAATGGATGGCACCACAAACAGTGCCAAAATACACAAATATTGCACGCGAAAGTGACAAAACAGATCTGAGAGAAGCACAGAGCCGCTAAAGAAACCCATCAGAGTACATATACAACAAAAATAGGCGGCAAGCTCTATTAGGTTGAGGACAGTTTTCCTGTAATTTTGAACTGCTGCCTTTATCGTGCTCAATAGATTTTCCCTGCAGACTTTGAGTTGATGCTTTCCTGGATTGTGCCATAAACAGTCCCGAAGTGCGCGCCCATTTGGTTTAACCGAGCAATGGCAAAAAAGTGATAGGGTTATACCATCGCTCAGGAACTCGTCATGAACCATCCATTGTTGCTCAACACTTTAGCCGTCGCCTGCGGCGGTTGTGTCGGCTCGATGGCGCGATTTTGGAGTGGACAACTCTTTGGAAACTGGTTCGGCGCTACCTTTCCGTGGGCGACTTTGTTTGTTAACGTGATCGGCAGTGCATTCCTTGGCTTTGTTTTTAGCTTCTCATTGGCGAAGCCAGGCGCAATCGATCCAAACGTGCGACTGCTTTTAACCACTGGCTTTTCAGGCGGATTCACTACATTCAGCGCATTCGCATGGGAGACTCTTAGCTTGTATCAGAAGGGTGATACCACATTGGCACTGGCAAACATTGCAAGCAATCTTTTGCTTGGTCTTTTGGCTGTCTTCCTCGGATATTTACTTGGTCGCGTCGTCTAGAGGTAATAATGCGAACTAGCTCATCAATGAAACGTGTGATGATTTTCGTCGACGAGACCGACAAATTCCAACGAGGCAACCTCTCCACTGCACTTTTGGAGAAGCTGAAAAAGGAAGGCTGTAGCGGCGCTACAGTTCTAAAGGGATCGGCAGGATTTGGTTCTCACAAACAGATTCACACGAACAGCATCCTCGACCTGGCTGTGAGTTTGCCGGACATCGTTATATTTATCGAAACAGCAGAGAAAGTAGCGCAATTGTTGCCCATTTTGGAAGAGATGATCGAGGAAGGATTGATTGCAGTTGATGATGTTGAAACAATCAAAATTTCGAAGAAGTAATGGCGGAAGAATCGTTCCGCCGATTCATTATCCTTTTGCATTCGCCTGCACGCTGGCGATGATGACTCTTTCGGCTGCGGCTGCTGATCAAAGTGGCACGCCAAACATTCAGTTTGATTCTCAGGTCTTCGATTTTGGCACCGTCGATGAAGGCGCCAGGATCAATCACACCTTCAAAGTTGCGAACAAAGGCAACGGTACTCTCAAGATAGTCGATGCCTACGCTTCGTGCGGATGCACAACTCCAAAGTTCGCAAAAAAAATTCTTGAGCCTGGTGAAAGTACAGATCTGTTCGTTAATATCGACACCTCTATGAAACAGAATGCAGTGACAAAAACATTGAACGTGTCCTCCAACGATCCCAAACGTCCAATCGTCGAAATCGCGCTAAAAATGTTCGTGCGCAATCAGCATAAAGGCTTAACTGAAGGGGCTAAAGCGAAAATCCTGAGCGACGAAAACTGCACCTCATGTCACGTCGCTCGGGGTGTTGGCGAGCTCGGAATCAAACTCTACGTGGCAGACTGCGCAATGTGTCATGGACCAAAGGCTGAAGGTGAAAGTGGCCCTCCCTTGATTGGACCGTACAACAACGCCGTCTACTATGAACATATGAAGAGCGTACTCACACATGGCAGTAAGAAAACCAACGCCATGCCTGGTTTCGGGGGAGAGGCAGGCGGACCACTGGCACAAAAACAAATCGATTCGCTGCTCACCTATTTGAGAGATCTCTCGGCCAAACGAAACTACAAAAAGTAGCGCGACATTCGAGCTGAAAGGGCTTCCTTTTTGTCACAAGCGGAAGTCGTCAAGGAGAACTGGTGCATATACATCGAGTCGCTCGCTCTCAAATGGCTGAGCAATTGAAAGAGGACATAGCGAACTGCAGTCTACAAACCTGCTGACGAGCCAAAGCCCTACTCCTGGTTGACTGTATGGCGTTGTCGAGGAGCCGAAAAATGGCGAAAATAAGCGACTGAGCTAAGTCTGATAATGAAAAATCAAAGGTCTTGGCGCTGCTGAGGGTTTATAATCGACGGCCCGTGGAACATTTTAGGAGAGTGTATGGTTAGCGCAGCGTCTGATCTGCGAACCTGATACTCCCACGGATGGATTGATCCGGACTAGAACGACAGAGCATGACCATGGAAAGCAATTGTCCAGTTTGTAAAAAGCCCTACGACGGGGTCGTCTGCACTCAATGCACGGTTACCGACCTGGACATGGGTGGTCTCATGGCCGGAGACGGGCTTCGACTCAAGAGTGAAGAAGAGCCGGGCGATGCGAACGCAACCGCTTTTCTTGTAGATCTTGTCTCCAATCGAAAAATCCCTATTACAGCACCGCGATGCAAGGTCGGGCGCGACGATTTGAACGATATCGTCATCTCGGGCGACCAGTCAATTTCGCGGTTCCATTTTGTAATCACCAAAGAAAACAATCAGTACATGGTTCAAGACGGTAAAAGCCGCCATGGAACCTTTCTCAACGGCAATCAGATAACTGTTCCGGAACCTATTCACGACGGCGATGTTCTCAAAGTTGGTGTTTCACTATTCTGGTTCGTGATCGAAATGGCAGTCGTAGCCAACATTCCAGAGAAGTTCGCACCAGTCGATGTAGCCGCAATGGATCAGCAAGAACTCGAATTTGTTCTGCCTGAACCATCAAATCCTCAAGGCACTCGCGAGATGAGTTTGCCAGATGCCGCAAGCGTTTCCATCGCCCCCAAAGGCGAGTCACCGAAAAAGTCTATCGACAAATCAGAAATTACTGTCGCTATGCTTTTAGATCCATTGCAGCAGGAGCAGCTCAACAAAGCAGTCACGAAGGCTGCAGAAAAGCAACAGGAAGAATCAGCAAAAGTTGATGCCAAGCACGAAAAACGCCCGGCTGATTTGAAAGCAGCTGAAGAATCAAAGGCACAGGCAGACACGACGCATGCCAATCTTGCCGCGCTTGAAGCAGACACAGCTGGCGGCGCAGATGCGCTTAGTACGGCTGAAGAGAAAAAAGATGCGACGCCAGATGTGGTGGCACCCGAAATCAAAAAATTCACAGAATTCGGCGACAACTATTCCGATCAAAAATCATTCAGCGAATACACATACGGAATCAACGGAATCAACGATCTCTTTGATCCATTGAGAAAAGTAGCAAATGCTCTCAGTGCTGCACGTGATGAAGAATTCGCACCGCAAGATAAATCTGACGAAGAACCAGTTTCAACTGAAGCTGATCAAGGCGTTGAAAGTAAGAAGGACGAGCCACTCGAAGTAAAAGGTGAGTTTGGTCCAACAACTGCTGAAGAATCTGAAGAGGAGACTCGACTCTCTGCAGAAAAATCCAACTCTTCTTTTGAAGAGCCAATCTCTAAAATTGAAGAGTCCAAGTCAGCAGTCGAAGAGCCGAAGTCCATACTCGATGCGATAATGGCTGGTGAATTCGAACCGGTGATCCAGGCAGAGTCAGACTCGCAAGAAGAGCCAGAATTGGCTACCACATCAACACCTTCCACGCTAGACAAATTTGCCGAAATCATCGGGGAAGTTTCTAGCAACACTGAAAAGAAGATCGAAGAACCTGCGTCGTCTTTAAAACTCAACTTTCAATCATCGAGTGATAAGGTCGAACGCGAAGAGTCGAAACGAGAGGACGAAGCGCGGGTAGAGGCGTCAACTACTAATGGTGAATCACAGACCAGCAACGGAGCAAAGGGAATGAGTATTATTAAAGAAGCGGGCTCAAGCACGGTACCAGAATGGTGCAAAAAGTACTTTTCTTCCGAGCTTAATTCACTCAGCAAAGAGTTGACCGAGCTGAACGAGCAAGTTCGTCTTGCACAGCAGAAGATCAAAGAAGTCGAGAGCCGTGTTGCTCTTACCAAGGGGCTGCGAAACACTCTGCTTACAGCTCAAGGCGAAGAACTCGTCGAAGCTTGCGGAAAGGTTCTGACGATGCTTGGATGGCGCGTAAAAATCTCGGAAGAAGACAAACACGAGTTGCGTCTTGATACTTCCGAAGACAAGAATATATCCATCGCGAGAATCGTTTGGACAGAGAGCCAAGCCGATCGTACTCACCTTGGACAGTTGTCGATTTCACAGACTCGTTACTGGTGCGAACAAGGTGTTGAACCAAAAGGCATTCTGCTCGTTTGCAAGAGCGGCGATACAGCCCCATCACCACTGAATTCGTCAGACTTCAACAGTGAGCTGGCCGAATACGCATCCAAGAAAAATGTATGCTTGATGACGACGCTCCAGTTGTTGTCGGTATATAAAGAAATCGCATTGCATGATGGCAGCGCAGAAACAGTGCGCGCAACCATTCTGGCAAGCAGCGGTTGGTTGCCTGGATTCAATTTGGAACCCGGCTCCGAATCAGCTGATAAAGAAGAAAGCTCTGGCACCAACAAACTCAGCTCGCTATTGTCAGCTTAGTTAATTGATCTTCTAAAATTGAAAGAGGCACCGCTAATGTGGTGCCTCTTTTGTTCAATCACTTTTGCGCCTCGGTCAACTGTTTCAATTCAGTACCGTGCAACTTGGATGCAACTTGCGCAACTTGGGCGCCGATGTTTCGCACCGACTTCTCTTGCTTTTCATCCTTCATGGTGCCATTTTCGTTGAACGCTTCGGAGGCTTTCGAGACAGCGACTTGTTCAGGAATTACAGTGCACTTGATGTTGCCGAGAATTGAGCGAACAGTCACCAATCCTCGCAGTCCACCTAGCGCACCGGGCGATGCACTCATCAAACCAGCCACCTTCTGATCGAAACATGCCAGCTGCTTCTCACCTTGCTCAGGTCTCGACACCCAATCAATGGCATTTTTCAACAATGCTGAAATTGAACTGTTGTATTCAGGCGAAGCAATCAGCAAGCCGTCACTTTCGAGAAACAATTTCTTGAGCTTCTTTGCGTTTTCTGGAATGCCTTCTTTCGCTTCCAAATCTCCATCATAGATGGGCATCGGCAAATCTCGCAGATCTACGAATGTAACCTCTGCTCCGGCTTCCCTTGCACCTTCTGCTGCCACCTTGACCAACTTCTTGTTGAACGAATCGGTTCGTGAGCTACCTGCAAATGCCAAAATCTTAGTGACTGACGCCATACTGCGACCTCGCTTTAAACTTATGCTGTGAGCCTATAAGTTTAACCGAAATCAATCCTACATTCGTGAAACGGTGAAGGCAATTACTGCGGCGCTGGTGGATGCTTTTTGATGAACTCAACAAGCTTTTTAGGATTGTCCGATATGGTAATCATTTGCGCATACGGATGACCGACAGCCTGCTGAGCCAGGCAAGAGTAAACTTGTGATTGCAGATAATGCCCCTCGCCAAGAAAGACCATTGGACTGTAGAAATTGAAGGTTGCGTAGTGATTTTGTGACGCATCCATAAAAACTTCTTCGGTGGTGGCAGCGCTGCCAGGTGCGAAGGCTACTCCAAAGACTGAAATCGCCAAAAGCCCCCCTTCACGGATGCTATTCGAAAAATACTTTCCTATGTGCGAAGCGAAAAGATTGACTGGTTCATGACCATAAAACCAAGTCGGAACTGCCAGACTCTCTGCACCGTTGGCATACTGCTCGATCACTTCTCGGGCTCGTCCAATGTATCCTGGGTCTTCGGTGCCATCAGGCTTTGCATAGCTCGGTGTTTTGCTGAGAATAGCAATCGCCTTATCTATCGAGTCATCATCAGCAGTGGCAAGATAGGCGCCAAGATTGGCCGCTTCCATGATACCGGGGCCGCCACCACTAGTAACAAAGTATCCCTCTTGCGTTAGCAGTCGGGAAAGTTCGACAGTCTTTCGGTAATACGGATCATCGCGAGTGGCCAGGTGTCCACCCATAATACCAACTGCCTTTCGCACAGTTAGACCGGTAGCATCATCAAACCCCAGCAACTCTTTTATTGCAGTATCGATCGAATAATCATGAATACGCTGAGACAAAGCTTCCATAATGTCGGCGTCGTGTCCACCATGAGCATCGAAATGTCGATTGATTCGAATATCTAGACTGTTATTTTCAACTGGATCGTAACCACCCATCAATTCCTGCGGCGTGTACAAAGTGGTGCGATAAGGATTGTATGGAAGTCCGCCAAACGGAGCAAAGAAATGTGCGCCCTTTCTCAGCAACGCTGCTTCTTCCTCGACACTGACCATCTTGCAGCCTAGAAACATTGTATTGTCAGTGTTGACCTGACTCCAATTGACACAGAGGATGGCCACATCCAGTCCTTGCACCACACAGTTCTTCAGCGAACCGTCTTTAATATGATTGATAAAAGTATCGATGTCGCGAATGGTTTCGTATTTTAGGGGGCGCGGTTTGAGTTGCTGCACGAGACACCTTCCAGGATTTTGGGACTGCGATTTACTTAGAGGTCTTCGGTGGATCGAATTGGGGCTGTTGGGAAGCGGCGAATCCAGTTGCACTGGTCTCGCGGCTTTCGGATGATCTAAATGATTTTTCGCGCTCAGGATTTGGCACCACCAATGGTGCGCCCTCGGCATGATACGAAGGTCTTGGAGCAGGTGCTGCTTCGGCAGTGCGTCGGTCTACTTCTACCGGCTTCACTTCAGTTCCTTGCTTCAATTCATCAGTGCCGTGCAAAGCCACTTTATCGCCTTGATTTATCTCGCCGAAGATTTCGACCATGTTGCCCATCATCTGTCCACGCTTCACTTTCACCCACTCAATTTTGTTGTCTCGATTGACTCGACATACAAAGGTCTCGATGGTCGAATTGGTCTCGACCGCAGTTAGTGGTACGAACATGGTGGGATGTTGTCGCTGCGTTGGCCAGTAAACTTCGCAGAACATGCCCGGCAAAACGCGATTGTCGTGATTCCAGTAATTGAGCTCAACAGGCATCGTTCTAGTCTTTTGATCCAGGTAATTACCCAGCCTAGCCACCGTTCCGGTAAATCGCTCACCAGGGTGAGTAGAAACCGTAAATTGTACTTTGGCACCAGGAATGACACCACTAGTATCAACTTCCGGCACTGGCGCAATGATACGCAATAGATTCAGTTGTTGAATGCGAACGATCGGAGGGTAAGCACCTTTTCCGAGCGGTCCAACGAAACTGCCAACGTGCATGTTCCGTTCAGTGATATAGCCGTTAAATGGTGCGGCAATGGTGAGATAGTCGGCAATATCTCTGTAGTTGTTGGTCGCTGCTCCTTGAGACTTAACAGAATTGTTTAAGGCTCTGACTGCATTTTCTGCAGCTCTGACATTTTCATTCCAGGCGTTCAATTTTTCGCGATCTGCAGCAACAACCTTTTCCAGCACAATTACTTCATTGGCCGACACTACACCCGGAACAAGAGAAGCTTCTTTGGTTCTCGTGTAAGTGTCGTTATCACCTTCCATTTTGGCTGTCAC
>JBBQFO010000141.1:0-12331 GCA_038322035.1 Candidatus Obscuribacterales bacterium
GGGATTCGTCACCCTGATTGTTCTAATGGTTGTCATAATGGTTAATGACGTTCGCGCGTTGGTTACCGGGCAACTGGACTACAAGAAAGACAAGCAACAGGAAGACAAATCGGATAAGAAGGCGCTGCCGGACTCAACTGAAAAGGCGACTGAGAAGTCATCACTGGATGCATCCAAGACCGAAGCCGAACAAAGTAAGACTCCTGATGTGACAAAGTCTGACGCAGCTCCTGCAGCAAGTAAACCTGATCCAGCAAGCTCGGATAAGACTCCGCCCGAACCTACTCACTAACGCAAGTTTGAGGAATCACGTGCATGCCGTTATACGAATATAGATGCCAGGATTGCCGAGAAGTTTTCGGTATTGAACGATCCATGAGCGAAGTCTCTGACAAAGCAGACTGCACCGCATGTGGTTCGTCTTCAGTTAACCGCATTTGGAACGCATTCATCCGCTCCGGTGGTGTTACTCCAGACGTCGGACAGGGCTCTACCAAGTCAACCAGCAGCAGTACCGGTGGCGGCGGATGTGGCTCATGCAGTACTCATTCTTGCGGTACTTGTCACTGATCACTTGACCGTGATTAGCAGGTGAATTCGCCGCGCACTAGGTCTTCTTCGTCCATCAGACTGCGTAGTTCTGCTTCTTCGTCTGGAGGGAAGGTAAACGACTCCGAGGCGTCTGGAAACTCTTTGTTCGTTACGTCTTTTGCATAGCTCTTGATGGCTTCCTGGCAGCTTTCTGCGAGGTTTGCATAGCGGCGTACGAAGCGTGGTTTGAAGTCAGTGTATTTGCCGAGAAGGTCGTCGGTTACGAGAATTTGTCCGTCGCAATCGTTGCCTGCTCCGATTCCGATTGTTGGGATCGTGAGGCGGTCGGTGATCATCTTCGCCACTATGGACGGTACCATCTCCAGGACGACTGCAAATACTCCGGCTCTTTCGAGAGCCATCGCTTCGTGAAATAGGCGTGCCCCTTCTTCAGCTGTTCTGCCCTGAACTCGGGTGCCGCCTAGTCCATGTACAGATTGCGGAGTGAAACCTAGGTGACCCATTACTGGAATTCCCATTCCTACTAAACGCTCGACGATTTCGAGGTTCAGTTTAGTGGCGCCTTCCAACTTCACTGCCTGCGCTTGTGCTTCTTTGATGAATCGTCCTGCGTTTGTTATTGCTTGAATCACATCTACCTGGTAGCTCATGAATGGCAAATCCGCAACTACAAGAGCAGTCTGTGCGCCTCTCGTCACGGCTTTGGTGTGATGTAGCATTTCTTCCATGGTGACAGCATGTGTGGTGCGGTGACCTAATGCCACCATGGCCAGACTATCGCCTACTAGGATTAGGTCAACGCCTGCTCGATCAATGATCTGGGCGGTCGAATAATCGTAAGCAGTTAAGCAAACTATTTTGCGGTTTTCGGTCTTGTACTTTTGCAGTGTTAGAGTCGAAACTGGTTTGCTCATTTTTATTGCTCTACGGGTGCCGAGGTATGGACTGTATGGACAGTAGAATCATATCAAGTATTTCTTTGGGTACGTTTAGATACTCTCATGCCGGTTTAGAACGAGATGCTAGTAGCCGCGTTTTTTAATTTGCTCAGCTCGGGCGCGTTTTCTGGCTTCTTCTTGCTGCAGCGACACGATGTGCTTTGGATCGTAAGGATAGCGACCAGCGATTTCGTGGAATTCTTGAAACTTCAGCCCAGCATCGGCCGGCAAGCCCATCTTTTCCAGCAGATAACCAAAGTTGTAAACACAGCCGTCGTATTTAGGTTGCAGCGCCATCGCTGCTTGATACTTCGCTGATGCGCCGTTCAAGTCCCCTTGCGCTTCCAGCACGGCTCCCAGGTTCTGTGTGCCGTCAAAGTTTAGCGGATCGAGTTCCAGAACGCGATTGAATGTTTGTTTGGCACCATCCATATCGCCGTCGTCAACCTGGGTCAAGCCTTTTCGCACCAGTGCATTGACTTCTTCGGGATCGAATTGAGCCCCTTTTCTTTTCTTATTAACGTTGGCACGCAGCACTCTTTCCATATCCGCGATGTGTTTGAGCACCTCGGCATTGTTTCGCTGCATACCGGCAACGTCTTTCCACGCTTCTACGCTATCTATATTTTTGCCTTCGAACTCCAGGCATTTCGCTGCCATAGTTCGCATGGCGAGCGGATCTACGTGTGGCCATTTCTTCGTGTCGGTGTAGAGTGGATTGATCTTCGAAGCTTGTTTGATCTCGTCCAGGCATCGATTCGGATCGCCTCTGTAATATCGAACTCGAGCCAACTCCCAATGCGCCGGTGCGCATTTTACGTCATTGCTCAACGCAGTCCTGAACTCAGCTTCAGCCTCATCCAACTTTCCACTTGAACAATAGATGTTGCCCAAGTGATAGTGAATGATCGGATTGGTCGGCATCAACTTTTCAGCAATTTGCAGCTTCTCGATGGAATCCTCGATGGTACCACCCTGTCCAGAGGTGTATCGCTCGTAGATGGCCAGACCCAGGTCTTTCTGGGCATCTACGTAGTTTGGATTTTTTCTCGTCGCGGTTTCGAAAAAGTCGATCGCCTTATCCAGATCGCCTTTTTCGTGATAGATTTCGCCGAGGTGATAGTAAGCATCAGGATAGTTCGGCTCAATCTTGTTGCATTCCTCGAACATCCTCATGGCTTCAGTGTCTTTGCCCGTCTTCTTTAAAAAGATTCCGTAATTATTTCGACAAGGCACGAAGTTGTAATCAAGCTGAAGCGCAGCGCGAAACTTGATCATGGCGTTGTAGTTGTCACCACTTCTGGCGTATGCCAGGGCCATCAAGTGACAAATGTTTTTGTCGCCGTGCGAGAAGTTCTCCGCTTGACGGCAGAGCTGAATCGTCGCGTTGTCATCGCCCATTGAAAATGCTTGCAAAGCTTGCTGATAAATCCCGTGCGCCTGGCGCAGCTGCGCCGGTGGCTCAGTCGGGCGATACCATTCGCCTTGTTGTGCAGAAACTTGAGATGTAGCCAAACCCGTAGTCAGCAGCAGTGCCAAGGTTGGCAAGATCTTGCGGGGCATCAATTCACTCCGAAACCTAGCAGAATTTCATAATAACCTATTGGTCGTGAGGCGACACAGGTAACATGGCGAGCGACCCGAATTGTGTGCATCTTAAGCACTGGCGACCCTTGAATTGGCGATGGCAGATAGGGCAGATCAGGGCAGGCAGCGGAGCGTTCTCTGCATCCACTGTTTCGATAATTTTTTTGGCTTCCGTAAGCCATTTATCGGGATCTGCGGGACGGTCGAAACGCTTACCCTGGTCCGCATAGATGCGTTCCAGCTTGGTTATGACGTAGGTCGTTTCGTTATGCCATCTGCCGAAGTGTTTCATCAGAATAGGCAGCGCCCGAGCCAAAAGCGTTTCCACTTCGGCGATTTTTCCCTGGTAATACATGGCATTACTGAGCTTGCTGAGCCCGAAGGCAATGGCGGCATGCTCTTCGCCAACAAGCTCGATTTTAGTGATTAACGCTTCCGTATAGATCCCCTCAGCCTCGGCGTACCGCTTCTGCAGGCAGTAGAGGTCGCCTAACCCATCCAGGGAAACCACTCTCATCGATTTGCTCAGCTGATGGTCGGCTTCGTCCAGGGCGAGCTGCCAATACTGTTCAGCTTCAACATAAACTCTGTTTTCGACCTTTTTTTCCGCCGTCGTCTTCAACTGCTCCCACTTTGTGGGACCAAATGTCTTTTGCGCGTCCGCTTGAAGGTCTGATATTCGAACTTGTTGCCCCTGAGGAATTAAGTTGGCAGCGGTTTTGCCAATCGCCATAGCCGTGCTGCCTACGCCATTGGGGTCGTAAGCAGAGTCAGGCATTTTGAATTCGTCGAGGAGCTCCAGCGTGATCACCGTTCCAGGACGAATATCTCTTTTTGCACGAACCACGAGAATCATTGTCGGATGCTCTTATGAGGTATCTCTTTAAATTATAGGCGACATTGAATTCCCTGGTATATCCAATCATCCCAGTTAAGGACTTCTTGCCCAGCGAATCAATAAGGTTCGCCCTCTGACATTTCCGAGTCAAGAAGAATGGTAGTTTCAGCCATTTAACAACTTCCTAACACCTGGCAACTATGTTAAGGATGTTCAGCCGAACCCGCACTTTTTTACTAACCACAACTTGTAAGTTACTGGATGAGGATTTTATGTCAGGCGAAGTAGATTTCACGCGCGATGCCGTAGAGGTCAAAAACAAGAAAGACTACAGCTCACTTTACAGAGATCTGCAGCATGATCATCTGGATCCTCAGGCACTAAAGCGCGACGTTGAAAAGGCAAACAGTGCGCTTAAAGCGCAGGGACTTCTCGGTGATTTAGAACTGGTCGATAACGAAACAGTAGCCAGCAAATCGTCCCATACCTCGGCAACATTCCTCAAAAACGGTGCCACCATAGAGCACGTAGACAATGCTGACGCTGGGCACGTGACAAAAATTACTTATCCAGATGGCAGCACAAGCGCGCTTTATTACAATGATGATAAGACAGTTAGGCTTCAAACAAACAGCGACAAAGAAGGCAAGATAACCAACAAGTTTGAAGTCGATCAAACTACCATCAAAAACATCGAATTCAACGAAGCGACAGGTGACGTCACTAAGACAAAGGCAGACCGCACGAGCGAAGTGCAGAAGCCAGATGGTTCGATATTAAAGCATGGAGATAACGGAAATCCTGATCGCATCACTGAAATCACTGACTTGAATGGAACTACAAATGTATTGGAGTACGATGGTGAAGCAATAAGCTCAATAACAACCACCGCCAAGGGTGGCTCACCGGTCAAGCGTTCTTTCGGAGATGGTGAAACAGCCACCCGCGATCCTGAAACCGGTGATGTTGTTATTACCAGCGCAAAGGTCGGTACCAGAGAAGTTCATCACACTGATGGCACCACTGTCGTCTACGACGATAACGCTAAGCCGTCGCGCGTTACCGAGGTGGATTACGCAGACGGCAAAAAAAGACAGTTCCATTATGACACTACAGGCAAGATCGACCAGGTCACCGAGCCTAATGGTTACTTCTACAAGCGCGGTGACAATGACACCATGACCGAATATGATTCGAATGGAGGGGTAACAGGCAAAACATTCCATAGCACCCACGAAGTCGATTCTGACGGCAACTATATATTTCACAACTTAGATGCTAACGGCGATAAAATCTTCACGACCACAATTAAGCGAGATGGCTCGGAGGAAACTCACAAGGAGGAGCCTGCGGCCACGAAAACGGGAGTGACCATAGAGCCAAACGCTGAAAATCCAACAAAAATTAGCAAGAACGGTAAGGAAGTTGCGCACAAACAGGGAGATTCGTGGGTAGACGCGCAGGGCAATCCCGCGGATGTGAAAGTCGATCAGGAAGGTACTGTCAGAATTACTTACCCTCAGCCAAGCAATCAAGTAAGAGAAATCAAAAAGGACGGCAGCGAAATTATCCATGGTCGACGTTCCATTATCACTATCGATGCCGAAGGTAACGCCACTCACAAGGTTAAAGATGGGGACACACTCTGGGCAATAGCAGAAGACAATTGGGTTCGCATGCATCCAGCAGCGACAACTAAGCCTACCGTGAAAGAGATACAAGCAGAGATCGTACGAATAGCAAATAACTCGAATCCAAAGATCAAATCACCATACAACATGATCCATTCAGGCACTGTAATGTCGTTGACGGAGGATAAGACGTAAAAGTCCAGAGAAATGAATGCCTTAACATCTCCGAATCATTTCAGTTGTTAAATGGCATCACGGAAAAACAACTGACTATTTCTTCAGTGGCATTTGATTGTAACTCGCAGAGGTACGCGCAATGGGTGTAGAAGCTAGTGCATCGGCACAGGCCGGTGTTGATGCCGTCCAGAGATTATCCGATCACAACGAACAACTTAGTAAAAACGTGCTCGACGAAGTGCGTCAAGAGCGAATCAAACCAAAACAGCAAGATCTGTCCGGCAAGCAGGAATATGTAAAGTTGCCAAAAGAGTTTGGCAGTGGCATTTTAGGACTAAGTTCTGATAGTAGTGAAGCGCAGACTGAGCGCTTCGAGCCGAAAGAAATAAAAGAAGAAATCGATCAACGCAAAAAAGACTTGGAAAACAAATACCGAATTAAATTCGACACGGTGGACGACCTGCCCGATCAAAGCAAGTCTTTATACCGAGAGCCAAAAGCTGCGGAATTGGATGTGCTTGAACGATCTCTTGCCAAGTATCCAGAACTAGCTGGAGGCAGTTGGTTCAGCAAGCCGATGCACATTGCTTTTTTGTCAAACAAAGAGGGTGAAGGAAATTATGCTGATCATGGATCAATCGGCAATGGTGAAAGGCGGCTGACGATTCGCAGAGATGACCTTTCCCCTGTAGATGAAGATCTGGGAAGCGGGAAGCCCAGTTTCGGCAGTGTGTTGATGCATGAGTTAGGGCACGAGGCGGACAGCATTGCTCCCCGTGACAGCGAAGCGTTAGGCTTTAAATCGATTGGCAAAAGCCCGGACGGCGGCGACAGATTTGCATTGGAAACCAAAGACGGTCGACTCTACGAATTCGTTAGAAAGGACGGCCAGCCTGAATATTGGCAAAAGACCGACGCGAATGGAAATGCTATTGCTGGAGAAAGCGATTCAATGATTAAGGATGCTGAGATGCAGACATTAGCCAAAGTAAAGCAGCCGATGAATCCGTCAAATAATCCAGCAGAGGCTTTCGCCAATGCGATCCGAATGTATAGACAAGGTGGTAATTCTAGAGAAGACCTGCAGCAAAAAGCACCTGAAGTTTATGCTTACATCGAAAAATACGATCAAACGCAAGTGCGAAAGTTGGGCACGGACTTCTACGGGATATCAGAATTCCAGCGCAATCCTGACAGCACGATTTCCAAAAACTCTGAGGCGTGGAATCCGCTGCTCATGTAAATGAGCGGATTGGTTGATGGTGCTTTTAAGGCTTTACCGAAGCCACCAGAAGAAAGCACTCTCGAACCTCAAGCATGATGGTTCATTTAAGTCGCACTATTGGAAACGTATAGGTGTTTGAAAACTTCAACTTCCCGTCTTTGAACTGCGCGTTGCCGAAAAATGTGAGCGGCTGAAACGGCAATGTCACTTCCGTCGACGTACTCAATTCAACATAGGGTGAGGATTGTGGGCCGGGGGCGCCGTTATAAGTTTGGTAGATGATTGGACTCTTGAGCACTGGTTTTCCTACGAAACTTACGGTCTCGTGTCCCTTCAACACTACCTGAGCTAGTTTGGTAGCTTGGCTCAGGTCCTCGCCTTGTGCGGCTGCGCGTGCGGCATCTCGGCAAGCGATGTCGTTTTTATAAGCACCGAATATAATGGCACTTAGATGAACCGCGAGAATGACGAACACCAGCATCATGAAGGAACAGCATGATAGCTCGACCAAGAGCGATCCACTTTTGTTTCTAGCTGACCGCGAAATTTTACTTGTTTGCTTATACATCGCCATTTGCCTCATGAGCAATCAGTCTAACCAAGTTGCGCGCTATTTTTGCGAAAGCAGTTCTCAAATCGGCGCTGTTTGTGACTTCAGTGAAAGTGCCACCGTGCCCAGCTATTGCAGCAATTCCACCAGTCGACGGATCACTGTTTTTGTCATTCAAGATCGCCACTTGTTGAGGTATGATTGCTGGGTTTTGCGCCAGTCCAACTGTGTAGACGGCGATACCCGCATCTCTCGCTTCGACGGCAGCCAGGCGCGCGTTGCGCAATGGGTCGCTGGTGTCGAGTGGACCGCACGGCAGGGTCGGCTCTCCATCGGTGAAGAGAACGATCGCTTTGACACTGCCCAGGCGGGATTTATTTTTGATGTCCTGCACCGCTTCGTGAATGGCACCGCCGATATTTGTCGAGCCCATCGCCACACACGATTTAATTGATTTGTTGACTTGATCGAAATTGCTCGCATTGACGGCGTTGTCGATTTTTACGTGAGGTAGAGGAAATCCTTTCTTCTGTCCGTAAGACGAACTTTCATCGACTGAATACCAGGTTTCTGTGCTGTTTTGGTCCGCTCCCACAGCCGAGTCGAACGACACCAAACCGAAGTGTGTATCCGCGTCAGTGTTGAGGATGTCGTTAAAAGTGACGAGTGCATTCTTGGCGTCGTTCATTGGCTGCAATCTGTTCGCTGCGGCATCCAAATAAGCCTTCTGATAACCGGCTTTTGGATTGACGGTGACAGATGTGTTTGCCTTGCTGGATTTGTAGACTGCGTCGTTTTCCAGATTTCCTCTAGCTGCTTCAATGAGTGTGTTCAGATTTGGAAAACTGTATCCCTGATAGTCAAAAGCGTTGAAAGTCGGGTTGCCGTCGATATTTACCACCATGTCGGTGAAGGCCTGGTAGCCGTCCCACGTGTAGGCTGTTCCGGGCGGATAGTTGCCTGGCGGTTGACCAGCATCCGGATAGCCGTTCAATGAACGTAATCCAGGAACGCCATAAATTTTGGCTAAATACTCAGTAAAATACATCTTTCCGTTCCAATAGGATTCGGTGAGCAACTGCGGCGGAACACCGTTTAAGCTGCTGCCCGTCGCATCTGGTTTGATTACATCGAAGAGTTTTCCGTTAGCGACTCCATTGTTGCCGGAGATCACTTCGTACGAGATCGATCCACCGTTCAAGGTCGGGTCCCACTTTCGTCTAACGCATGAAATCGGCGTCTGGTCGTCCATAGAACCGGAAATATCGAAACACAATGCCACATCGAATCTCGGAACAGCACCAGTGGCGATTGCATTGACTGCCAGTGACTTGATGCCCACGAACTGTCCGAAGGCAAGTGTGCCCATCAGACTGCCGTATACTCTGACGATTTTCGCGTTTGGACTGGAGATGTCTTCAACTGCGTGGGTGACTGGGTTTAAGAACTCGAAAAATGCTTTTGTCTCGCCGATGTTTTGTGCTTGGTCATCTCTACTGCTAGCGAGTTGTGCAGATGTGAGTTTGTTGCCGAGCACGAAGTTGCGCTGCAGAATTTTCAAAGCTGCTTGAATTGAATTCTTGTGAGCGGTAGTGGTGTCACTGTTGTCGGAACTCGCCAAGGTAGCAACAGCCGCTAATGAAGCGGCATCACAGGCATTTTGCAGCTCTTGCTTGGCCAGGTATAGCCGAGCAATTTCAAAAGTGAAGACTGCAATCAGCGGCATAAAAAAGAAGCCGACGATGGCAACGAGTGCTATGACTCCTTGCCCTTGATTGGATCGAGTTTGTTTTGGCGCCATCGAAAACGTATTCATAAATTTCGAGAATCCTACTTAGATGTTGAGTCCATCCGGACTTTCACAGTATTGACGATCAGAAAGAGTGACTTGCAGAGGTGCCGAAAGTCCCGCAATTTGCACGGGTAATGGCATCGGTAAAAATGGATCAGCCGAACAGGCTAATACCACTTCGATTTGGTAAGTGTTTTTGCTCACGTCTGCAGGTTTGGTGAGAGGACTCACCGTGCGGCTCTGAGTGGAATTGTCAATGTTTGTGGTGAGAATCTGAGTAGTGATCTGCGTAACATGGATTCCTGTGAACTTGCTTGTCACGTCTTGCACAGCCTGGTTGGCCATCATTTTGCACGAAGGCTTGCCCTCGACTTGTGTAAGGAAAGTCTGAGCGCGGCAAGCTCGCAGGCAGGCTGTGTGGGTTGCCGTATACAAAAATGTTAGACGTAATCCAATTGTCATCAGATTGATCAGCGGGA
Organism: Candidatus Obscuribacterales bacterium; assembly: GCA_038322035.1. Lineage (GTDB taxonomy): Bacteria > Cyanobacteriota > Vampirovibrionia > Obscuribacterales > Obscuribacteraceae > PALSA-1081. The sequence continues at coordinate 9,770 of JBBQFO010000141.1, forward strand.
ACGCCAATCCGATAAAAAAGATCCAGAGCACAAAAGGCAGTTCCACAACTCCTGATTTGCTTCTTGTTTTTAGCGATCTCGACGAAATGGTCATTGTTTTTTATCGCTCCACGTGATTGGTGCCGCGACTTTCTCTCTGCATTGCAGGAGGCAACGGCATTGAAGCGATTTTGAGGAGAACTTCGAGTTGTTTGCGTGCCCTTGGATCAGACACTGAACTGGCTGCTTTCAGACAAGCATCGTGGGCCTGTCCGATCTGATGAGACGCGATCAAACTGTTCACAAGACTGACGTGGAGCGAGTCTGACGTTGGTGATAGTTTGACGCCTTCTTGGAATGCGCCTGCTGCTTCGTTGAACATGGAAGCGTGCATATAACTTTCGCCTAACCAGTAATAGTCGTTCGCGGTGACGCCGGGCATCTGGCAGACTTGCTTGTAGAGCTGCTGGGCAATGCGAAATTGGGAGCACTGATAGTTCTTCTGCGCGACGACGCGTAGGTTTGCTGGGTCGCAGGTTGGCACGGCCATGGCCAACTGAGTGCCACTGCCCGTAGAGGCAGCTGGCACATCGTTGTTCCCCTGAGCCTGAGCTTTGATGGTTACCATTGGTGCAAACGCAACGAGGGCAATCGCGGCAAGTGTACGGACTTTGAACATTCTGATACCTAGATTTGGGGTGGAATATCTTGTTGTTTCAAGCTGGCTTGTGCTAGTGCATCCGCCTGCGCCTGACGTGCCATTTGTGCTTGCTTCGTGAGCTCTTGCATATCGACGTATCTTGCGCCGGTCTTTAGCTCGATCGCTCCACCGGCGTCTAGCACCGTCGCTCCTTCTTCGACAGTGGCTCTTCCACCTTTGAAGACGAATCCACTGGAGCCCCGCTGCAACAGCGCTTGTCCGCCTGGATGAACGACAACTTTGCTGTCTGCTGGTGCAAAAACCAAGTCACATTTCTGAGCAGTGGTGACCGTTCCTGGCTCTGCAAACTTCCATGTCTGGTCGGTGCACGGGCCGTTTTGGTCATTGCCTTTCGTGGCTGTGGCTGTTTGATTAGCCTCGGAAACAGGCTTTGCCTTGGCTGCTTGATTTTTGTCTTCAACCGACAAAATCATTCCTGGTTCAAGCCGATGATCTTTTAGTTTTGGATACCATTTGAGATTGAGCTCTACGATGCGGTCGATTTCAGCGTAGATTGAGCGACCATCAGGATGATCTTTCCCTTGAGAGACGAGAGATTTCTGGGCAATCTTATAGAGATTGTCTCCTCGGACCACCCAGTAATCCCCGTTTGTCACCTTGAACTTTTCGCTATCTGAACCTTTATCGCTCACAGTCTTAGCTTTTGGGCCAGACAGATGATTGATTGCTTCGCTGTGCAAACCGCTGTGTGCGGCAGAGTGTTTCGCGTTGCTTAACCGGTCGCCTTCAACTGACGCTGAATGTGGGCTGTAAATTTGGGTTTCGTGATGTGCAGACATTTTGGCGGCTCAATTCCAATCGGACAGTGGTTACCTTTTAATGCTTTTTCGGAGTTTCGCAATCTACATCTTTCTTCGGTGCAGGATGCGTAACCTTGTGGTGCACTATAGTTCTTGCTGCGTGTTGTTCAATAACTGGCGCAGCGACTGGCACCGGCTTTGGTGCTTCTACTGGTTTTGGTTTGGTGCGGTCAAGATCCGATTGATCGATTTGCAGTGAAGGCAGTTGCAGTGTGGTGTCCTTGCCTGTGTAGACCTGAGCGATTGCATCGCAAGAACCAGCTTGTTTCAACGAACTGCCCGCGAACTGTGTGGCTACCGCCCCTGCCAACTCCGATACAGGACGAGCTGCTGGGTTGGTGTTGTATTCGCGACCGGCTTGCAACACTTTGTCCATCATGTTGCTTGCTACCATGGCATCGTTCACTGCTGAGTTGCAGACGGTCTGCTGTTTGATTACTTCTTGTCGCTTGGCCATGCAGTCTGCATCTGGGCCAGACTCACCACCGCTACCGCCAATTAACCCGAGGATGTTCACTCCCAGGGATTTACTCTTGGTGCACTCTCCGCCGCCGGCCAGGCCAGGTGCGTAAGCGCTGGAATTCAGAAATACTTGTCTGTTCGAGATCGAGCCGTTACTGTTTGCGCTCGCCGCAGCATTAGCGTCCGAAGTGGAACCAGGCGTAGGCGTTCTGCCAGGCGGTTCGATAGGCGGGGTGATTGGTCCGTGCGGCTCGGTTGGATTAGCGCTTCGCGGACCCGACATAACGTCGTTGTATGCGATTCCCTGCCCCTGGGGTGAACTCTGACGGGCATCACTGATTTGCAATCTATCTGACATATGCCAACGACTCCTTTGTATCTATCGGGATTCCTGTAATCGGCGTTTCTTCTCGAAACTCATGCCCTCATAGTAGGGAGTGAATTTGTCACCGGTCGTTCAGAGTTTTGTCAAAATTAGACCAAGCACATTAATCTCACATAGAGCCCTTAAAGCACTAAACCGAAATCTGCACCAAATGTGGTACTGATTTCGGCAAGGCTCGGCATATAACTGGTGGGTGTCAACCTAAATTTAGAGGA
>JBBQFO010000142.1:0-12258 GCA_038322035.1 Candidatus Obscuribacterales bacterium
TGCTAAGATAAACGTCACCTCTGAAGAAGGGCGCGGCTCTGTCTTCCAGTTAGAATTTCCATCGCCGCCAAGCGTTGGTGCAAGTCGTTGAGAGAAAACAAATGACTACCAGTGCGCAAAAAGTAATGCTTGTCGACGATGATGAAACAATCATCGACACGCTTGAATTCAATTTGAAGCGCCACGGATTTTCAGTCACGTCGTTCAATCGCGGTGCCGTAGCTCTGGCGAAGTTCGACGAATTGTCACCTTCCCTGGTGATTTTGGACTGGATGTTGCCGGACATGATCGGTCCTGAAATTTGCAAATTGATTCGATCGCGATCTTCCGACGTGCCCATTTTGATGTTGACTGGCCGGTCCAGTCCCGCTGATGTTGCGACAGGACTCAGTGCCGGAGCCGATGATTACCTCTCCAAGCCATTTAGCGCCATCGAGTTACTTGCCCGTGTGCAAGCGCTGCTTCGCCGAGCCGGAAAATCGAGTCCAACAAATGGGCGTATTCAACTTGGCGATCTCGCTTTGGACAACGAAGCGAAAATGGTGCTCTGGCATGGTAAGCAAGTCGATCTTTCGCCCAAAGAATTTGGTTTATTGAGAACGCTCATGCAAAATGCGGGCAAAACTCTCTCTACAGAAACTTTGCTCAATCAAGTCTGGGGCTCGGATTTCTCCGGCGATGTGAAAACAGTCGCTGTGCACATTCGTTGGCTTAGACAAAAATTGGAAGCGGATCCGAAAAATCCACAGCTGCTGGAAACCGTTCATCGATCTGGATACAGATTGAACCCGCCAGGTGAAAAATCGATTTAAGAACTTAGCTAAATAGGAGTGGTGATGTGAAAGCCGAAGCGATAATGCTCTTCAAAGAAGATGTCCTGACCCTGGGTCGGCTGGTGGATCGCACGGTCGAAGAGATGCTTCGCATGCTCAAGAAAGATCCCAGTGCCGATTTGAATTTCATTGAGCAACAAGAGATTTCCATTAACCGCATGTTCACTGAGATCGAAGAGAAGTGTCTCGATCTTTTGCTTGAAAAGGATATGCTGCAAGAGAAAGACATTCGTACATTGTTTGTCAGCGCATCGATCGCATCCAAATTCGAACGCATGGCTGACCACGCCAACAGAGTAGCGAGAATCGCTTCCTGGGCTCGTGAAGACAAACTCGAAGTGCCATCTGAACTGCCTGAGATGGCCGACGTCGTCCACAAAATGGTGCAAGAAGTTTTGCTGTGCTACATCACTGACTCTGCGCAAAAAGCACAAGAAATTCTCAAACGAGACAGTGAGGTCGACTACCTTGATGATGTGCTTTCAAAGAAACTTCTCTCTGATCTTGGTTCGCAAGACTCAGCCAGAGCACAGATGCGCGCTCAGTTTTTGTTCGGTGGAAGATTCCTCGAACGCATGGGCGATCTTGCCGGTTCAATTGCAAAACGAAGTTATTTCATCGCCACAGGTGAGCGACTGAAACCTGAAGCAAGCGGTATCGTATAAGGGTAAGCATTTGCCAGTACTGATAATTGCCGGTGACGAAGAGTTCGAACTTTCCAGGCGGGTGCAGCAGTTGCGCATTAGTCTGGTGGATCCGAATTGGGCTTCAGTGAATTTCTTGCGTCTCGATAATCCACCGTTGCAAGAAATCATCGATGCTTCTTGCACACTTCCTTTTGGCCCAGGCAACAAAGTTGTCTTGATCGATCGCTGCGAACTGTTCACCAAGAAGCGCTCCAAGGGCGGCGAAGATGGAGCCAAAGCCGAGAGTGACACTAAAAGCAAAGACAAAGACAAGCTGTTAGATGAGCTCGAAAAGTCTTTAGCGGCGGTGGCAGAAAATACTTATGTGATTTTCGCCTGTCCGTTCAATTTGGATCCGGTGCTAAAAACCACTAAGGCTGTGCAGAAGCACGCCAAAGTCGAAAAATTCGAAAAACAAAAATTCTATGTCGGCAGCCCGAACGGTGTATTGAGTTCGTGGTGCCGAACTGAAGCCAAAGCGCATGGTGCCACCATTGAAGACCAGGCAATTACTTATTTGCTGGACGGCACTGAAGCGAATTTGCGCCAAATCTCAGCAGAAATTGAGAAGGCGTCTGTTCACGTTTTGCCGGGAAACCACATTACATACCAAGTTGTTGTTCAACTCAGTCCCTATCATTCCCATGTCTTTGCCCTTGCCGACTACTGGCTCAGCGGCAAAGGTAAGGAAGCCCTGGCGAGCGCTGAAGAAATTCTCACCCGACAAAGTGCGATGCCGATTATTGCCACCATGCAGACGATGATATCTAAATGGATACTGATGAAGTCGCTGTGCGAAAAGTACAATCACGATTTGCCGACGCCACCCGGTGTTCTTCGTCGCGAACTGCCACTGAACGAATTGGTACGAAGAGTGGCAGGCGAACTTAAGGCAAAGGAGTTTATGATAGAAAAAGATCTCAAGAGAATATCTAAATTCCCGCTGGAAAGGCTGATCGAAAAGCGCCTTGATTTGACAAGATTGGAAGATTCAATCAAAACGGGGATGATACCTGAGAGTCACGCATTGCAAGTATTCCTTGCCGGTTAAAAGCAACGTCGATTGAGTCGAGGAAAGAAGTATGTCGGAAACACAATTCGTCTTAGAAGAGATGACCGCTCGAGACACGTGGCGGATTTTCAGAATCATGGCCGAGCTTGTCGAGGGATTCGACGAATTGTCAAAGATTGGTCCAGCCGTTTCGATGTTTGGATCAGCGCGCTGTGGACCGGATTCGGAAGAGTACAAGCTGGCCGAGGTGATCGCTCGCAAGTTGGCAGAGAGAGGATTCGCGGTCATTACAGGTGGCGGACCGGGAATCATGGAGGCTGGAAACAAAGGAGCGCTCGCTGCCGGTGGCACTTCTATCGGTCTTAACATCCAACTACCTCGTGAACAACAAGGCAATCGCCATCAGACAGTTTCGGTAGACTTCAAATACTTTTTTGTTCGCAAGCTGATGTTTGTCAAATACGCGATGGCATTCGTGATCATGCCTGGCGGGTTTGGTTCCTTAGATGAACTGTTCGAAGCTTTGACATTGATACAAACTCGGCGCATCATGCACTTACCGCTGTTTTTAGTCGACTCCAAAATTTGGCAGCCATTGTTGGATTGGTTACGCAAAGACGTTGTGCAAAGGGGCTTTCTGACTGAGCTTGAGTTGGACTTGATCACTGTAGTTGACGACCCTGATGAGCTGGTAGAGCAAATCGCCTGGTGTGACCAGGAGAAGTGCTATCTCTCGGATCAAGGACTGCTCAGTTATCCAAAACGAAATGGTTCAGGCGTAATAATCGAACCTGGTCAAGCTGGAAGCGCCCCGTTCACCCAAAACAACAGCAGAGACGAACTTTTATAAGGCGAATGGAGCGCCGGCTTCCAAGCCGGCTGGGGCCGCCGGTTTCCAAACCGGCTCTAAAGTTCTCTTCAACCCAGACCCTTTACTACTAGTCCCCACTTCCTAATTAAGGAATGTGGTAAAAATCGGGCTTTCCGCCTACCTGTACTTATAATCTCAGTGCGTGAAGTGGTAGGAGGAAAGTCCTTGAAGATTGCTGTGTGTGTAAAAGCCGTGCCTGACACGGAAGCGAAAATCGTCGTCGCTGCCGACAAGACGAATATCGATCTAAGCGGTGTGCGTTTTATCACAAGCCCTTACGATGAGTTTGCTGTCGAAGAGGCGTTGAGAATCAAAGAGAAGCATGGTGGAGAAACCGTGGTTATCTCGATGGGGGGCGACGAATGCACCGATGTGATTCGTGACTCGCTAGCTCGTGGCATAGATGCAGCTATTCATCTAAAGGACGACGACTTCAAGAATCTCGATCCTCTGGGTACGGGCAAAGTATTGGCAGCTGCCATCAAAGACGGTGGCTATGACGTGATTCTTTGCGGGCAGCAAGGGGTAGGTGGCGACAACAACCAGATACCGTCAATCCTCGCTGAATTGCTCGATTTGCCGCAGGCAACAGTGCTGATGAAGCTCGAAATCGCAGACGGAAAGTTCAAAGCTGAGCGTGAAGTTGAAGGCGCTCACGACACTGTCGAAGGATCTTTGCCAGCAGTATTCAGCGCCCAGAAAGGTCTCAATGAGCCACGTTACTCCTCAATTAAGGGCGTAATGGCTGCTCGCAAAAAAGAAATTGTAGTTAAGGATGCCACCGCACTTGGAGTCAAGGGCAAGGTTGGCGGAGATCAACGCAAAGTCAAATTGAAAGAGATGATCATGCCGCCCGATCGTCCATCAGGCAAGAAAATCGAGGGCGATGCTGATACGCAAGCTAAGACTCTGGTTCAACTTTTGCGCAGCGAAGCACGAGTCATCTAATCTTTAACTAGGAGAAAGAAATGTCACAAGGTATTTTGGTTTTCATCGAACAGCGCAACGGTCAAATTCGCAAAGCCAGTGCAGAAGCATTGTCGGAAGCGGTTCGCCAGGCCACTAAGATGAACGAGCCAGTCAACGCTGTGATTGTCGGTGAAGGTGCTAAGTCTGCAACCGCCGAAGTCAGCAAATACAAACCAGCCAAAATCTTCACCGTTGAAGGTGCTGATTTCGCCACTTATTCAACTGAAGGATACGCCGCAGCAATCGCGGATGCAGTTGCCAAAGCCGATCCTAAATTCGTTTTCGCCGCTGTCACATCGTTGTCCAAGGATTTGATGCCTAGAGCCGCAGCCAGACTTGATGCGCCATGCGTTTCAGACGTGAGCGAATTGCGAGCGAGTGGTTCCGGATTCGACGCTGTAAAGCCAATGTATTCCAGTAAGACATTGGGTATTTTCGAATTCAACTCACCATTGTCGTTTGTCACCTTGAGACCGAATGTGTTTCCCGCCAACGAACCAGACGCGAGTCACCAGGCTACTGTTGAAGAGCTAGTCGTCAAGCCTGAAAAGATTCGGGCTAAGGTAACTGCAACGCATTCTGCCGAAGGTCAGAAAGTTGAATTGAGCGAAGCCTCAATCATCGTATCTGGTGGCAGAGGAATTAAGGGACCTGAGAATTGGCCAATGCTACAGAACCTTTGCGATGTATTGGGCGCCGCATTGGGAGCCAGTCGCGCCGTTGTGGACGCTGGTTGGATCGACCATGGACACCAGGTCGGTCAAACTGGAAAGACTGTCAGTCCCCAGCTCTACATCGCAGTTGGCATTTCCGGAGCGATTCAGCATCTTGCAGGTATGTCTTCGTCGAAAGTGATTGTCGCAATCAACAAAGATCCAGACGCACCCATTTTCAAATACGCCAACTATGGTGTCGTCGGTGATGTCATGGAAGTTGTGCCGAAAATCACTGAAGAAGTTCGCAAGCTTCACGAAAACAACTAACCGCTTCGGTATGTCGGTATTGTAAACATGAAGCTCAATCTGACGCTGCCGCAGAAAGGTTTGCTTCTAGTGCTGGTGCCGCTTGTCGTTCAACTTGGCGTGCTCAGTTATCTAACCTACCTGCAGTCGCAACAAGAGCAATTAGCACTGCGCGCCGCGCGCGCCGGCGCAGTCGATGGCACCATCAATCACCTGGTCAAAGACTTTCTCGACCACTCCACCAGGTTGGAGTGGGAATCGGGGAACAACAATCTCGACCCGGAGTATTGGACAAGCAAGGCCGAAATCACCGATACGATGTCGCGCCTGAAAGAGATGATCAAGGATGAACCTGAGAAGCTAGCAACCATTGAAGAAGTGGAGCGCACAGCAGTTGTGTGCATGAAACTTTTGGAAGAGCATAAAGCGGCTAACGGTGCGGATTTTGATCAACCTGTTCTAAAAGAGAAAAGACATCAATTTAAGGCAGCCAAGACGCGTATTAGCGAATTGGTCTCCCAGCAATTAATTCCTCTGTGCACGGAAGAGAAACGAATTCTCAGCATTAGTCCCGAGTTGCAGTCGGCAAACCGTTCACGAGTCCGCCTGATCCTGATCATTACTGTTTTGATAGACATTTTGTTCGCCATTACAGTGGCTGTCTTTTATAACCGTGGCATCGTCACAAGATTGGCCACAATCTTTGACAATAACTTGCGCCTTGCCAGCGGCGTACCGCTTCATCCACGTGCCACCGGCAGTGATGAAATCGTCAAGTTGGACAACATGTTTCACAACATGGCTGACGCCTTGCAAGTGGCGGCTCAAAAGGAGCGGCTTGTGGTTGAAAATGCGCGCGACCTGATTTGTTCGTTTGACGGCAAAGGCACTTTTATCACAGTCAGTCCGGCCTCCACTGTTCTGGTTGGCTACAGCCCCGAAGAATTGATCGGCAGCAAAATCAGCCGGCTGATTTTCTCTGCCGACAAAGAAGTTACTCAAGACAATCTCAAGTTGATGATCAATGGAGAGCAGATAGCGCCATTCGAAACGCGCTTGATTCGCCAAGATGGCATTGTCATCGACGCACTTTGGTCAGCGCGCTGGTCACAATCGGAAGGAACCTTATTTTGCGTTCTTCACGACAATACTGAGCGTAAACGGGCTGAGCGCCTGCGCCAAGAAGTGGTGCAAATGGTGAGCCACGATTTGCGCACGCCTCTTACTTCCATAAGAGGTATTCTTGAAATGATCGAGAGCGGCTCTCTAGGAGAGCTGACTGAACGGGGTAAACAACTGGTCGGCATGGCTGATCAAAGCAGTGTCCGAATGCTTTCCCTGATCCGAGACTTGCTGGAGATTGAGAAGATGGAAGCAGGCATGCTCGAGCTGCACAAACAGCAAGTTTCCATCAGTTCCATAATCGAGCAGTCGCTAGCCACTGTGCAGCCAATCGCACGCGAAAGAAAAGTCAATCTGGTGGGCGAACCCAACTCCTCTCTTGTATTTGCAGACGGTGACAGAATGATCCAGGTGCTCGTCAATTTGCTCAGTAACGCGGTCAAATTCTCGCCGCCCAATTCAACGGTGAAGGTGTGCGTCACAGGCACTCCTGAAAATACAGAGTTCAGCGTTATTGATCAAGGTCGCGGTATACCGCCGCAATCTCTCAGTATGATTTTCGAACGCTTTCGGCAGGTTCAGGAATCCGATTCAACGAAGGAAGGCGGATCTGGCTTAGGTCTGGCCATCTGCAAAGCTCTTGTCGAATTGCACGGTGGTGATATTTCGGCTACTAGTGTGGTCGGCAAGGGCAGCACGTTTTCGTTTCGAATTCCTAGTTAGAATTCAAAATTCGCTCGCCACAGATTCGACACTGCTTCACCACAACAAGATCACAGATGACATGGTTCACTCCAATGTGCCTTTTCCCAAGTGCACGTTTTACTAGTGACTGCGAGGAACCTTACTATGCGCATGGATGCTTCAGAACAACAGATAGACTCCTCTTCCGAACGAGCCGACAAGAATACACTGGTCTCGATTGACGATTTAAGACAAGCAAGCCTCAAGAACGCCGTTGCCATTAAACCCGTCTCGTTTATTGATTATGGCAACGTCAATGATCTTTATAAATCTAGTGATGACCCACTTGCTGGTCTTGGTGCGTCTGGTCTTCAAAGTCCTCGTAACGACGTCAGAACATCTGCAGTCCGTCAACAGGAGCAAGGCGGTTTTAATCATCACCCTTTCCTCTTCGGTGGGAACGCACACGTCACCCTTGACTCTTTACAGTCGGCGATTGGTGGAAAGGCAAATCTGGAAATGTTTCCTGTAAAACCAGGCAACGAGCAACAAATGAATCATGTGCGAGATGACTTGGCCAAGGGCGTTACACCGGAAGTATCTCTGAATGGCGAATTCTTTGCCGGCGGTGATAAAGCGATTGCTTCGGGACGATACGATCAACAGCTCACGCAAATGGCGCATGAATTGAGTCAAATGAGAGGTCAAGACGGGAATCAAGCCGACATTCTCATGCGTTTTGGCAAAGAAATGGATCTTCAGCACCAATTTGTCGGAAGCGGACAGGATTTCGTCGATGCTTTTCAACATGTTCATGATGTTTTTCACGCCGCCGGTGCAGACAACGTAAGTATGGTTTGGTGCCCGACCAAGAAAGTAGATCCAACCGGACTAACAGATCAAGCAAACCCTGATAAATATTGGCCTGGCTCAAATTATGTCGACGTGATTGGCCCGGACGGTTACAGCTCGAAAGGCAAAGAAGAAAGTTTTCAGAAGCTCTTTGAACCGTTTGTCGACCTGGCAAAACGCACAGGAAAGCCTTTTATGACTTCCGAAGCAGGCCTCCACACTGACGGCATGACTGAAAAACAAAAGAGCGATTGGTGGCAGAACGCTTTCAACTATGTGCAGGATGAGCGTAGTCAAGGCACAGACATACTGGGTGTCGGCGGTTTCTTCCGCTATGCAGACAAGAATGAAACGTTAAGCGATCAGCAGCGGAGAGTTCTTGCCGATACATTCATCAAAGCCGAGGGCACCGCAGGTGGTGACCATCCACCTGTTAATCATCCGCCGATCGATCCTCCAGTAGACAAACCACCCTGCCATCACCCTCCGATCGATCATCCAGGCGGTGATAATCCTGGCGGCCATCCTCATTGTCCGCCCGATCATCCCCATCCTCCCGGTCACGAACAACCACCCCAACCACCAGGCGGCGATCCGACTCCCCCGGTCGGCGGCGGTACCGACCACGACATTCTCTTCGGCGGTTTTACCAACGGCAACTGGCGTGGCAATGCAGCGCGCGATGCCTTAGATCAAGAGATCGGCGGCAGGGCAGACTTGGAGCAATTTTATCGACCGATGGGGGGCTCTATCAGCGACCTGCGCGATTACATTCAAGGCGATTTGAATCGGGGCATCACGCCGGAGGTATCGTTGAACCCCAAGGCAAATGATTTCAACTACGCTGACATTGCCTCAGGTCATCACGATCAATATTTCCACGACCTGGCGCAACAACTAGGGAGTATGAAGGATGCCCAAGGTAATCCAGCAGAGATTCTTTTGCGTCCAGGCTGGGAGTTCAACCTTCGACATATGCAATCGATGGGCACGAGCGAAGAATACGTTAGAGCTTACCAACATATGCATGATATCTTCCAGCAGGAAGGGGCGAGTAATGTCAAATTCGTCTGGAGCCCTGGTCAGAAGCTAGATATGTCAGGAATCGGAACGCAGCCGGATCTTCAGCATTACTGGCCGGGGGCTCAATACGTTGATGTTGTCGGACCTGATGGATACAGCACGCCGGACAATCATTTTAAGAGTTTCGACGAACTCTTCAAACCAGCCATGGATCTAGCGCAGCGCACAGGCACATCCTTCATGGTCTCTGAAACGGGCATCGATCGCGAGGGCCAGACAGCCCAACAAACTGCAGATTGGTGGCGTAGTGCTTTTCAGACTTTGCAACAAAGGCAGGCTGACGGACTCGATGTGACTGGGGTAGCTGCGTTCATGAAAGCCGGCGATTTCGGCTGGGGGTATCGAGACTTCACTGTTGATCAAGGGGAACAAGATGCAATTCGCGACACGTTCTTGAGATGAACTAACTTGCCGTTGGCAATAACTATGGGCAATTGAAGGATCGAGTAATCGCAGTGTCGATTGCTCGATCCTTGCTATAGTTTTAATGCGCACACCAGGAAACTGACATGGCAAAAATTCTGCTTGTCGAAGACGATACAGTTTTAGCGGCCACGATCGAAAATTGCTTGATCAGCGAGCACCACATGGTCGACATCGTCTACGACGGCGACAGCGGCTGGGACCGTCTGTGCTCAGGTGATTTCGATCTGGCTATTCTGGATTGGAATCTGCCGCTAGTGAGCGGCGTTGAACTGTGCAGACGACACCGGGCGCAACGAGGCGCAACACCGATTATCATGCTGACCGGGCGCAGCGCAGTGGCTGAAAAGGAAGAGGGATTAGACTCCGGAGCTGACGACTATCTCACCAAGCCATTCAATATGAAGGAGCTGACAGCAAGAATCAGAGCTCTTCTGAGACGTCCTCCTGTGATTCTCTCGTCTGTTTTGCAAGTTGATGACATTGTTGTTGATCCAATCAAACACCGAGTTACCAAAGGGGGCAATGAAATTTACTTGAGCCCGCGCGAGTTTTCTTTGCTCGAGTTTCTCATCCGCCATCACGACGAAGTGTTCAGCGCGGCTACACTGATTCAACGGGTTTGGCATACCGACAGCTATGCCACCGGTGACGCCCTGCGCACGTCTATAAAGCGACTACGTCAGCAATTGGACAATGATGACGTGGAAGGGCATTCAATAATTGAGAACATTCCGCGCATCGGCTACCGGCTGCGCAAAACGCGCCCGCAGTAGCAATTGGCATCCAATATTAGGTTGAGACACTTCGATAACGGTGCAGTATGGAACGACCCAAAATTTCCGGCGGTGATCGTTGAACATCAGAAGCTTGGACCGCATGACATTAACAAAATTCCTTCTTTTGAGCGTCCGCACATTCAAATGTGGGAGTTGCACAATCCCAATGGTAAGGAATACACGGGCGACTTGTTCGCACGGTTTTAGTCTTAAGGCAGCCACATTTATTGAGAATGATTGTCTTGTTGAGAATTGGGTGAAAATCTCCAATGCCAGCCATGGCTTATTCTGTCTATCTCTTGGTCGAATTGTTTGTGGTGGCTTGACGGCTCCATCTAAGATGGTGTAACTTGAATCTATTCGTTAATTGAGAATCTTTCTCATTAGCTCATGATCAATTTAGTACCACTCAATTCGTTGTGGCCAGTCTTTTATTGACTGCCAGACCATTTGTGCGCTTGCGAGGACAAAATGAATAGCAAATTTGACAAGGATGAATTCGTTCGCGCCCTTCAACTGCAGAAAGACTATGTAGCGCCTTTGGAATCAGGACAATATCTGGGTTTCTACCTGCCTGGCGAAAATGTCGTTATGAGCAAAGTTCTTTCGGCGGCCCAAAGTGAGGCACCAAATGTGGTGTCTTGCCGCGTATCCCAATTGTTCGAGCAGGATTACTAGGTGGAATTACTAAGGAAGGATTCTCCGCGGACTGGCTCAGGCAATGCGGTACACAGCCTCAATCCTACTTTACCGAAGTTGGAATGCCATATCTCTTCTGGACATATGAGTCCAGCATTTTGATGAATTCAGGAACAATTGTCGCGCCACTGAGGGTGGTGACATGTTGACCGTCTACGAATACCGGTGCTTTCGGATCTTCGCCAGTACCGGGAAGCGAGATGCCTATGTTTGCGTGTTTTGATTCACCTGGTCCGTTGACTATGCAGCCCATGACCGCAACTTTTAGTTCTTCAGAACCGGGATAGATTTTCTGCCAGTTTGGTCGTTGTTCAACAAGATAGGTTTGAATATCTTCTGCCATTTCCTGAAATAACGTGCTCGTTGTCCGTCCACAACCTGGACAGGCAGTCACTTGTGCTGTGAATGAGCGCAGTCCGATCGATTGCAAAATCTGTTGGCAAATCTCAACTTCTTCGGTGCGGCTGGCTCCTGGTCTTGGCGTCAAACTGACTCGGATCGTGTCACCGATGCCATCCATAAGTAAAACAGACAAGGCCGCGGCCGATGCCACGGTGCCCTTCATGCCCATGCCGGCCTCAGTAAGACCAAGATGTAGAGCGTGATCGCATTTAGCGGCGAGACGCCTATAGACTTCGATCATATCGGGGACTTCGGATACTTTTGCGCTGAGAATGATTTTGTTTCGCGCTAAGCCAAGTTTCTCAGCCATTTTGGCTGATTGAATTGCACTTTCAACAATCGCTTGAATCAGCACTTCATGGGAATCTACAGGATCGACAGCTTTGGCGTTCTCGTCCATCATTTTTGCCAGCAGGTCCTGATCCAAAGAGCCCCAGTTGACACCGATGCGCACTGGTTTGTCCCATTTCAATGCCACGTCAATCATGCGTTGAAAATTTTCGTCGTGCCGTTCTCCCCAACCCACGTTGCCTGGATTGATTCTGTACTTGGCCAGTAATTTTGCACAATCAGGAAAATCTGTCAGCAGTAAATGCCCGTTGTAATGAAAGTCGCCAACAATTGGCGTATCCAAACCTTGTCTTTCCAGCTCTGCAACGATTTTCGGCACCGCGATTGCAGCGTCTTTCGTGTTCACTGTTATGCGAACTATCTCGGATCCCGCTTGGGCTAAATCCTTGATCTGGTTGGCAGTAGCCATGTAGTCTTCAGTCGGTGTGTTAGTCATGGACTGCACAAGCACCGGAGAGCCCCCACCAATAATGGTGTTGCCTACTTTGACCGGAACTGATTCACGTCTCTTGACCATTGCCAAACTCCTC
>JBBQFO010000143.1:0-12246 GCA_038322035.1 Candidatus Obscuribacterales bacterium
CGTCGAGCCTGTGAAACCAACGCCTTCGTTTCGTGAACCGACGCGATACATGATCATCGTGGTTACGACTGGCGCCAGGTGATGTTCAAGAAAAAGAATTTTGAGGCCGTTGCTCGTGAGCGTGTATTCAGCGATGCCCGAGGATTGTCGAACAAAGCGCACGCCCAGCCTCTCCAGAGCTTCTGAAGTGACTTTCATAGTAGTTTGCCTGATTCTTCTCGAGTGTGTGTTGGCGCTAGTCCCAATGGGACCTAGGTTCGACAGACAGAGAGAGTAAAAGTTGTTGTTGGAAGTAGAGCTTGTTGAGGAAAGGAAGAGAAGAGATATATTCAGAACATAGTTAAATTAGCCAGAATATTCCTAGTTAACTAGATCTATGCAAAACGGGGCTCTGAGCCGATTGTCAAGAGGCAAAGGTGACCTAAATTCGTCTATCGGTGCTGCGCAAGACCGGGCACCGGCTGCAAAGAACATTGAAACGGCGACTGGGGCTATGCAAATGTGTAGCTGTTGTAGCAGCTGTGATAGGAACTGGTACGGTTGTCATGTGAGCCCAGCCGCTTTCAGCCTGTGATGTCAAGCGGATTTGCGCATAGCGTAGCTAATCACTGATCGGGCTGGCCCTTTTGTAAAGCGCATGATGAGAGCTTTTACATCGATCGCTAGCAACAACTGCGCCAGTCGTTTTGGTAGTTTTAGTTATATCCGTTTTTTTCATTTCAATTTTTAGCTCTCAACTTCCAAAACCACGCCCCTTTCTCAACTCCAGCGTTCTAACTTGCTTTTCAGCGAGGCGAGTGATGCGTTCTGTTGTGTAGATTGTGGTTTTGCAATTGCCAGCCAGGAATTATTAGTGCAACATCCGGCTATTCATGCGGATTTTGCGTCCCCCGTTCAGCGTGTCTAGGCAACTAGTCATGCGTACTCTAGGAACATGGATGACCACAATACTGTTTGTCGCCCTGCCAATCGCAATGCTGGTCTCTGCCATCGTTGGCGGTTTTCTCTACTTCAAGCGCAACCTCGACACGGAGATCCAATCACTGGCTGAAGGTTGTCGGATCATTGAGGAACTGCTCTCGAACTCGCACAGCCTCAACATCGCTGAAGCACAGACTCATCTGGCCCTGGCATCCGCACATCTGACCACGTCTCGTGCTCTGCGCGACGCTGGCGAGAATGATGCTGGACTGGATGCGGTCACCGCCGGGTTCCAGGAGCTGAAGGCAGCCCGCGAGCTGGTTCAGCGCCCCGAGACCGAGGAAGACTCAGCATAAGTTTCAGGCCATTCCACATGCGCTAGTCTCATTCCCCCAGTGCTACCGCATGTGGTGTTGCCTGCAGTTCTTGATCGGAACTTTAATCGCTGTCAAAATAATGACAGCAGCAGGGAAAATAACATGAGCGCAAAAACAACGAAGCAAGGCTCGATCACCACAAGCACTACACGCAATCCGGTGATTCACGCCCCCAAGCTGATCAAAGTCGCCAAGGCCGATCAGCCCCTCTATCGACAAGTGATCGACGCGGCCAAAATTGTATCTGCGAGGGCTTATCGGCCTTATTCCAACTTCAACGTCGGTGCTGCGGTGCTCACCTTCGACGGCAAGATTTATGCCGGCTGCAACGTGGAAAACTGCGGCTACACGCAGACTAAGCACGCTGAGGAAGGCGCTATTCAAGCCGCCATCGCCGATGGTGTCTTGCAGCGCGCTGAAGCGGCTGGCTTGACCCAGTTCCAGGCATTCCTCGCCATCGCAGTTTACGCCCCCAAGGGCTCGGACCCGTGGCCGTGCTGCAACTGTCGTCAGTCGCTGAGCGAGTTCGGCTTCGAGATGCACGTCATCGGCGAAGCAAGCGACGGCGAAATCCTCTGCCTGACGCTCGGTCAACTGATCCCATTCCCCTTCCCGATCGCGGAAGTGCTGGAAAGCGTGCGCGGCGAGCGATAACTTTCAAGCTCTTTTAGTCCGAGACTGCAGCAGTTGCTGCTTTCTCGGGCTATAAGAGTTTTTATTGATAGATACTATATAATGAAGTATAAAGGGAGATGAGCTCGGCTAGAAAATCCGTGCAGGTCAGTCCAGCTCGGTGAAAACTGGCATGCCCCAGAAGGTCCCCTGTCCATAATCGACGTTGCATCCGACCATCACTTGCAAGTGCTCGCGTGATTCGATACCGTCTGCAATCGCTTTGCAGTCCAGATGCGAAACAACATCAAGTAGCTTGGTGATGAACTCGCGAGTAGCAGCATCTTCTGTGCACTTAGTGACAACAGATTTTTCTAGCCGAATGTACTGCGGCGCCAACAGCAACAAACTTTCAAGAGAGCTGAACCCGTGACCGACACGATCCATCCCGATCCGCACGCCCAGCCGCTTCAGCTCATTTATGTGCGCCTGGAGACGAACGGGCTCCGCGAAAAATTCGTTATCGCTGATGGCCAGGCAAATTTCTCGCCCTTCCGTTCTAAACATATCCTCGATGTTGTCGACAGGAATATCGAGCAGAGTTGAGGCCAAAACTTTGACATAGCAGGCTCCGCCATCCGGAAGTTTATTCATGTTTTTCAAACATACTTTCAAGCATCTTAAATCGATCGCTGTTCTCAGATTGTGTTCTCGAGCCAGTTTGTAGAATGCATCAGGTTGCTCGAAGACGCCTGACGGAGCGCGACATTGCATTTCATATCCAATCACGTGCTGATTGCTCAGCTGCGAAATTGGTTGGTAGGTGGTGCGCAGAGCTTCACCGGTTCTCAGTCTCTCCAGGAAAGTGGCCATCTCAGTTGTTTCGTGATCGATTTTGGAAAATGAAACGCTATTCTTTCCTGATTTCTTGCTGCTTTTCAGTCCGGCGTTGGCAGCTGCCAGAATTTCTTCGATAGAAAGCAGCTCTCGAGGCAGCATTGTGATTCCAATGCTGGTACTGATCTTGGTTGTGCCGTTGGCAAGGTTGATCGGGGTTTCTGCAACACTTAGCCGCACCCGCTCCGCCACCATCATCGCTGTCGAGGCATCGAGCTCCGGGAGCAAAATCACGAACTCATCGCCACCCACACGAGCGACACGATCGGTCGGGCGTACGGCTTTTGTCAGCCTTGATGATAGTTCCTGAAGAACAACATCGCCAACTGAGTGTCCATATTTTTCATTGATGCTCTTGAAGTCGTCGCAGTCGATCAGCAGTGCGAAATTTTGGGTGTTGTTTCGTTTTGCCCGTTCCGTTTCAATTTTCAAGACGCGTTCGAAACCGCGGCGGTTCATAACCTCGGTAAGCGGGTCGATCATAACCAGATGCTTGAGGTCGCGATTGCGTTGTTCAATGGTCGAAGCCATGGTGTGCAACTTGGTTTCATATTCTTCCTGCTGGGTCAGGAATCGAGACTGAAGAATATAAAGATAGGCTAGCAATGCCACCATAACGACGCCTGTCGCCATCAACACAACGTTGTGTCCAGTAAACAGGCCAATGCCAATCATCAAGACAGCGAAAACGACAGTGGCAAGGTAGGTCAGCCGCAGCCCTTGCTTCTGTTTCGCTCCGGCGCCTTCTGTCATCGATGGCGGCTTCAGTTGTTCTAATTCTGCCGAATAGGACTTGAGAATTTGGCTGAACTGATGTTTCATAGCTGAATTGTACCCGGGGGACCGAGATTCAATGGCCGGTGAGCTAATGGCGTCGACGTTCCAAGCAACAGCAAGCGTGGAATACAACTTGTTATCAATAAAGGTAATTCTGGATGGATCCGGACGCTCGCTCGCTGATAATCGGCAAGATTTGCCCAACCTGCCAGATGAATTTCGGTCCGCAGTCAGAGCGTTGTTCTGTTGACAACAGCCTTCTTGCCGTCGTCAAGCGTGACCCTTTCATCGGCAAATTGATAGGCGATAAATACAAGATTGAAGAAATTCTCGGGGTGGGTGGATTCTCGACGGTTTACAAAGCCGATCAGTCAGGTTTACGCCGTGCTGTGGCGATAAAAATCTTGAACGCGGAATTTGTCGCCAAGCCCGATAAAATAAGACGCTTTCAACACGAAGCCGAGATGATTAGCACTCTGGTACATTCCAATGTAGCAACTGTCTACGACTACGGTGTTCTGGCTGAGGGTCAGCCATACCTGGTCATGGAATATGCTCCCGGAAAGACTCTATCCGCTGTACTTTCCGAATGCAATATCATGCCGCCGGAACGAGCCGTGGCTATCTTTTTGCAAGTTTGTGACGGGGTCATAGCCGCTCATGGCAAAGGTTTGATTCATCGAGATCTAAAGCCGTCCAACATTGTTTTGTTGCAGTCTGATGATGGTGCTGATCACGTCAAAATTTTGGATTTCGGTCTTGCCAAGGTGATATCGGAAGAGTCGGGACAGCGCGAAAATCTAACCTTGACCGGAGAGGTCTTAGGCACACCTGCGTACATGGCACCAGAACAGTGCATGGGCACCGCTGTGGATGTGCGAACTGATATTTATTGTTTTGGTTGCGTCATGTATGAAGTGCTCTCGGGTTGCTTACCTCTTGCGGGAGACACGTCGTACGAAGTAATGCATAAGCACATTAACGAGTCTCCAATCTCACTTTCCAAAAGTGGTGCACCAGTACCGCAGAGGCTAGTGCGGATAGTTTCCAAAACGCTGCAAAAGGATCCTGACGATCGCTATCAAAATTTTGATGATCTCAAAGATGCGCTTGTTGGAGTGGAACCGACAATCTCTTCAGAATTGAAATCAATTCTGTTTTCGGGCAGCAGTGTAAAACTGTCCAAGAAAAAGAAGGCTCTAAAGAAGAAAATAGTTCTGGCAGCATGGAGCGGTTTTCTTGTATTCATCGGTGTTTCCGGTCTTTTGTCCTATGAGCACGTTCACCAGGTTCACGATGTCGAGATCAGTAAAAAGTACGCTGATAAGATCTCGAAATATGAGAGCGATAAGGTGTCTTTTCAATATCCCGCGACCTTCTTTCCTGAAAAAGTTGCTGACCACAACATTGTTGAACACTTTCAGCACAGGGTGGATTCTGATGTTTATTTTGATCTGAAATATCTCAGCACGAATCGTGGCGTCCGCGATGAGGCGTTTAAACAAAGAAAGGACCATGCGTCTTACAGTCACTTCGTAGAAATCAAACCGATTCAACCAGTCACTTTCGGTGCAGATAAGTCTATGCATGCATACGAAACCGAATATATCTACGAGGGTTTGAACGGTTATCGTCGTGAGCACCAGTTCTACTGGGGCCGCAATAACTCGATCTGGAAAGTCAAGGTAGCCTATCCGCTCGCCGAGCATTCGAAATACGAATCAACCTTCGATATCATATTTAATACCATACGTTTTAATCCGGACTAAAGAAGAAATTGCCGGCACCATTTTGGGACCGTATAAATTTGCTCGACATTTCGACCAGCGTCAATCCCGGCGAACAGGCTATATCGAGTATAGTTTTAATATCTCTGGAGTGACGATGTCTGAAGCTTCCAACTCAAAAGCGTTCTCAGGCAGCAAGGTTTCTGCGCTGGGATACGAAGTTTATTCAGTCTGTTCGAAGATCGATCGTGCTGAGCACACAGGCGCAGCGCCACGTTTGCCGATAGTCTTCATCCACGGTGCAATAGTCTCGCATCTTTATTGGATGCCGACAGTGAGGCTGGTAGCTGAAACTCATGATGTTTACGCTCTCGATATGCCTGGTCATGGGCGCAGTAGTAAACCGGTCAAAGCACTTGGCGTGATTGAGCAGGCCGATGTTATTGGTGCTTGGCTTACCGCCATGGGTATGGACAAAGCCGTCATCGCCGCCAATTCATATGGTTGCGAAATCGCAGTTGAGCTCGCTCTCCGACATGCAGATAAGGTCGATTCTCTTATTCTGACTGCGCCCGCATCCGATCCGTCTGAGCCGACTGTCCGGCAGCAAGGAATGCGGCTGTTGCGCGACGCATTCTCGGAAAGTCCGACGCTGGGATTTGTTCTCCTCTGGGATGCGTTTGGTCCTTTCGGGATCGGCTTGAAGCGATGTGTGGAAACCTGTCAGATCATGGTCGAATACGACTACCTAACTCGTTTGCCTCTGATTAGGCATAGCACTCTGGTCGTTCGTGGCAGCAAAGACACTGTTGCCACTGAACCGTGGGTGGAGCGCGTCGTCAAATTGCTCCCAAACGCCGAACTGTCCGTCATTGAGGGTGGACCGCACGACATCAATTACTGCAGCGCCAAAGAACTAACCAGAATCACCAATAATTTTTTGGAAAATCGCGTCAAGAATTCAAGATAGGTCGCAGGGTTCTACTTCGACTATTGGAATAAGCTGGCGGGTACTTTCGATGCTACGATGAGCTTTTGATTCGGCTGAGCTCAGGGAACATACTAGGTCGGAAGCCTGCATCTACTTCAACTGTGAGACAAATTGTGTCAAACGAAGACGACAAAACAGTTAAGACAACACCGCTGCCAACAGTAAACGAGATCAATAAGCTCCTGTCGCAGCCGATCAAAGATCCATTGATTGGTACAAAGCTTGCTGGCGGGCGCTATGAGATTCTCGATGCACTTGGTGAAGGTGGCATGAGTGTTGTCTATAAAGCGAAGCAGGAATTGGTCGATCGCATCGTCGCCATAAAAACTTTGAAGATGAAGCTTCTAGCTGATCCAATGTTGCTGAAGCGGTTTGAACGCGAAGTGAAGACCCTCAGTCGCCTCAATCACCCAAACATCGTCACTGTTTTTGACTGTATCGTCGAAAATGGACAGCCTTATTTTGTCATGGACTTTCTGCAAGGCTGCAGCTTGCAGGAGTTGATCATTGAGGAAAAACGTCTCTCTCCAGGTCGTTGCAAAAACATTTTTGGACAGGTCTGCAATGCAGTCGATCATGCGCATCGTAATGGCATTGTTCACCGGGATCTGAAGCCAGCGAACATTATGTTGATGGATATCAGCGGGCAAGAATTCGTCAAAGTGGTCGATTTCGGGCTGGCGAAAATTGGTGAAGAAGCGCAGCGTTTGACGCAAACGGGAGAGATCTGGGGTAGCCCGCTCTACATGAGTCCCGAACAGTGCAATGGTCATTCGATGGATGCTCGCTCCGACATTTATTCGCTAGGCGCGGTGTTGTACGAGTCGCTCACAGGAACGGTTCCATTTGCCGGTACAAGTTTCCTCGATACGATTCAAAAGGTGGTCAGCTTGACGCCGCCAACATCGCTACATCCGCTCCTGATCTGAAGGTGTCTGCCGGGATTGAAGAAATTGTTATGCGTTGTTTGGAGAAGAGTCCAGATCAGCGCTATCAATCGATGGCTGAATTGAAAGATGCTCTGGACCGCGTGTTTCCCGCTGATAATGAGGCGCTTTTCCGTACTTTACCGCCTGGCAAAATGGTGGTGGATAAAGCCTCTGCCCAACCGACGAAAGAGTTAAAGCGCGATCCCGAATCTGTCATTGCCACAAAGCGCCTGCGGCGCGACATAGATGTGGCAGCCTCCGCTGCACAACCACAATCTGCTGAAGGACCAGCGAAAGCGATGTCTAGCAAGATGCAAAATCAAGGTAAGAAGGACGGCAAGTCAACAACTTTGATGGCCGGTGTTATTGGTGGATTGATCGCCGCTTGCGCTGTAGTAGCTGTTAGCTTGATCAACAATCAACAGTCGGCCGCTCCACCAGCCGCTCCACCAGTGGTGGCACCTGTGGTGCAGGATGCGCCTGTTGCGCCCCTTATTGCGCCTTCTAAACCACCTGTTCAAGCCACTGAGGCGAAAACGGTGCACGACGTAAAGGAAAATTCCCCGATACCTCCGACTAATGTCTCGACCAAGCCTGTCATTAATCTCAAGACTGCACACAAACCTGTGCACAAAGCTGCCCATGTCAAACCGCATCAAGGCTCTTCGACTGGCTCGGCCCCGCGACCTCCCCGAGAACAGCCTAACGACGCTGAAATCTGGAACGAGCACGTCCAAAAGTATTAGGACTCTATTAGGCTTTGCTTTTCAGTGCATCGGCGAGCAGGTACTCTCTCGCTTCTGCCACCACATACAGTGAGCCTGTAATGCACACGATATCGTCCGGATCGGCTGATTTGAAGGCTAATTCGATCGCTTCCGGCACAGAATCTGTGGAAGCGGAGAGTGGGTTCGATTGGAAGCTGACGGCGTTAGCAATCTCTTTTGGATCCATGGCACGATCGCTTTGAGAACGAGTCGAGATCACCGTTTTGCTCATCGGGTGTAGTTCTCGCCAGATCGCATTGATGTTCTTATCGTTGTTAACTCCCAGAATGAAAATGCACTTGTTCGTTTTGAACAAAGTTTTCAGCGTCGATGCCAGTGCTGCTGCCGATTCGTGATTATGAGCGCCGTCCAGTATAACGGTCGGTGCTCCGGCGGGACCGCTGCCTGAGGGGATAATCTCAAATCTGCCATTGATACTAGCTGCCGCTAGACCGTCACTGATGTTTTGATCTGAGATCCGCGCACCTTTTTGAGCCATCACCTTAGCCGCGATTGCAGCGGTGACTGCGTTGGTGACTTGATGCGCGCCAAGTAGCTTGATCTTCAATTCCATATTGCCCAGAGGGCTTTCCACAGTAAAATTCTGACCTGAAAGTTCGTGTGACTGAGTTTTCAACTTGAATGGTCTGCTGCCGACGTCGACGAGATCCGCACTGACCATGTGGCACTGACGTCCGATCACACTGCGCACTGAAGCGTCCTTCTGCGGTGCTAACACCGTTGTGCAGCCGGGCGTGATGATGCCACCTTTATTGGTGGCAATCTCGGTTTGGCTGGCACCCAATACTTCGATATGTTCGAGACTGATTGGTGTGACGATCACCAGATCCTTCGTCTCGAAAACATTGGTGGCATCATATCTTCCACCCAAGCCCACTTCGACGATTTGCCAATCAACAGGTGGTTGCAGATTCTTTGTGATGTGAAAAAAGAGCGCTGTCAAAACTCCAAACGTAGAAATGTAGCCGCTTTTGGCCTCGATTTCGGCTTCGATCGCTGGTTTGATTTCGTTCAATCCACGGACAAATTCGTCGTTCGAAATCGGCACTAGATCAATAGCGATCCGCTCATTATAAGAGTGAAGATGTGGGCTTGTGAACGAGGCAGTTCTGATTCCGGCTTGCTTCAGAATTGAACCAAGCATGTTGCATGTGCTGCCTTTTCCCTTAGAGCCGGTGACATGGACTGTGTGCCTGCCGTTCTGCGGGTTGCCGAGGCGAGCTAAAAGAGCGCGCATAGTATCGACGCTCATGGTCAAGCCGCGCGAGCCTTGACTGTCTCTTTCCGAGTCTGGAAAGGACTGGATAAATTGCACCGCTTCTGAGTAATTCATCAAAACGCCAGGACCAAAGTACGAGTTACCACGTCATTTATAACAGCAAGTAGGCTCGGCGCTGCCAGAATTTTTCTGGAATATCGTCTAGGATGTTGACCATCTCATTGCCGATCTGGAGCTTAAGCCTGAATGTGGCAGGATCTCGACTTGCCAATAGCGGATACTGTTGGATACTAATGGAGTAACACTTGTGCGAATCATTGCCTCGACTCTTGTCTTCCTCGCGTCGCTCTCTTTGTCTCTTTCAAGTTTTGTCGGGTCGGCTGATGCCTGTGCAAAAGACCACGGCGCTGGTAAACATACTAAAACGGAGCCTAAACCAATGGACCCAAAGCCTGATGGTAACTCAAAAGTTTTTGTCTACGAAAAGAGCGGCGGTTTTATCGGCGTCGACCTTAAGTATGAGAAGGACCTCTCTGAGCTGAGTGCGGACGAACGAAAGCAGTTGGAAAAATTGATCGCTGACAGCGGATTGCTCAATGATAAGAACGATACTCGCATCACTGGCGGCGCTGCCGACATGTTTCAATACGATTTCCGTTTCAAAGATGGCAGCAAAGAGCACCATGTCAGTTTCGATGATGGCACTTTGCCGAGCTCGTACAGACCGCTTACTGAATTCCTGAAAAACAAAGTCGTCGATCAACGGCAGTTACGCAAGAACGCTAACTAAGTTTTCTGTAGATTAACGCGATCTCATAGCTGCGCTAACCGTAAGAATTGGGAGCACTGGGGCAATTACCACCGATCTGGCGGTTTGCGACGCTGGGACCCCTACTTAATGTGGCGTCTCGGTAGTTAGTGTGAGGTTATCCTTTTCCTCATCTCACTAAAAGCAACACCGAAAACCAATAACGCTGTCTAGCTGCCCATATCCTTCTCCAACTGTGGATTCACTTCCATGAGGAGAAGCTCGTTGTGCTTTCGTGCGATGGCTTGAAGGCGGTCGTTACCGTCTGAGGTTTTAGCCATGCCCAATTTAACCCTGTGGTTTCTTCAAACCATGATCTCGCCACTGCTACTCGTCGGCTTCTTCATTGTCGTCTTGTTTGCTCTGGTTGGAATCGACGGAGTACCGATTGCGAAAGCTCTCTTGGTGCTCTTCATCAACATCGTCGTCAGCATCTTGTCTTGGTTCTTCCGAGTCGGGCTGACAATTCTTACTTTGTGCGTACCTGCATTGCAACCGATTTTGGAACCCGGTTGTAGCAAGACAAAAGGCAAAGGTAAGTGACCGCAAATGGAGCACATTAGTGCCACCGCATGCGGTATCTAATTCGTCGCAGGCTTTCAGGCGTTCGCGCTTGAACACTTGTTCGAGGAAGGACTGAACTGTCATGACCACAAATAACAACATCAAAAACATTCGGGTGCTCTCGTTCGGATTCAAATACGGACCGCCCCCGTTTGCCCACATCGTCGAGGACATGAGATGGGTGGCCAACCCATTTTATGAGCCCACGCTGCATGCCATGACTGGTGCCAACGCCCCTGTGCAGGAGTTTATCCTGGCGCAAACTGACGTCGTCGCCTTCATACGTGACATGCGTAACAACCTGCGTCGCCGTCTGCGCGGTTTCAGGCACAGCAACTACCACGAGACCCTGATCTTGGCCTTCGGTTGCACCGGAGGCAAGCATCGGTCTCGGTTCTTCGCCATCAAGTGCGCGGAGATGCTCATGGAGTTAATCGCCGAACTTGGCATCGATGCCGAGATCGTCGTTGAGCACCGTGACCACGAGGAGCTGCAGGCGTGACCGCACAGTGGTAACGCGCTATTGTTTCACCGGCTCGGTGTTAGCTCAGGCTTTCACCGAGCCTTAACCAGTCGCACAGCGACAGAAGGGAGAATCATGAAAAACGCTATCGAAACTTGTTTGATCGTCATCGACAGCGGCTTCTCTCTGGAGTCGCTGCGCGATGCCAAAGTTCTTGCAGTCCGCGACCTGTCCAGCGATGTCACCGTAATTGGTGCGCCGTTTGTCAGTGATAACGAGCTGCAAGCCTTTGCTCACGACCCGCTTAACCACGGGTCAATCGTTCTGCAGAACCTGCGGAAACTCGCACCGGACGCCCCTGTTATCCTCATCCGCGTAATCGGGGAGGATGGTCGGATCATTCGTACTCGCTGGCAGAATGACGAGATTGTCACTGACGGTTGGACGGAGAGCTACATCTGGGCGGTCGAGTTGTGCAAACAGCTCGGGCTGACTTCGGTTGCTAACTGTTCCTTCGGCGGCATCACGCATGCGGCTGACGGCACGGGTTGGGAATCGCATCAGCTTGCTCAGGTGACTGGCGCCGGTCAACCTGGACATGTGCTGGTGGCCGCCTCGGGTCCAGGCGACGGTCGCTCGGTGCATGCCTCTTGGTTAGTCGAACCAGGTGCCACCAAGTGGGTCGCTGCCCGGCAGACCGAGTCGACCTCCTACAACTTCTGGGCTGGTTCTGCGCACCAGTCGTGGTGGCTGACCGCGCGTCTTAACGGCGACGTGGTTGGGCGCTACGAAGGCTCAGGGTTGGACGGAAACATGTGGAATCAGCGTCAACAGTTGACGTTTGATATCGAAGGAAGCGGCGACGTTAGCTTCGAATTCACTTTGTCGGCGGATACGCAGTCGTCGCTGAGATGTGATTGCTGGGTGCGAGGCGAGGATTCATCGCGCTTCCTCAACTATATCGATGCTCGTCTGATCGCAGAACCGGCTGTGTTTCCGCATGTGATCGCTACGGGGTTTCGTTCGGGCAGTTACGCTCCGGATCAGCTCCAGCCTGATGCCAAGCCGGATGTGCTCGTCGACGGTGGTGGACAGATTAGCTTCCGTACACCGGAAGTGACTGCCGCAGTGGCTGGGCTTTTGTCGTCCGACCCCACACTGGATGTGGTGCAG
>JBBQFO010000144.1:0-12240 GCA_038322035.1 Candidatus Obscuribacterales bacterium
GAACGAACCGCCAGTATACGAGTTATCACGCCAGTGGTATACGCTCGGTAGCTGTGTTCGGAGTGGATAAGTGCTGAAAGCATATAAGTACGAAGCCCACCCCAAGATGAGAAATCCCATACCCCAAGGTAGTAAGGACCCCGGAAGACCACCGGGTTGATAGGAAGCAGGTAGAAGCACCTCGAAAGATCAGTGTGTAGCCAAGCTTTACTAATAGTCCGAGGGCTTGTCCATTATTATTGAATGGAATAAGCCAAACTAAAAACTTGGCCGACGCTGAAAAGCGTTGTACGCAAACCTCAATGTGCAGTTTTCAGGGTACTGGTTGAGACTTGTAACGAGTCTCAAGCCAGAACCAAAGTATGGTTGACACCACAGGTGGTGACCATATACCCTAAAGGTTCTTGGTGCTCAAGCGTCTGGAACACACCCGTTCCCATCCCGAACACGAAGGTAAAGACAGACAGCAGCGACAATACTTGGTGGGTGACCGCCTGGGAAGATAGCCCGGTGCCAGGAGTTATAAAAGCCTCGAGTTAATAGCTCGAGGCTTTTTGTTTTGGCATATTATTTTCGGCGTCACAACTAACGCTCGTGCCGTTGGCTTTTATGTTGATGCTGTTCGTAGATCTGCACACCGTTAAACTGAATTCCAATCACATCACCGTGCCGATTACGCTCAACTTCAAAATCGCGATTTGGCAATCTATTTTGAATCGCCGAAACTTCTCGATTGAAGTCATCTTTGCTCAGATGTTTGGCATCATATTCAAGCTCAGTGTGAGCAAAATTCAGACGCTTCTCCGCCGAAAATCCGAAGTCTGCAAATCGCAAATTATGCGCGACTTCGTCGGCGAGATGACTAACTTGATGATCATGATTGCGATTCAGATCGGTGTTGTAGTTTTCGATGTTATGGGCTGGTCTCAGCAAGAATGACATAGTCGATACCTTTGGGGTGGGAACCTGCTTGAACAGTAGTGAACAGACTATGAAATTCCTGTGAGAACCTTGGGCACAGCCTTAGTAGTCCTACGTATACTGCGACTCCCAGGTTTTAAAGTTAACACCATATGCAGTACCAAATGATCTATTCGAAATAGTCGACCAGACAGAAGAACACCCCTGTAACTGGATCCTTAAACAGAACAGCGAGGAACCAGAGTCATTGCTATGCCTCTACCGCCTACATTAAAATTTATTGACAACTGGAAATGTCCCGGCATAATAAAGTTGCCCCAAAACATATCCAAGATCCACAGCGCGGCCAGCCAGCCCAGGCACTTACGTCCGACGCGTACCGTCCTTCACCAGAGGATTGATTTTCCATGCCAAGTTATGATCAAAACGTTGAAGCGCCTGTAATTCCAGGACAACAAAAGACCACGAATCCGCAGCTTCTCAACGAAGGATATCCGGGCATATCGTCGCCTCAAACTTCATTTCAACCGCCCACAGATGGAAGTACGCTTGCCTCCAGCGCTGCACCGAACTCGCAGCTAGCCTCACTTCCAAAAGAAACTTTATTAGGCGCAATCACACAACTGCCTCAACAAGACCTGGCTGCATTTTTTCAAGGATTACCGCAAGCCGAACAGACTCAGATCAATACCTTTATTCAACAAAACCCAAATGCGCAAGGTCAAGACCTGTTCAATCAATTAGCCCAGCTGCCAGCGGCAGACCTGGCTCAGGGACTGTCTCTTCTGCCTTCAGCCGACATCCAGCAAGCGATAACCGCGGCGCAACACGTTGGCGGGTCGGCAGGTGGTGACACCTCCATTGGCACCACATCCGGTACCGGCATGGGCACAGATACGTCACAGTCAGGTATGCAGCCAGCCTACAGCCCCGATGGCATGATTGCTTCGACAGACACAAGTGGACTGGCCACTCAACCGGGCATGACGACTGACTCAAGTGGTCTCGCACCACAATATGCTGGACCGAATGACTCCACCACTCAAATGGGATCGCCATATCCAACGACAGATACAAGCGGTCTTGCTGTGCAACCAACCACGGGCACAGATACAAGCGGACTTGCTGTACAACCCAATGCAGGCACAGACACGAGCGGTCTGGCAGTACAAAATCCGGGAATGGATGCAACCGGCCAACAGCCAGGCATGTCTCCAGACAATTCAGCTGTACTGAACAAACTCTCGACCCTCAATCCAGCAGAACTGAGTTCGGTGATCTCTCGTCTACCACAGCAAGATTTGGCCACAATCTTCCAGGCGCTACCTGCTAGCGATCAGCAGGCGCTTCAGTCGGCACTGGCCAATAACCAGAACCCGAGTCCACAAGATCTAGCTGCGGCGATGGAAAAGCTTCCAGCGAGAGACATAATTGCAGCTGCCGGCGCCGTACCGGCATCTGATTTTGCCTCAATAATGGGGTCGGACGCAGCGGCCAATCCACTGCCAAAACCAGGCGGTTCTGAATTTCCTCTCCTTTTCGGTCTAGGTGGTGCTGCCACTGCAGCCTACGTAGGGTATAGAAAAGGTCTGTTCAACAAGGTTCCAGATCTGTTCCAATCGCTCACAGGCCGATTGGACGAGAAAGCGCCTGAGTGGATGACTAAGTTCGGAAGAGGCGGCGCAACAATTGCCGAAGACGCAATCATACCCGGTGCCGGTGCAGCCAATCTCGCTGCTGACGCAAGTCTGGTCACACCGCTGGGCGAAGAAGGTCTCGGCGTGGGTGCTGCGATCCTCAAAGATACCGCAACATTAGCTACGGCAGGCAAAGAAGTCGGCACTGCTGCCGAAATTATCTCGCACGTAGGTCCAGTCGCCGATATTATCGCGAAGGCAGGTCCAGCCGCGGAAATACTCGGAGACGCAATCAAAATAGCGGAAGTAATTCCGAAATAGAGTGCAGTAATAGTGCCTTAAACAATGACTTCGCTGATCTGAGGACCAGCGAAGTCGATCTTTCTGTAGCGAATTCTCGTTGGTCCACTTGATCAGATCAGGTACTATGAAGCGGGCCCCGGCAGGGTCCAAGGCGACCATTCATGAGCTCCGCAACCCACGCATTGCGAAAGCGGAATCACGGAAGCTTATCTGGGTTTGATCGTACCTTTCTTCGACCCTGCTGCGGGGTGCCACTTTAAGACCAACGGAGTTGAATCATGCGACGCGAAGTTATTATCAAAGATACCCATCGCGGTCTTTGGTATGAAGATGGAGTTCTAACGAAGGTGCTTGAAGCCGGGCGCTTCATCGTGCCGCGCTCGATCGATCTCGGTGTCTGGCGCAATAAGAAAATCGAAATTGCTCTGGTCGACATCAGAGAACGCGAACTAACTATCAAAGGGCAGGAAATTTTGACCTCTGACAAAGTCGCGATCCGAGTCAGCATCATCGTTCAATACAAGGTAATCGATCCAAAAGCAGCTGTACATGTTGTCGAAAAGTATGATGACCGGCTCTACAGCGACGTGCAGCTTGCCGCACGCCGCGCTCTCGCATCGATGTCGCTGGAAGAAATTTTGACCAACCGCAACCGCCTGAGCGAAGAAATTTTGCATGACGTAAAAGAGTCGGCAATCTCATATGGAGTAGCGATCCTGCGAGCCGACGTCAAAGACCTCATTTTTCCCGGCAATCTGCAAGAGATCATGAACAAAGTACTGGCTGCGGAACGCATGAGTCAGGCACAGCTTGTCGAGGCGCGCACAAAAGCCGACACTCAGCTGATCGAAGCACAAGCCACATCAGAAACTCAGAAATTGCAAGCACAGACGCATGCAGAATCACAAAGGCTGATTGCTCAATCCGAATCTGAAGTGACTAAAATCAAAACCGAGTCAGAAGTGGAAGCGCTTAAACAGCAAGAAGCATCAGCTCAAGCCTATTCAACGCATCCAGCTCTGCTGCGTCTGCGCGAACTGGAAACATTGACTGAGCTGAGTAAGAACGCCAATGCGAAAATCTATATCGGATTTCAAAAGCATGTAGACTTGCCAGCCGAACACAGCCAAGCGAAGGTTTGAGCTGATACCATATCTGGTGACCGTAAATCAAATCGAGCGTACTACTAACTAGCCAGACGATGCTCTTCTTGGTAAGTCTCAAATTCCATCTGCATTTCAAAAGACTGAACGATAGCGGCTGCTTCTCTGTTGGCGCCCTGGTTGATCAGATTTTGAAGGTGCTGCCAGTGGTGCATCGTGGCTCTCTTCTTCATGACGGAATCAAATCCAGTTTGCCAACCGTTAAACATTTAGTTCGACCTCTCAGATACACGGGGGGTTCGTCTCTTGTATGTCTAAGCTAACGAGTATTTGTTTCTTTTGTGTTACTGCGAAATCAGCGTTCATTAAATGTAGGACGTCGGGAAATATTGGTGCAAGCAATCATTAGCAAAAGACGGTGTCGGACGCATCAGTGCATCAACCCTTCAAACCCCTCGGTGTCGTCGTGACTCACCCAAACATCGCGGGGGTCTTTGCAGACTTTATAGCCTTCGGCTGAAGGCAGACTTCTTCGTTTGACGATAGAGACCTGTTTTGCCAGCACTGCCTTTGGACCAGTCTGGTTTACCCCCGAAAAAAGGAAAAGAGAGTTCATTTTGCTACTCGTCTTTTCCGTATCCCACAAATTCAACTGAACAGGCAAACCACTTACGGACTTTGGCGTTTGAATCAACGTGGATACAATCTGGCAAGCCGGTTTCGGGAGCACTCCTTGGCCGAGAACCAGAAAATCTCCCACCCGTCCACGAGCCAGAGGCACGACTGCACCTTCCTGCGTCTTATATGGAAGGGCAAAATGAGTTGCCTGCCAGTTCAAAAAAGGCTTCGGACCCTGGTTAATCAGCGGCCACTCTGGAATCGAAGTGACTTTCAAAAAATTGAACGGCGAACCACGACGAACCCATTCTTGCTGCGTACTGACTCCAATCAATTTGCGCACAGGAGAGATAGCTCGAACACTCCAGCTCGGAGCTTGAGCAACAATGACCATGTGATGGTCCGGCATATCAACGATCAAGTAGTCCGAACAGACCCGCAAGTTAACGCGTCGGTGTGATTCCAGGTCATAGTTCACGTCCAGCTCTTCATCGGGCTTGAGTGCAAAGACCTTCGTCGCGGGTGCTGCAGAAGCAGCGCAGTTGAAGCACGCGAGCAAATATGCAAAAGCAGAAACAATGAAGACCCTGACTGAACCTGCTTTTATCAAGAGTCGCAACTCCACCCAAGGAACAAATGATTCCCTACATACTCTAAACATACAACGACGAGGAAATCGAAAAAGAGATGCGTGGGTTCAAAATCACATTTAATTTTTGCCGCAACCGATACTCAAATAAATTTCAGATTTGATCTATAGATTGGTGACACAAGCAGAGGATACAAGCAATGACACTGAACTCCGATCTTCAATCTTCCATTCAAAATGGATTCCAATCCTTACTGAATCGAAGGACGGCAATGCAGCAATGGTCAGTTCTTTCGCGACTTTCTACGCTTCGAAAAAATCAAGAAGCAGGAGAAATTGTCGCCTCATTTCGAATCCAAATGGAAGTCGAATCGACCACTAGTAGAGGCTCTAAGGGCAAGGCAGCTTGATTCTAATTAATCTCAACGCGGGCCAGATTACCGGAAAATGCCACATTCTTTCTCTACAGTTGATCTATGGCAAATTGCGGGAGTAAAAATATGACTGAACAACTCACTCGCAGAAACGACAACGTCACTGGCATTCAATCGCTGTTGACGCGCAGAGCATCGATGCAATGGAGTCACATCAAGAATTTGATGAATCAGGGAAGTAATCGAGAAGCGGCGGCGATTGTTGAATCGTTCGAATTTCAAATAAACGAAGAACTACTTCAACAACAGGTGGATTTCAGCACGAACTGATTCGGCCGCTTCGGCCGCTAAAAAAAACATGATCCTCGAAAGCTGGCGCCTGCCGGCTTTTTTTATGTCCGGGAAAGAACGTCCACATTTAACGTCCATGCCAGAGAAATGCCAGAATTGGCGATTAGATTAAGGGAACGGAAAGGGCAAACGACGGAGCGACTAAAATGACAAACCAAACTGCTAACAAGACCGGCTTCCAAATGATCATGGCGCAACGCAGTGCCATGCACAACTGGTCTCACGTTCGCAATTTGCTGAACCAAGGCAGCAATCGTGAAGCAGCAGCAATAGTTGAATCATTCGAAAAGCAAATCCAATTCGAAGAAGCAGAATACCGTCTCAGCAGCAAAGCGGCATAGTCCGCTGGACCGCAAACAGATCGGAGCATCCTCAGACAACGCCGCAGCAGAGATCCCGAACCTTTCAAACTCAATAGACTAGATTCACATCAATTTCACGCCATATTCGAATAATAGAATCACAGCACTCAAGGCACCCGAAGCTACCCCCATAGTAGCCAACCCGTAAGCCAACCTTCCAAGTTCACCATCCAGTGCGCGGACCAGCCGTGCATGTTTTTGCGCGTAGAGACAACTCGGAAACAACTTCCAGCTTCAATGTAACCTACACGCGTTTTTACCTCCTCTGAGGACCTAAATGCCTACCGAATTTACTCCCATCAAGAGCCCCGAATTTGCACAGCAAATGTCTTTTCAGCAGCCTGAGAAGCGGGCCGAACATGGATTGCTGACCGAAGCACTGGACCTGGCTTTCGACGCTCTACCAGGTCGCTCAAAGTCGACGACACCAACCACTTCAGGTAATTCTGAATTCAGCGCCGCCGATGTCGCAGCGGGCTTCATCAAATCAGTTCCGCTCTTCATGGGACCAGGCAAAGGCATGCTTCTTTCAGCTGTGCTTCACGGACTGGACGAAGTACACCGCGGCGACTCGACACAACATCAGCTAGAAGACTTCGCGCTGGGAAGTGCCAAAGGCGCCGGAACTAAACTGCTGATGGATAAGTTTGGCGCCGCAGACATGTCGATGGTAGGCAAAGGATTTGCGATCGGTGGCGGAAGCAGCTTGATCGACAGCGCACTTACACGTTCGACATGGGTGAATCAATCGACCGGACAGTTGGATTTCACCAGTGGACTTGAAAAAACTGCATTTAGCTCAGCCTTTGGCGCCGGCGTCGGCATGGCTACATTCCCACTGGGACACGCATTCGGCAGCCGCGTCACACCAGCAGCTCAAAAATTCCTCGGCAATTCATTCGACAAAGCCATGGTCGGCGCAATAACCACCGGCGGCGCCTTCGGTTTCACATCAGGCGTGGTCGGCGAGTCCGCCAGTCAACTTTACGCCGGATCGTTCGATCCCCTCGCCATAGCCAGACGCGGATTCGTCGAAGGTCTGAGCACCGCCGCTGCCGGAGGAGTTGGTCACAGATTCTCAACTCAATACGCAGTCAACAGGAGCGAGGCAAGAACTCAAGGAAGAGAGCAAGGACCGCTCGACACCACCGCCCGCACCATCGTCGAAACCACAGAAGGCAAAAGCAAATCCGCAAAGCCAGCTGAACTAGAAATCGACAATCGTCCAATCGCCGAAAGCGACAAAGCACGAGTCGAAAAAGAATGGGAAGGAATCAAGAATCTCAAACCAGAGCAACTGACACAAGCCAGAGAAATGGCACGTCAGGACCTTTCTGAAATCCAAATCGAGCCAGGCAAGAGCGCCTGGGATGTCATCAATCAGGGTTTCAAATCCGGCAGCGTAGCGGATCCTGAAGCAGTGATGACAACAATTGCGCTGGCGAGAGAACACTTCGCTTCACTGCGCAGCCCCGACGGCAACATCATTGCTGACCAGGCAGCTAACTGGGTTCACACAATGGGTGAGTTAGCGAGAGTTGTGCAATACAGCGACTTGGTCCGAAACACCGCAGTTCAACAGAGCGGCGAGACCGAGCCTGCAAAAATCAAAGCAATTGCTGACCAGGCGATGTCACCAGAAGTGACAAAACTAGCGATGATCGCCTCAGCAGGTTCAGACAGCACCAAGTCACAAGCTGCACCATACATGCGCATGCTCGCTGATGGCACCACTGAAGCCGCAAACCTGCCTGCCAATTTCCACACACACCATCTCGAAGGCGTGCTCGCAATCGACGGAATTCGTCCACAAATCGGATTGAATCAGACAGAGTTCGAACTGGTCAAAAATGGAATCCTCGCGCACCAGGTCGCTCCACCTGAAACAATCATGGGACTGCTCTACTTCTTCAAAACTAGTGGCGCCATTGGTGCCATACAAAAAGCAGCCGAGGCTGGTGATACAAGCAAGCTTGCACCATGGGTACAGGAAGAGATAAAAGCGGACCCACAGTTCCCACAAAAGTTGGCTGACGCATTGAAGCGCGAAACCCGAACAATGCGAGACCCAGCCGCCGAAGCCGCAACCGGCGAAGTCAGTGCGAAGGCTAACGGAATGCCAGTGATCAAGGCAATTGCAGACACAAGTTATTTGCTCATGCCAAAATCGGAAGTTCCTAAAGGTGCAGAAATTCCAGCAGTAAAAATAACAGCTGATGGAAAAGGTTGGGAGCTAGATCTAAATCCAGATGCACAGATGTTGCTTAGACTGGCTGGCGATTCGCACTGGTACGTACCGCATCAACCGACCGCCGCAGAACAACACACCATGACACCAGAACAAGTCAAATACTTCGATGATCTTTGGAAAGTCAGCCAAGCTGTCTTCGCTGGAGACAATGGACAGTATGGTGCTCGTGAATCAGTCTACAAGTATGTTGCCGCGATGCGCGGACCTGGAACGACCTTCCACGACGCCACTGCCTGGGATTCGATCAACAGTATCGACACTAGTCGCATTGATGCTCGAAGAATTCTAGATCAAGCTGGAAGACATATCGTCGACGACACCAGCGCAAAAACTGCAGAAATCTTTGATCGCAACCACGGTTCTTTCCGCCAACGCGCTGACCAAGGCTTGCTCAAAGAATTCAACATCTCCATCGATGGCAACTCTCCAGAACAATTGCAAGCCGTTCTGAAGAGAACTCCAATCTACACTAAAGGCGCTTCAAACATCGATGCATCCGCAGCCGATTACGTGCTGGCTCAGCGTACCATCGATGCTCTGCAGCAAATCCCCTATTACGGACAACCTATAACGGAAGCTGATTACAAGGACCAAACTCCTGCCTATCAACAAGCCGTACGAGTCAGAACAGTTCTCGGTGACGCAGCAAGAAGAGAAGCAGCAATGGACCCAACCAAGCCAACTGACAATTTCCAAACCGTACGCGGACAAAAACCAGGAGGTCAGTAATGCTCATGACTGCCAATGAATTGTCAGCTGTGCCGACAGAAGATTTGATGCAGCGCAAACGCGAGCTGGAAAACGGACTGGCAGCCGCCTCCATGCATGGAGTGGAAGTGCCGGAGGACTTGTTGATCGAGCTGAAAAAAACTCAGGACGAGTTGGCGACACGAATAGACTGCACGCCTTCCAACTAGTTGCCGGTATCAAATGTGGTGCTTCCTGGACATCCCCTTTTCGGGCGGCCCGGTTGAATTTTGTTTAATAATACGAAACGCCTGACAGGCGCTGGGTCTACAACCACGCCTATCGCTTGACATCACCGGGGCTCCCATGAAAAGATGAATCTAGGGCCCAAATCGATCTTTGATGATCGCACGTCGTTGGCGCGGCGGTGCCCTTGGTGGGAAAAGAAAAAAACACAGAGGCAGGCTCAGCTTCGCCTTCTTAAGCACACGTTCTCTGTTTACCAGCGACGAACTTTTGCTTGCAGTGCAGACACCAGGAGGGTGGTGAATGGACGCTAGATATATTTTGCTCATTCAAAAACAGTTCGATCAACCGCTATCTGAGCGGGAAACGTACGAAGTACAGGGGTTCCTCGCGGGGAACGAAGCAGCTGCTAAGCTATGCGAAAATGTTCGGCGATTACTTGAAGAATCCGAGAATGTAGAATTATCAGAACAATTCAAGCCCGTCGACGCAGAATTTTTACTAACCAAAATTCTTTCTTCATTAACTCAGACCGAGTCTCAGTCCTGGCTTTCAGTCGTCAAGCAGTTCGTCCAAGGCAAGCAAGCAAAGCCGCAAATTAGTTCCGCTCATCAAGATGAACTGACAGTACTTCGAAAACACAAAGCCACAGCAGAGCGCAGTAGCAAGGCAATGGATGCCCTGAGAGCGAAGCTGGTGGCAGAAGTGGCACCGGTAACTCCGGAGGACGCGGTCAGCCTGGCAGAAGCCATCAAGCGTCGCATGCTCTCTGTTCAACATGAGACTGAAGCACCGACAGAAATGCAGACGTCATCGGCAGGACTGGAGCAAAATCCATGGATAGCACCAGCTGTGTTTCCTCAAAATCCGGCACCACTTATGATGCCACTACAATTCAACAACGCACCACCGCCATCGATTTCCGAATCAATGGATCAACTCTTCAGCTCGTCAAATTGGCCGGTTATCACAACAGAAACAGTGCGGAAGTCCAAAGAGTAGAAGCAAGAGCAGTAACAGGTACTAGAACTGGAACGGGACGAGCCCGAATTTAAACAAGGACCGGGACCGGCTCCGTTCGCTTCAGTACTTCGAAACAGATTTCAACAACAACAACAACAACAACAACAACCGACTGCAGCACAACAGCGCCCAGAAAAGAACCGGGAGCATTGTGCTCCCGGTCAAGAACAAGCAAATCCAAACTTTGAACCAGAAACGTGGCCGACTGTTGGTCAAGCTGAATGGTCACAATTCGAACCAGATGGTTCACAACCAGCCTTCGGACCGGATCAACTTGAACCAATCTGGCAACTCGAATCAGCAGCAAACCAACCGGCACCGATCTGGCAACTAGAACCAGTAGCCCACCAACCGGCACCACCATCATCAAGAACGATAACGGAGCCCGAGCGCCTCAGACCAGCATCACTGATTCCAGTTGACGACATCATTGCCCACGTCAGTCACATGTTCTCAGAGCACATCAGAGATGAAGCACCATTAGTAGTACCTCCGGCTGAAGATCCACTCGGCGCATCATCAGGGTCATATCCACAGATCAGAGAAATCGATCTCCGCAAAGTAAATGCAGCACGCCTTGCCACCACAGGCAATACCGATGAATCAAACGGTCAAATCCGAGCGCTTGGTAATTTCCTGCTGGATAAACAATCTGTAGCAGCGATCGGAAATCTTGCCTCCGCAAACGCAAATCTCGCACATGCGCGCATCCTTTCTGACGAAGAAGCCCAAGCGCTTCAGGACTGCTTATCGCCGATTGAGAGCCTGCAAGGTGTCGCCGGTTGCATCATTCTTGGTTACGACGGAATGATCATCATGAGTTCTCTACCTGATCACGCTGATAAAGATGCTCTGTCAGCATGGGCATTGCTGACGTATATAAACACTCACGAATTGGTTCGCGTGGTCGGTCATAGTCGACTCAGACAGTTTGTTTCTAGAACACTAAGTGGCTACCTGCTTCTTGCAGATTTTGGTCAAGGTCTTCTGCTTGCTGTCAGCGATAACGCATCAACCGAAGCTATTTTGCCACTGATGAAGAGCGTTCGAAGAGTAACTGCTGCCTGACCTGATCAAGCCAAGCCCCTCTGTTCATGAGCCTTAGACAATATCCGAACTGTTTAGTGCAGGTTCATTGCATGTAGCATTCGCCACGTCGCATATGCTCCTAGAACCGCTATTGAGGCGGCCGGAAAAGCGTTGCATCGTGCAGACCATTTTGCGTAGTGTGTCATTTGGTAATATATCTCAACCTTGTAAAGCAGATTACAATCAGTCAATACTAGCACCAGTCCGGAATTTCGCCTTTATTGGAATTTGTACCCGATACAGAAATACAGCTTTCCTTTACTATTGGCGAAGAGTTTAGGAGGACACACCAACCATGAACAATGACGATAGATTGAACCAGGACGAAGAACAAGAAGTTATCTGCGAAGGCGCTGACTAACTAACTTGAAATTCTCAGGATAAATCGGGAAGCTTGCGGAGTCGGTCAGCTTTGCTGCATAGACCCCACTAGTGTGCATAGATTATCCTCGGGTAAATCGATTCCACAATCGGGCAAGAATCTGATGGCACCAATCGCGGTGACGTCATTTTTTGCTTTTTGGAGTCATTTAAAATATTCAGTTGCAATTCGCATAGGGGGAACCCTCGCGGGTTCCCTCCTGCGTCACCACCGTACGTGCGGGTCCGCATACGGCGGTTCGGCGAGTTTAGCGTTTACCATTAACGTAAATTCGGGTAACCCCAGTTTGCGAAAATACTTGTTC
>JBBQFO010000145.1:0-12210 GCA_038322035.1 Candidatus Obscuribacterales bacterium
CATCAAGATTGGTCAGCCCGTTGAAATCGTCGCCAACGCCTATCCAGATAAAACTTTTCACGGCAGAGTCAATCTGATAGCACCAGAGGCGGTGGTTACACTAAACGTGACGACTTTTGAAGTGCATACAACTATCGATGATGATCCGAAGCATTTTCTCATGGCAGGTATGAATGTCAACAGTGAGTTCGTAGCAGGAAAGCAGAATGGAGTCTTGCTCGTGCCCACATCGTGCGTTAGTTCACAGATGGGAAAAACTGGCGTGCTCATTCCTGACAAAGACGGTCAACCAAAGTTCAAACCGGTCAAGACCGGAACGACTTCTGGATCGTCCACGGTAATTCTGCATGGATTAAAAGAAGGCGATAAGATCTTTGTCGGCTTGAATAAGGATCAGCTGGAGAAGCAAGGTTATGTGGACCCAAATAGCAGTTCAAAAGAACCCAAAGGCGGCGCTGGTAAGCATAATAGACCTCCGATCCCGAGAGGATTCGGCGGCGGTAAGTAAGGCGTCATGAGTGTTTGGGAGTTAGTCGTACTGGCGTGGCAAGGCATTGTTGCCAATCGTATGCGCAGTAGCTTGACAGTGCTTGGTATTGTAATTGGTATCGCCGCTGTGATTGCTTTGCTGGCCATCGGATATGGTGCGAAGCTGGAATCTGAACGCCAAATTCAAGCATTGGGATTGAACCTGATTTTTATTCGACCAGGCGCTCAGAGTGCTGGTCATGTGTCGATGGGCATGGGGTCGTCTGTGGGATTGACCATGGCCGATGTTGAAGCAATTCGTGAAGTCTGCCCTGCTGTTGCCGAAGTTGCGCCCGGCTATGACAGCACACAACAGGTACAGTTTGCCGGGCAAAACACCAGCACTAACATTTCAGGGACCGTTCCTGAGTACACAACAATTCGGAATTTCCATCCCGAGTCAGGCCGGTTCATTACGCAACAAGACATGGATCACAGTACAAGAGTTTGTGTACTGGGCCAGACGGTGGTTGATAATTTGTTTTCCCAGGGTGAAAATCCTGTCGGTAAAAAGGTTCTGATTAGAGGTGAATTCTTCGATATCGTCGGCGTCATGGAACGCAAAGGTGTGACCGCATTTCGTGATATGGACGATCAGGTTTTCGTGCCTTTGAGTACCGCTTACAATCGTATTTTTGGTTTTAATTCGGTCAAGGGAAAAACTGTCCAATACATTTTGGTGCAAGCCAAAAGTGAGGAAGAGACACTTCCGGCTCAGTTTCAAATTACAAACTTGTTGCGCCTGCGTCATCATATTCATTCACCGAATCCCGACGATTTCTATTTGCGTACGCAGCGGGATCTGTTGCAAACCTCCGAAGCTATGTCATCTGTCTTCACTCTATTATTAGGATCGACCGCTGGTATCTCTTTACTGGTTGGTGGCATCGGAATTATGAATATCATGTTGGTGTCAGTGACTGAAAGAACGCGTGAAATCGGTATCCGCAAAGCTGTAGGAGCCAGTCATCGAGACATTCTCATGCAGTTTGTCGTTGAAGCCACAGTCCTTTCGTTGACAGGAGGAATCGTTGGCATTTTGTTGGGCGTCAGTAGTTCCTATGCAATCAACTATTTCACTTCCTGGAAAACAGAAGTGACACCACTTTCGGTGATCATGTCATTTACTGTTTCGATTTTAGTCGGTCTGTTTTTCGGAATTTATCCCGCTCGGCAAGCCTCGAAACTTGATCCGATTGATGCGCTGCGGGCCGAGTGATGATTGAACTGAAAGAAGTTTCGCGAGTCTACGAACTGGGTGCTACACCAGTCCATGCTCTGCGTGGAATCGACTTGAAAGTTATGAGCGGTGAGTACATCGCCATCATGGGCACCTCTGGTTCGGGTAAATCAACTTTGATGCATATTCTCGGGTGCCTGGACCGTCCGTCCAGCGGACTGTATTCGCTCAACGGCGAGCAAGTTCAAAGCTACTCGCAAGACGAACTTGCTGTTATTCGCAACAAAACCATTGGATTTGTCTTCCAGCAATTCAATCTTTTGCCGCGCATGACGGCTCTGGACAACGTTATGCTGCCGCTCATTTACGCCCGCGGCAGTACGCGAGTCAGCAAAGAAGAACAGTTGCCTAGAGCCCAAAATGCACTGCGTTTGGTTGGACTCGGCGACCGCATCAACCACCGCCCCAATCAGTTGTCGGGAGGTCAGCAACAGCGTGTTTCGATTGCCCGAGCTCTCGTCAATAATCCTAAGATCTTGCTGGCCGATGAGCCGACTGGCGCTCTTGACAGTCAGACTTCGAAGGAGATTATGACCCTGCTTGAAGAACTTTTTACGCAAGGCATTACCGTCATCCTGGTCACTCACGACAACGAGATCGCCAGCTACGCCCGTCGAGTCGTGCGCTTGAAGGATGGAGTAATAATTAGCGATTCTCTGAATAATCGTTAAAATAGAGCGACATGGAAAAATCTCCCTTAATAGTCGTCGACACTCTAATCAAGTCTTATTCCGGGTCGCGCAAGCGGGCCCTGAATGGCATCTCCTTTCAAGTTTCAGAAGGAGAATGTTTCGGATTGATCGGACCCAACGGTGCAGGAAAAACCACTTTGATGAGTTGTTTGTTGGCATTGATAAAACCAGATGCAGGCACAATAACCATAGGTGGTATCAATCCAGACGACCTGGCTGTACGTGAAATAATAGGCTTCATGCCGGAACGTCCAAGCTTCGAAGGTTGGCTGACACCCAAGGAGTTTTTAAGGATGCACCACATGCTGGCGCATCAACCATCGGAAACTGCTGCTGCGGATGTCGAAGGCGTTTTAAATCGAGTCGGTCTCGAAGAGCACTGTTGGAATCGAGTCATTCGAACCTTTTCGCGAGGTATGCTACAGAGGCTGGGGCTCGCGCAAGCGTTGATTGGTAAACCGAAAATTCTCTTTCTGGACGAACCAGGTTCGGGAATGGATCCTCCAGGCAACGTGTTGTTGCGGCAGTTGTTCCGTCAGTTCAAAGAAGAGCGCATTACCGTCGTGCTCAACTCGCATCATCTGGATGAAATGGAGCGTGTTTGCGATCGTGTCGCATTTATAAGAGCTGGAAAAATCGAAGCGATTGAGAGCCTGGAAGAGGTGGCCCAACGGCCGTATGTGCTATTCGTAAAATGGCTCGACAACAACGGTCCAGACATTACCGATAGGCTGAAACGATGTGCAGAATCTGCCCATGCCCAATTGATTTCCCAATCAGGTTTGAGTGCAAAATTTTCAGTGGTGAACAGCGAAATATCCGCAAGTCTATTGCGCAATTTGATCACGGAAGGCGTAAGAGTCCAATCTGCCCAACCAGAACAAACGACACTGGAGCGACTTTTCGATGGCGCTCCAGTTGCATCGGCTGAAGGATTGCTGAGCCAACCATGATTAGCAAAGCAATATTCTTATACACCTTGAAGCGCATGGCAAAGCACTATGTGTTTTATGTAATTGCATTTGGTTTTGTTTTTATTCTGCCATTGACGACGCTGGCGGATCCTAATTCTGCAACAGCGCATAATGATGCAGTTTCGTCTTATACATGTGCGTTACTGTTTGGCCTGTCGATCATTGTTTCGCAGAATA
The DNA here is from genome assembly GCA_038322035.1 of Candidatus Obscuribacterales bacterium. GTDB lineage: Bacteria > Cyanobacteriota > Vampirovibrionia > Obscuribacterales > Obscuribacteraceae > PALSA-1081. Next base: position 3,612 of record JBBQFO010000145.1, read on the forward strand.
TAGCCGGCGGTGGTGCCGCGCAAGGTGGCGGATCCGACTACCTTCCGCTGATACTTTCTCGTCCTCTATCCCGGGCTCAATACATTTTTACTAAGTGGTTGGCGCTCTCGACAGTTGTGGGCGGTGTTTCAGTTCTCCAGTTCCTTATGCTGTGCATTTTGGGTGAGACTGTCAATCATCACTGGACGCTTTTGATGGTCCTCTGCTCGTTTGTTGAACGCTGTTTGGATGCTTTGAGCATCTGCATCGCTCTCGTTCTGGTATCACTTTTACCGACTAGACAGTTATTTGGATATGGTGTCATCGCTCTTGAAATCATCGGATTGAATCATCTTATTTTTGATTTTGATTTCTATGTTCCGGTTTACAGTTCCACCACTACAAATGTCTTGAGACATCTCGGCATCTATGAGTGGGTCAACAAACACTTCTTGCCTCTGCTTGTTACTTGCAATCCCCACGATTTACTGACTGGGTTAAACAACTTAGTGACACAAATAAGCGACTTGATTGCACCAAGATTCTTTGTCTTCGATTTCCTGACAAACTCTACTTTTGATATATATCCGCTCGTCACCTATCTGATGAATCTCTCTGTTGGTCTAGTTCTTTGCAATGTTCTACTCAACTGGCGGGATATAAATTATGCATCTGAGTAGGAAGGGTGCAACAAACGGAATTCCTATCTGGTTGCTTGCGGTGACGATTGGTTTAGTGATTTTTCGCGTTGCTCTGTGGGCCGGTCATTCTCAACAAGTTTCGTTGAAGTTTGTCAATTGGCGACCATACACCGAATTGAGCACCATCGCTAGAGCTCAAGATAAGCCTATCTTGCTCTACTTTGTCGGAGATGGAAGTCCAAAAACACAGATGATGGAGGATATCGTGTTCTCTAACAGAATGGTGGCAGAGTGCATCCTCAATGAGTTCTATCCTGTCATAGTGCCTGGAGCGAATCAGTTCGAAGGCGAGGCGCGAAGTTCAATCAGAAAACTGTACAAGAAATATCTGGTGGTGCAGGGGCCGTCCCTTGTCGTCGTCTCGCCAGCTGGAACAGAGGTAGCGCACACAAATGGATTCAAGCCCTCCGCGCAGACTTACCAATTCTTAAAAACGGTCAAAGACGGACCCCGAATTAAAGAAATCGAAGAATCCGACAAAATCCCGGAAAAACATATCGATCAATCCGAAAACCCGCATTCAGACGAAGTAGAGGTCCAACATCCGGTCGGGAAATCGATCTTGGGATTCTGAGTTTTTGGGCTCGGTGTTCAGTTTCGCGATTTTCGGGAATGAAGATAGTGGTGTCCATAATCAGTGCTAGGCAACAGTAGTGGGTAGCTATAAATTCAAAAAGAGCTATAGAGCAAGCAATGGACGAGCAAATCGAACAAGCGCACGTGCAAGAGTCGCTGCTGGAGAACCCACCTGAGACTTCTGCCTCTGCATTGTTCAATCCTGGTTCGATCATTTTAGAAAAGTATTTAGTGATCAAGTTACTTGGTCGTGGTGGCATGGGCAGCGTCTATCAAGTGCGGGATCTAAAATTACGCACTGAGTTTGCTCTCAAATGTTTAAACAGTCAGCATACAAACAATGTTGTTTGGCGCCGCTTCGACAATGAGGCGCGGGCAGCCAACAGACTTGATCATCCCAATCTAATTAAGGTTCACGACTCCGGTCTTCTACCGGATGGTCAGCCGTATTTCGTCATGGATCTGGTTCGCGGAGTCACCCTTGCAGATCTGTTGAAAGAGAAGACTCGACTGCCTCTGGAACGAACTCTCAAACTAATGATTCAGGTAGCATTCGCTGTAGCTTATGCTCACGATAACGGTGTCATTCACCGCGACATAAAGCCATCAAATATTATGATCGGAAACGACAACGAAATCGTTGAGGGCAACGTCAAGCTCGTTGATTTTGGCATCGCCAAGCTGACAGGACAAGATTGCTTCAATCAGCTAACGTTGACTCGCACTGGGGAAATTTTTGGCAGTCCGCTCTACATGAGTCCAGAGCAGTGTGCCGGCATTGCTACGGATCATCGTTCGGACCTCTATTCATTTGGATGCGTGATCTACGAGTGTCTCACTGGTGCACCGCCGATATTGGCTGACAATGCGCTTTCTACGATGATCAAACATCAAAACGATCGTCCAGTATCGATGAAGCAAGCTTCGTTAGGAATTACTTTCCCAGGTGCAAGTGAGCTGATTGTTGCTAAGCTTCTTGAAAAAAATCCTGAGCAGCGGTATCAAAATGCCCATGAGTTACTGGCAGATCTGGTCAGTCTTGAACAACACATTGTTTCCGGCTCATCTGAACCATCAGTGGTGCTCAAGAGTGTCTCGGCGAAATCTGCGCTGCCACCGAAAAAATCTGGCTTCTCATTAACTCAGATTTCCGCACCGATCGCGGTGCTTCTATTGATCGCTGGTTTCTTTGGTGGATTTTTTACTGGTCGTCTTTCTGTAATATCCGAAAAAAAACAATCAACAGCGCCTACAGTGGATTTAGCTAAGGCTGATACGTTCGCTCAGCAGCCAGGGATATATCTATCCGATGATGAACCCTCGAATCAGAAACCCTTTTCTAGTCAGGGAGGACTGAACCGAGTGTTCATTTTTCCCACTGAGTCATTGGGTCAAATTAGAATGGCAGAAGGTCCATTCCAGCACGCCACTACTTTGATTGCATATAGAGATTTCACTCCATTGCAACTAGTGGCCTCAGCATACCTCTTCAAGCATCCGCATTTGATCAATCGTTTTCGCTCGGATGAACTAGGACAGGTTGACCTTCAGAATTGTGATGAGAATTTAGGAAAAATCTTGGAAAACCTAGTTCGAATGAAGTCACTCAGGAATCTCAATTTAACCGACAGCACTGTCAATGATTCTCATCTGCCGATTATTGGGGAGATGTCTGGCCTGGCAGCTCTCAATTTGACGGGATCCCGGTTGACAGGTGCGGCGCTTGCCAAATTGAAAAATCTCCGACAGCTTGAAGCGCTAAGTTGTACTCAAGTAGCCGATCCGAAGCCACTGCTACTAGCATTTCAGAAAATGCCACAGTTGAAAGTTTTAGACTTTTCTCGAGCCAATGTTGACGAATCGGACGTGCTCGCCCTATCCAAAATTAAGACGTTGACACGTTTAGACGTAACAGGTGAAATTGCTGTTAATGATAAAACAATTGTCCATTTCTGCGCGTTTCCTTCGCTCGTATATCTGGATATAGAATTTTGTCCCATTACTGCTAAGTCAATTCCATCATTTAAAAAAATGCATGCGCTTCGTCAACTTCACTTGTCTCCGACGGGCTGGACCGACAAGCAAAAGCTGGAGTTAGCGAAGGCGGTGGGCTCCGGTTGCGAAATAAATTGGAGCAAGAAAAATCCAGGGATTAAGGAAATCGATAACATACTCAATGACGTGCACAAATATTCAAACAGTATTGAAAATTGAATTTTAATCTACCGTGAGCCCAGTGCGGTACACTGCCACTGTCTCCTCAAGGTGTGCTTATGTTGAATCGAGTTTTCAGGAAGCTATCGTCTAATTTTGTTCTGTGTGCGCTCCTCAGTAGCAGTAGCACGACGGCAGTTCGAGCGGATGAAACAGTGTCGGTGCCGGTGCCTGCTGAAACGACGACGGCGACCGTGACCAAAACGATTGAAAGTGCTCCGCTGTCAGCTACATCCAAGACAATGGAGCAGATAAAGGAGATGGCTGGACACATCGGTTGGGTCAAAGCGCTGAATTTTTCCGCTGATGGGCAACTTGCGGTCTCAGGTAGTGAAGACAAGTCAGCTCGTGTCTGGGATTTAGCGTCGGGCAAAGAATTATTCAAATTGGAAGGTAATAATGGCATGGTTGGTGCCGTTTTATTTTCACCTGATTGTCGCTTTGTCATAACCGGATGCGATGACTTCCTCGTCAAACTCTGGGATGCAAGCAGTGGCTCGCTGGTTCGTACCATGACCGGGCACAAGAACAGTGTCAGAGCCGTGGCGATTTCGCCCGACGGTCAGAAGTTGATGTCAGGAGACTTTGATGGCACAGTGAAGAGCTGGGACTTCAATAGTGGTGCCATGAAAGTTTCATCATCGGTATCCCCAAGCGCTGTTCACTCGATTGCTTTTTCGCCCGATGGACGAACGGTGCTGATCGGCTTGGAAGATCATTCGCTTAAATTAGTGGATGCGGAAACGTTGGCACCACTAGCAGTGCTGAACGGTCACACCGACACTGTTTTGAGTGTGGCATTCTCTCCTGATGGAAAGAACGCTGCCACTGGTGGCGCTGATACAAGAGTTATTATTTGGGACATAGCTGCTAAGGCTCCGATTTTGAAATTGTTGGGTCATTCAGATTGGGTTGCAAGGGTTGCTTATTCCACAGATGGAAGGAACGTTATGTCGGGTAGCCTCGATAAAACAGCAGGACGTTGGGATGCTTCTACAGGTCAAATGGACTGCAAATACACCGGTTTGACCGCTGGATGGGCATTCGCTTTTTCCGGCGACGGATCTCAGTTGCTATCTGGCAGTGATAGCAAAAACGTGATGCTGTATAGACTTCCTTAGATTTCGCCTTCTCTTTCGCGACGCCGATTGGCTTTGTGCACTGCTTTCCACTTCTCCTTCTCAATTACGGCTGCTCGTCGATCTGTTTTGCGCGCTTCGAAGGCTGCTTCACGTTCTAGCTGGCGCCAACTTGCTAAGCGACTATCGTCCACGTTATCGAGAACTGCACATCCTGGTTCTTCGATGTGTTTGCAGTTGTTGTATTTGCACGACTGCGCGATTGACATGATTTCTTGAAATACGTCAGTCACACCTTGATCGGCTTCCGCGACTGTGAATTCGCGCATTCCTGGTGTGTCTATGATTGCAGTCCCGTCTTCTCTGTGGAGCAATAGTCTACGTGTAGTGGTGTGCCGACCACGTCCATCGGTTTCACGAATGCCACCAACTTCGAGGATAGCTTTTCCCAGCAGTGAATTAATCAGTGTCGATTTGCCGACTCCGCTCGATCCGACAAAGGCAATGGTTTTTTCTGGTCCGCAGTATTGCTGCAGTGCAGCATATCCACGACCATCAATTGAACTCAATGCAACGATCGGCACACCGCTAAGAATTTCTCGGACCGAATCGATAAACTGATCGTGGTCTTCAACCAAATCGATTTTGGTCAGAACAATTGCAAATGGAACTTCAAATGCCGACGCCGAAACTACATAACGCTCCAACCTGCGAATGTTGAAGTCTCGATTCACCGCTACTGTAATGAAGAGCGTATCAATGTTAGCGGCAATTGATTGCATGTAATGACTGCCATCTTTTGCTCGTCTAGCAAAAAGATTTTTGCGTGGCAGGACTGAGTCAATCATAAATACGTCTCCGGCTTGGAGCAGCGAAACGTAGTCTCCGACCACAGGAAAGTCCCTCGGATCTTCTGTTTGATAGCGCATAGAGCCAATGATTTGAGCATGGTGCTGGCCATGTTCTGTTTCAACTAGGTACAAACTTCTGTCGTTGGCCACAATGCGGCCGCAGACCTTGGGCGCTGCTACGAGCGCTGAAAAGGCTGATGAAATCATGATATGTAATGGTCCTTTGAAAACACGTGTATGACGAGTTTAAGGACGCAAACACAGCTGCGACTTTACGACGTTCAATTTGAAAGTAGTTATTTAGCTTACTTTGAAAGGAGAGCGATAACGCACAACTGCATAGCGTCCGGTTTCTACAATGACATTGTTCATAAGGCCCTCCTTGAGAGTTTTTCGCTGGAAATATTTCCTGATGATATCTGACAATTATGATCACGTCAAGAATGGATCCTTCTTCGCGTGCATGTTCATCGGTGAATGACGGTGGTTTACGGAGTCTCTGCTAAACTGTCTAGATAGTTCGAGAAGGCTTTGCCTGTGGACCCCGACCGCCCATCTGAATTGCACAAAATGAAGTCTGACGAAGTGGTCCGGCTGTCTGGTCCCGATGCGTCGTCACTGATAGGCAAGGTAATTGCCGGCAAATACGAGATCATTTCTTTCCTCGGTGAGGGAGGAATGAGTTCGGTTTTTCAGGCAAGGGATCTTGTAATCAATCGCCTGGTTGCACTAAAAATCTTACTATCTTTGCGATCGGTGGACGAACGAGCGATTTTGCGATTTCAGAAAGAAGCCATGGCTGCTGGAAGATTGAATCATCCAAATATAGTTCAACTGTACGACGTTGGCACACACGATGACGGCACACCGTATTTGGTGATGGATTATGTTCCCGGACTAACGCTAGCACAACGGCTTCAAGCGCATGGACAGCTGCCTACCAGGGACGCGCTTAAACTTTTCGTTCAGGTTTGCGATGCACTTGCGCATGCTCACTCGAATAGTGTCATTCATAGAGACATCAAACCGAGCAATCTTTTAATTACCGATGGATCAAATGGTTCGGAAGTGATCAAAATATTGGACTTTGGCATTGCCAAAGTTTGGGATGAGGCACTTTCTGGCCAGCAAGCAACTCGTACAGGTGAAGTTTTTGGAAGTCCGCTCTATATGAGCCCCGAACAAGCTGTTGGTACAAAAGTAGATCTGCGCAGCGACATTTATTCTACTGGTTGCGCACTCTTTGAAGCACTGTCAGGTCTGCCACCACATGTCGGCGAAACAACACTTTCGACGGTCATGAAACATCAAAACGACAAAGCTCCATCACTGCGTGAAGCTTCACTTGGACGTGAGTTTCCTGCGGATTTGGAAGTGTTACTGTCAAAATCTTTGAACAAAAAACCGGAAGAACGATACCAAAGTATGCCGGAATTTAGCGCCGCGTTGAGCAGCGTACTCAGAACGATGGACAGCGGCAGCCTCGTCAAAAAGCCAATTGCCAGGTCTACTTCGGTCAATCTGACGAATTCGATTGATTCTAAAAAGTCTGGAACCCCGAAAGCTAGGAACATGATGTTGGCTGCCTTTTTGGTGGCAGCTTTCGTAGGGCTAGTCGCGTTCTTAATGTGGGGCCGGCTTAATCCCTCGCCCAATGTTGAACCACCAGCACTAAATAACTCCGCAACTCAAACTCCACTTAGTTCCACGGTGTTCCCTACTTCTATAGTTGACACGCAAATTCCATCGAAGGGCAGCAACCAAACTGTCACTCCATCGACTAGCGGCAAACAAAACCCTGATGCTGCCTCACTATTACCGGACTACAGTTATTCCGATCCTACAACCGTTGAGTTCGATCGGGAAATCGCGCAACGTTTGCGTGAAAAACCGAGCGAACCAGAACTTCGTTTGAAAGACTATCGCCTCTCAAGCGCAGGTTTAGCAATGATCTCGAAATTCAAATCGGTGCACAAGTTGAATTTGACACACGCTGATTTTAACGATCTAACTCCCGAATGGGCGAAACTAGCTGAGTTACCGCTTTCGATATTCTCTGCAACCAACACTAAAATCACAGACAAGGGTTTGCTTGCGATAACAAAAATACCATCGCTTCGCGATTTGAATATAAATCAGTGCCCCGAACTAACCGACGAAAGTATGAAGAATGTTCCCCGTCTCAAACTATTGAGGAAGATTGAGGCAGCGTCGAATAAGTTTACTGACAAAGGTCTAGCATTGATGGCGCAAGCCGAAAATTTGGAGATGCTGAATCTGAATTTTAATCACTACATTCATGGCGACTCACTGAGGTCGCTTGTGAAACTGAAGCGCTTTGACGCCATAAAACTTGCTGGTACCGCAGTTAGTGACGCAACTGCAGCTTGGCTAGGTAGTTTCCCCCACATACGAGTGCTGGACCTGGCTCGCACAAGAATTTCAGACGCCAGCATTCCCATGTTCATGAAACAAAAAGAACACTTGCGACAACTGTTTTTGGATGAAACTGCCATCACCGATAAGTCGATAAAGAATTTTGCGAACTTCGAACTGAAGATATTATCCGTTCAAAAATGTCCTGGTGTTACGCGGGCTGCTATTAATGATTTTCGGCAGCAGCAACCAAACTGTGAAGTCTTTGACGACATGCATCCTTACCTGTCGAAGCAAGAGAAGAATAGGCTTGAATTTTAGCTATAACTGAGCTTTTTGAATTGTCCCCAGTGTTGCTTCCAAAGTTCCTTGCACGATTTCATAGTCATCCTTGTTGTTGAACATCAGCACTGAGTGTTCAGGATCTTGATACATCGACTTGATTGCGCGGATGCGCTCGATGTTGACTAAAAGAATCGCGCCGCTTCGGTCAAGAAATGAGGCACAGATGATCATCAGAATTTCCTATGATTGCTAAAACAGTGGATTGATTGACTCGTTGATGGGTCAAATTAGGTCGATTGACGCTGAAAGTTGAAAGAAATAGTTACCAGTTGGTTCATTGGCGTTGTCATGTGTTAAATTAACAGAGTAAACAGTCTATAAATGTCTGCGGACGGTTCTAGACCAACTTTTATGAGGATTCAGTAATGTCTGAAAGTACAACAGCAACAGAGCAAGCGCTTGTGAACATCACCGAGCAAGCTGCTGATGAAGTTAAAAAATTGCTCGCGGAAGACCCAGACAAGTCTGGTCTTCGCCT
>JBBQFO010000146.1:0-12048 GCA_038322035.1 Candidatus Obscuribacterales bacterium
CTTTGCCTCCGACTGAATCAAATACCGCCGTCACAACAGTTACCCTCGTGCCATCGACTATGCAAGCGCCCAAGTCGTCCGCAGCCTGTTGTAGCGAGTGGCTAACAGCCACCGACGGCACAGATATCTTCTTGGTTCCAAAGCAAGGTGGAACGCCCCGCAATCTAACGGTCAAACTGGGTGGACTTAACGACTCTCCCAGCATTGGACCTAACTACGTGGTGTTTGTCCATCGCGTCGGATCTACATCTCACTTGTGGATCATTGCTTGGGACGCAACCGGTGCGCGCGAATTGTCGACTATGCAAGTTTCCACTCCTCGTGCGCAACCATGCGGAGATTGGATTTTGTTCGTCTCCGAAAATGCAGCCAAAAAGGAGTTGTATGCCATTCGTCGAGATGGGAGTGGATTGACCAAACTTTCCGACAATCAGCAGGTCCATGAGCCATCCTGGTCCCTGGATGGCAGCTACATCACTTGGATTGAAGCTGACGGCAACGTGATGACCGCGCATTTTGCCGCAACTCAAGGTCGTGTCAATCTGAGCGACGTCATGGACACAGTGAACGCTTCTGGCATCAGCAATACTCGCTATGGCAGCGACGCCAGTTGGATGATCTACATCAACCAAAACCAGATTCACCGCGTCAATCGTGATGGTACAAATGATGTCGTCATCGTACAGGGCAACTCTGGTACCGTATCTGCCGCAGTGGTGGGCATTGATGGATTGGTCGCTTATCAACTTACCGTTGGTCACCGCTCTACCATTCATGCCTATTTCAATGGGAAGGACTGGCAAGTCTCACCCGACGATGGCTTGAGTTATTCTCTCCCGACGCTGGATTGTACTGGTATCTGGCTGGTTGCTGTTCAATCTGGAGACGCTGTTCATCTGGTGCGCATGTATGCACATCAAGCGAATACGCAAGTGGTGCGACTCACCCGAGTGCCGCTGTCGTGCCCTGCGCTGATGCCAGATTTCAGCGCCGATACCTGCCCTAAGCAAGGCTAGCGAATTTCGAGGTGCGCCACCAAGGCGCACCATTCAACAAGTTGAGCTCCTGTACCTGTCATCGAACAGGAGCTCAGCGATCAAATATTGATATCTATAAGGAGCGCAAAATGGGCGGATACAACACGGGTTATAAAGACATTTTCAAGAACCAAGAAGAAGCAGCCATCGCGGCGATAATGGCTGCGGCTGTGGCTCTCAGTCCCCCGACAGTGGTCGCAGCGATCAATACGTTGCTAACTCCGGCGCAATTGAACCGCGCCTACGAGTATTCAACAGCGCATGAAGTAGACCTCTTGCGAGCGGTCTGCTCGATTAGCATGATCTCGAGCGCTGAATGGCAGTCTTTCGGGGGTGGCAGCGACACTGGAGTGTTGATCGAACAAGGCTGTGCCACGTGGAACCAGATTTGGAACGCACTCTATTGGTGCCAGCAAGATCAAATCTTGGTTGGATTGATTTCCGAAGGTCCTACAACAGAGCAAGTACTGACGACCGTGCGGCCAATTCGGTCATATGAATTGTGTGCTGCGCTTGGTTTGCCTGTCCAAAACTAGCTAAACAGAATCAATATTGGAGGTGAAAAATGAAATCTCGTAAAGGCGGACGTCGGTTACCCGGTGGTCGTATGGTGCCTTTGCGCACGATGGCGGCTCGGCGCCGATTGGCAATGGCGTTGAAGACCGCCCAGATGATCGAAACTGGTGCGGCAATAAGCTTCGATCGCAAGGAGAAAATTCCAGATGTTCTGCGTCCCTATCTACCGGAGAATTCTGTCCTCGACGCAAAACGTATGGCTAAAATAGGGAAAGGTTACCGGCGCGATTTGAGGGCGTTGTTTGCGCTACCAACAACGGTGCTTGCACAGCCAGGCGATAATGCAGAGTCAATCGGCGAGAGACTACTAATTGAGCGTAAGTCAATCACCGGTGAAAGAATTACAGTTGAAACAATTGCCAAAGAAGTCGCTCGCGTGCGCAGCCTTAATCAAGCTCTTGACACTGTTGTTGATTTGCCTGACCGTCAAGTGATCACGTATACCACCGAAACTCTCAAGGCTCTTGCAGATGCCACTCGGTTTAAACATGTTCCACCTTTGGGACAATTCCTCAAAGCTTCAGGCAAAGTTAGCGATGCTCAAATCGAAGCAGCCTTTGCTCATCAACAGACGCTGCCGAAGGACGCACCGAGAAGATTTCTCGGAGAGATTCTGACCGATATGGGCATCATTTCCTCGGCCGATGCTGATGCAGCCGAAGCGACCCAAAAGGGTTTGAAGGCATATCTGAGCGGACTCTTCGCAGAGTTTGTAGAGAGACTCAAGTAGGTCTATTCTCCACTTTTACATATCAGCTGTCGTTGAAAAAACGACAGCTGATTTGTGTTCTGTTCCTTACCCTTTTTGTTTTGAATATATTGCTGAAAACAAACATATTAAGTAATAAATATGTAGAAGTTAAACATAGGAAAAGAGACAGACAGACGTTGCTTTGCAGGGATTTACGATAGTCGTAATCCCTGCAACATTTCACATTTTGATTACTCTGTGCATTTCAGACAACGCATCACCATTGATCCTCACGCCGTCTGCGCTCATCTTCGGCCCAGGTTACGGTGAGGAAATTGATGAACCCCTCGCTGCCTTCCCCGTATTGTCCGGTTGCAGCAGCCACCGTCACTTCGCCTGGAGTCTGTGGTTCGATTGTCATAAAAGGTTGCTGCTCACTATTGGTGTGATTGTTTCGAGCCGCCCAGAGTGTGAATTCACCTGGCGATAAATGCCAGGCAAGCCATAGTCGTCGCCACCACATATAGTTTTCTCCTATCGATCAACTAACGCTTAGTTATGGCGATCACCACTTGCCAAAGCTTGGGCTTGCTCAGTCACCGAAGATTTTGCTTAAGGCTGGCTCGAGCAGCCGAAGGTCTGTAGCACCTTCGCTGGACAAACGGGCAATTTCTGCACCTAAGACTGCCAATACGATCTGCTTCAGCTCACGCTCTGACGAACCCTGCAGCTTTGATCTCAGTGCCTCGAGCCGCGCGACGATGTCCATTCGCATCGACGAGCGCAACTCCCGATCCCAGCGTTCGATCACTCCGTCGAAGTCGGAATGAGGTTCAACTATAACCGTTATGCCGCCGAATTGGAACGACACGTTCTGCTCCAAACGTTGCGCCATTCTAATTGAGTGAAGAACGGCATATTGAATGTTCGCTTCTTTTGCGAACTGGATTTCGACTTGAGACTCAAGCGTGACTACGATCGTGCTGGTGTTCCATTGGAACGACACCGTGTCATCCGTTTGTTGGGCTATTTCGAAGGCGCTACGAACTGACTCACGAATCGAATTTCCGGCGATAATTGTTTGCATTTGATTCCTCTTTCACTTAGTTTTCTTTCGAACGATCCAAGAACATCTCTTCGACCCTTCAACATCGACACTTCGGCGGAGACAATCAGCTGGAGCTAATTCCATCAGCAGTTACTGAATGGTTTGAAGCTGAGTTGCGGATTGGAACTGAGTTTGGTTTGTGTCTCGTAATGTTTGTTGAGTAGAGTGATAATTTTTTCTATCATCCACGTTGAGTCGAATGCAAGCGGTGCGACCGGGTGTGGCTGAGACCGCAGCAGCCGTACGATCAGTGCGATCGCTTTCCGCAAAAACTCTCTACTCTGTACCGTACTTCTCCCACTATGTGCCAGATTTCGTCGATTGTTGCAGTTGCACTGACTGAGTCCATTAACGCTAGCGGCGTTAGGTTCAGAGGATGAATTCACCTATCGAAAGCTATGCACGCCCGCCGGCTGAAAGGAATTTCGATGCACGACTACACGCAACCGTCAGGGAATTGACCTCTCAGCCTTGGTCCGTAGGGCAGTCTAGAAAGCACCGTGGCTCGCGCCTGCGAGCCACGTGCGCAGCTGATCTTGCTAGATCGCTTTTATTCTATACGACCCGTTGTCCACCTCATCGTAGCTGATGAAGCAGCTCAGTCCGTTCTTGCTTACTCGAATTCCGCGGACAGCAGTTCCATCTGGATCGGTTCCCCATGCTGCGAGGCTTTCTACTGTCCATACTTCTTGCGCCGCGAAGTAGCGGCATAGGCGTGAGCTGTGGAAGGCTCGAATGACGGTGAACACTTTCTTTTCCGCGCTGGATTCGTTTGCCATGACTCGATTCCTGTTGAGTGGAGGCTAGTTCAAGAACTTGATGAGCGCGTGGCGCGGGCGGCGAGCCAGAGCAGAAGCCCTGCTCCTGCAGCCATGAGCAGGTTAACCCCTAATCCCCAGAGGCAGATTGCGAACAAAATCGCATACCCAGATTTAGATACCGAGATCTGCACGAACTTGATCGGGGACAGTACCTGCGCAAGTTGCTTGGGAACTATGGCGCCTAGAAAACAGAAGAGAAGCATCACCAGGTCAAACATCACGGTTAAGGTTTTCATCATTCTCATCCTCTTTGTCGCTGCCTGGAATGTTGCAGCGATTCTTACGTTTGTGCTGCTGCAAAAGTGAATCTGGCTCGGTATCCACTAAACTTTTCAGCGGCGAGTGCATGCTCTTTCCTCGGTTTCAATCGCCGTTAGTGGCACCATTTGCGGTGTTATTGATTTACTCCCGCACCTCGTGTTTAGCCGCTTGCCCGATATAGCAAACGGAATGCCTAATATTCGATGTGGATGTGGTGGATTATTGACCTGAGAAGAGTTGTGTTGTTGGAGGAAAGATACTCAGGAGCGTACTAAGAAGGAGCAGGATGAAGCAAGATTTTCTGGACCATGCCAATCAACATTAAGTTGCCAATGATGCGAAAAGCGCTATTTTTATGCAACCCCACTAACTTGTGTTTGCTTGCTCAGTTAGCGATATGCACTTCGGCACTAATACTCATGGCGCTGTCAACGTAGAATTTGCCGTTTCACTGGCCTTCGAAAGGTGCGCTAATTCAAAATTCGTACCTGATCCAACGGCAAGCGTTTTTTTGTTGGTTGGTTCACGAAATAAGTGCAAATTTTTTGCTACCTTGTTTGCCCTCTTGAAAATTCGGTTGGTATCAAGTGTGGTGAGAGATTAGGACGAGCTGGGCGATCAAGGTTGGCAATACTTATCAAGAAAGAGCCGATCTTTGCATTCTATGCCGATGTTGGCAACCGCTAGTTCGTGTTTGGAGTTCACTGGGCGATTGGTGTAGCGTTCAATTACATCAACGAATTGCACATACTGGATAGAGTCCTAAACCCCCACAAAATAAGAACTGATGTTTGACCATTTGCTCACTTGTGTCGCTTGTTGCGACGGGGGGATGTGCATTCTTTGTTGTTTTGGGTTTAGGCCCGGAGATCATATCGCTTATGCGAGAAAGAGGCTGCAATGTCTTCATCGGAAAGTTCGCTACCGAAAGGGAAGAGAATAATGTCGCGCAAAAACGTCAAATTTGCATTCACAAATCCTGTGCAGATTGAGAACCGCCATATGGTTGTCTTGCCTGGCTATGGACAAGAGAACTTTGAGTTCCCCGAGTTGGAAGATTTGGTGACTCGGTCTCTGACTCGTCTGAGCATTAAGTCTCGGCAGCCCGTAAAAAGAGGGAAGGGCAAGAAGAACGCTTCAACGGCAAAAACACCCGTTTTGCTTTCACCTATGAGACTCGGTGGTGGCACAGCTTCTCTAACTGCGCTCGCTAGACCGATAGCTCCCGAGTTGGAGCTGGTTGGTAAGCGTGCTCGTGTGGATAAGACCACCAAGGCTGCTGTGGCTGTGCCACACCGAACGATTTCTCAAGAGGTTGACGCAACCATGCCTGCCGCGTCAGAAGGCATTCGTGCGGCTCTTTATCGCGGTCGCTTCGCTGCAATCGTTGCCAATCGATTCGACCCGCTGGCTGGTTCGGTTAGTTGGGCTAAGAACCACATGCCTCGTAAATATGAGCCGGCTATAGCAAGTCTAGGGCAACAGTTGACTCAGTTGCAGCAGATGTATGAGAAGGCTTTGCCGCGTGTATTAACGGTTCTTGCGGCGCAAAACGCTAATGTGCCACCAGAGCAACTGCTAGGCAGTGCGGTTGCCGCTCTAGACGAAGAGTTGGCTGAAATTCTGTACGTGCTTGGAATGTGGACCGATGCCTTCGGTCAGCTGCGAGACGGGATGTATCTTCAGCTGGAGGCAATTGTTTTCACGCTCGAACAAGCTTTCAATTTGTTCGAAACCGGCGACGTTGACGGTAAATGCGAGCCTAGCAATCCTTGCCTGCCAAAGCTGAAACAAGACATCTTCAAAGTAGGCAATGTTTTCATGGCTAAGTTTGGAATCGATGGACCGGCAACGATTCCAGGCAGTCGTGGTCCGATTGGCGCACATGTAATTGAAGTGCCCCACGATGAGCGAGATCTGATTGCCTTGATGCTTGTGCTTTATCTGCACGAATTCAGGCACGATATTTTCGCTGATGTAGAGAATCTGGCCGAAGAGCTAACAGCGGCTCTGGTAGACAATCTGATTAATGAGCACGTCAACGGCAACCTGGTCTTGAGTGATGCCACGGTGAAGATTGGCAACGAGGCTTATCCGTCCCTGGATGTTTTAGCTTCTCTGTTGGAGCAACTAATCGGTGAGATAGATGCTGACGTGACCGGGGTCTTGCTCTGTGGTCCGGCATTTCTAATCAACATGTTGATGACTTTCAGCGCTTTCAACTTTGGAAGCAAGAGCATCTTCGCTGCAAGAGAGCAAGACCAATTGATACGTAGCACGGGCTACTATCAGTTAAGTAAGCAGAAGGAGTTGATCTTTGAGCCTCACCCGCCAGACTATTGGCGATGCTACATTGTAGCGGCGGTTCTGGAAGAGGTTGGGTTCCTGGCAGAAGCGCAGCATTGTCGAGCGTTGGCAGATCAAGCTGTGGGTGATGTTCCTGAGTTCATTACCTGGCTAAATGAAGGTGCCGCTGACCAAGTAATATCCATTCGCACGTCTGATCTAATCCAAATCGCGCCGATCATTGCTCGCACGCTGATTCGCACTAAACTGCAATCTCTTGGCGATTTGGCGATGTCGGACTTGATCAACTGGACGCCAGGGCGACAGGCCAAAGTTGATTTGCTAGCGAAAATTCTCATCGAAGGCAAATCAGAATTGCCTACTGATGCGGGCGACATCTATGCAACTTACGTCGCTGCCGCTGCCACTCTCGCCTACTACGAATTGACTCTGAACGGAAAACGAGTTGATCAGTCCATCAAATCAGTGCAAAAGAATGCGTTGAAGATGATCAACGCACTTCGTGAACGCACTTCGAAGAATTGACACTCTTGAACTTCGGAGGAGGACGGTAACGCCGTCGTCTTCCTCCCCGACTTCGAAGTCTGGTAACCTCAAGGCGGTTTCGGCAGGAAGCCGGAACCGCTTCTGTGGTTACTCAAAGCACCGCCTAGAATTTCAATTTGTTTTCGGTTGCTGATTACAATTTTTTTCGGTAAAATTTTGGGTGTTACCGTTTGAACTATCCGAAGCGACCTTGATGAAAAAGAAGAAAAAAGATACTCCAGAGAAGAGCAAAAGAACTCGACCGCTGCCTCCGACTAAGCCAAAGAACTTGGATGTACGTCCTCGAGAATTTCTCACACCGGCAGAAGTGAAACTTCTGAAGAAAGCGGCTTTGGAAACGACTCGCCATGGCTTCAGAGACTGGCTATTGATTACGATGATATATAGACACGCTTTCCGTGTCAGTGAATTGACCGATTTACAGTGGAGTCAGTTGGATTTTCGTCGCCGCATCTTGCAGGTTAGTCGTCTTAAAAATGGGGATCCTTCAATTCATTACTTGGAGCAAGATGAAATAGACGCTCTCCGAGAATTGCGGGACACATACCCTGCCACTGATTACGTGTTCTCTTCTCAGCGACAAGGCCCGCTGACACCGAGAACGGTGCACTACATAATCGCCAAAGCCGGCGAATTTGCTGGTCTCGAATTGTCCGTGCACCCTCACATGCTCCGCCATTCAAAGGGCTATCAACTTGGCAGCAAAGGTGCGGACACGAGAACAATCCAAGCTTATATGGGACATAAAAATATTCAGCACACAGCTAAATATACTGAAGTTGATCCTAAGCGTTTCAAGGGTTTGGGAAGAGACTGACTGCTGATATTCGGACGATAAAATTCAGCGAAACATCTTTTGGGTCGTGTTGCGTCGGCCCGAAAATACAACTGCACCAACACTCCAACATTAAGGCGAATCTCCGTTGGTGGGAGCCTTACGATTTGCTTCTAGAATCTTCCGGACCATTCGTTGACACGGGCGAGCCAGCAAGCATAGAGTCGAAGTATCCAATTTATTTCAACCTAAATCAAAGGAACCCTACCAAACAGCTATTCCAACGCGCCGTTCATGCCCCAGATTTGTCTCGCTGAGATCAAATGTTCGCAGCCCTTGTGTCTAACTGAGAAGCCATATCTGAAATCGCGTTGGTGCCATACGCGATGTCTCGACGTCCCGAGAGCACCTTGATAGGTATTTTTCCAAACCCGCGGGTTTTCAAAATAAAAGAGTAATCTGCGTCCGAACGCTTTTCTATCCGCAGCAACAACTATGAAAGTGAAGGAGCTAAGACATGAAATTGCTCAAGGCTGTAGTCATGTACGTTTTGTTCTTCAAAATCGGGTGGCTGATCGGGGCGACCTCAGGCAGCCTGCTGGTAACAGTTGTAGCCGCCTACGTTCTCGCCCCTATTTCGGGAATGGGGGCTTCGACCAGGAACTCCAATCTGCGCAGTATCAGTTGGCGGCAGTTTGGTATCGCTGTCCTTCTGGGCTGTGTGTTCGCTGCGGTGTACCTCGTCTCGGCGGGAAGTGTTATAGTCGCAGTGATTGGTGCGATAGTCCAACTGGGTTGGATTGTCGTATGTCTTGTGAAAGGTGCGTAAATCTTCGGTGCCCGAGACCCTGTAAGCAAGTATGTGCTCTCCCAGAAGCCCTAAGATAGAGGCTTCTGGGAGCTGCCGTCTCCCAACATTGTCGCACGCTGTTCTTTTTTGCTTTGATTAAATTGCTGTATTGGTTTTTTTTCAGTAATAATTATACAGGAGAATCCAGTCAGACGAGGTCGTGCTTGGGTAGGCGACGCTGCCTATCATCTTCATCTCTCGATTTTACGTGGATTTGCCTCTCGATGAGGCAAATCCAACACCTACTGATTGCATCCGACATTGCTTACAACCTGGACGAACGGTAACGCTTTGCGGATTCTTCATAAGCTGCATCCAAAGCCTGAATGCCGTTACCGAATGTGGAATCATTTGCCTGAAATTTCGTATATTCAGTGATGTCGCGAACGATACGACGCAGGCATGAATCTGCGGCCAGGCAGTTATTCATGGCGATGCGAACAGTATTTTTGCGGTCGTTGGCGACGGTTCCCTCCGCTTGAGTTTGCGCAAGAAGAGTCGCAGTTTCGGCGCCAGCGTCGACGAGAGCAGTGAGCAACTCTTCGTACCGGGCTTGCAATTCATCGAATGCCAGCAAAATCTGCATACGGGTGATTTCATACAACACTCGTCGCTTGTTTTGTGCTCTCACACGCGTTTCCAGGTTACCTCCGTAGCCCTCTGGCGCGCCGTGCAAGAGTTCCAGCATCTGCCAGGAATGTTGAAGCTCATTCACTTGACCGGCCTGCTCTCCACGCAGCTTCGCCGTCAATTTGCGAAAGTTGGTCAGCGATTGCTCAATGGCGATATGAGCCTCGACCAGCCTGACGTTGTATGGATGCGTTGAACCGACACAGTCTGTGAAAGGCACACGATAAACGGCGCGAAAGCCGATGTCGTTGGTAAGGTATGGTCTGAGTTTCCGAGTTCGGCTTAGAGCCATGTAGTGTGGTGTCTGATGGTTGACGAGTTTAACGAGATTGGTGGCAAGTGTGTTGAAGGCTGCAACGAGGATGTTATAACCACGTGAATAGTCGCCGAGAGCATCCGCAACATTGATATTGACCTCCGCGCGTTGGCTGCGATGTGTCGTAATGGCGCGCACCGCAAGCGCTTGCATGGCTGCCTTGAGAGGACGAGTCCGCCTGAAAGATTCGGGAGCGTCGATTACCTTCACGATTGCACGAATGCCCTCATTGAGCGCAGTGTAGGTGTCGAGAACCTGGCGATTAGCGTTTCTGTATGCCAGCATGGCGCTTATGAATGTCAGCGTCAGTTCGTCGAACTCAGTGCGAATCCGTGTGAGCTGATCTGGTCGCTCAATCGCACTCTCGATTCGTTGAGTCCACCTGGTTGGGTCAATGGCGTAGAAGGCGCCATTAACGACCGGTGTTCGTTTGTCTTGTTCTGAGTAAGCCTCTTCGGTGGCAGCGATAGCTGCCTTTAGTGCAGTCATAACGGCGAAAACTTCGTTTGCTTCTGGCATTGTTTTTCTCCATGTCTGCTGTTTGGGTTTCTGTTTATGGTGGTACTAAATGCGGTGCTACCGAACATGCCTTGAAAAGAAGGGCTTGATGCTCAAAGCATCAAACCCTTCTTTACCTGTGATTTCCGGTGCTAGCTGCTCATACGGTACCATCCGGCGTACTTCTGGTTTACCCGCACGTGATACGCTTGGCGTTCGGAGTCGCCAGTGATGTCAGTGCGAACGATTTCGAACAGCTCGATGACGGTTACATGTTGTGATCCGGGAGTAACGTACATGTCGCTACTTACTAGATGACCAACATCATCGATATGAGCGAGGATATGGCGAGCGATAGCACTGTTCGAAGCGGCACGGAGCATTTCCACAGTGACGACTCCATGCGAATTATCGAGCCACGCTAGTAGGAAGTTTTCTACTTCGAGTGCCTGGTCGATCAGGTCGGTGGCCTCGCGCGAGCGAATGTAGAAGCTGGCAAACTCGATTGCAGTTGGAATTAACCCGCAAATCAGAATTATTGCCACAAGCATGTCGGCACTAAACTGAAGCAACAGCCCAATTGCGAGACCGGCCATTACTCCACAAACGAGGGTTGCTGTCATCACCTTTTCGGTCCATACGGCTGCCGAGTGTGGACGATATAGAACACATACAACAATGCCTGCGCAGCAGGCAGCGACGACGATCCCCAATAACGTGGACATAGATGCACCTCTTCCTATATACAAGACTCGGGCAGAATGCGATGGCAAAACCGATCTAAACAAAGCTTTCACCTCATACCATCAATTGATTCCCGCAGCGCGCTGCGAAGAATTGGCAATTATGGAGATGCGATGATGGTTGCTGCGGCGGGATTAGCTCAATGACGTGAGGAATGAAAGTACTTTGTTCTAACACAGATGTCCGCGCTAAAACAATGACCACCAAGTAAGTTGTTGCAGCCTAAATCATGCTCCGCTAGGCACCGGCGGAGGCAGCGTTCTCAGTCAAATTTGCAGAGGAAGGATTGTTCCCACTGACTTTGTCGAACCATTCATTTTTTGCGTTCGAAGAGCTTCGCGATCAGCGTCATGCATTTATTAGGTTTTTCTTCCAAGGCACAAGTTTGTTACTTCACTGGCGTCAATGTAGACGGCTTATCTTCGCTATCAGAAATCAGTGCAGCCTCTAGCTTCTCAATCTGTTCAGTTCGTACGTCGTGATGGTGTTGCCTGTAGTGATAGCGCACCAATATGAGCAGCCATGAAAGCAAAATTGGTGCAAGCATGCAAAATTGTAATACAGAGCATTGAAGTTGTATTTGCGGATCCGATTGCAAGCAAACGAATAGAGCAGACAGGGTGGCACTAGCAACAAAAGCTTTCGCTGCTTTCAATCGCGTCTTGCTTGCGGAAGCTGCTACCGAAGCGCATCCTAGTCCGAAGTTGAACATAGAGATGGCGCTGAAGGCAAGTATCGCATTTGGTATCATCGTCTGCTCTCCCGCACAAGAAGCCGTAGAAGAAGATAATGCATCATCTTGCCTTCTCATGTCATCAGTGCATTAAGCACTGTGACTAATTTGTAGCGTTAACTGAGCTCGCGCTAGTCAGCAGCTTTTTGAGAATT
>JBBQFO010000147.1:0-11924 GCA_038322035.1 Candidatus Obscuribacterales bacterium
GGACCCACCGTACTTCTATCGTGGTTAGCGAAACGCCAATTGCAAGATTTGGATGGCGCTAATGCCGCCTTGAGCAAAGCTGAGACTGTCCTGAAAGCGACCCAGTGGCCTTACGGAATACTCAAATTCCTAAAACGCGAAATAACGCTGACAGATTTGAATAACTCGACACGCAACGACAGAGAACGCACCGATGTACGCACGTGGGTGGGCTTCGATCATATGCTTGGCGGTCTAAGAGACGAGGCTCGTGCAGATTTCGAGTGGGTGAAGAAATACGGCTACCAGGATAACGACGACTACCTGATGGCTAACGAACAGCTTAAAGCCGACATGAATGGCAATCGCTAAATGTAAGAGTCGCTGCAGTCTGATCTTTGGAAATCAGACACGCTGCCATATCGGCAAACACAATCGAGCTTGGGCGCAAGAAAGTCGGCGCGAAGTCGTATTTCGGCAACCACTTGCTAGAAAGAATAGGGCGGACTAATCCGAAGTTTTGACGCTATCTACAGCTTTGGGATCTTGCGGGGCACGATCGGCGCGTTTAGCGAACTCGGCAGAAGACTTCGCTCTGCGTTCACTGCGCTTTACATGATCGTTGAATTTGGCAGAAACCAGAATTCTCTCACCCTTCATGCAAATGAATTGAGCTTTGATGACTTCGCCTAGTCGGCAAGAGACACTAGTCGGAAGGAAGCCGCGTCTGTCGTCACCAGATATAGTGACAGTGTAACCGCCGGGCTCTTCGGCTTCTATAGTGCAATTTAAGTACTCGCCCGCTCGATAATCTTGATTAGCCATAGTGAGTCACTGATTTCCTATTGAGAAGTGACCTTGCGGTCCTATATATATTATGCCCTTCCTGTGGATGAAGAGAAACAACAGAAACTGGAATTAGCACAAAAACATAGCGGACTTTTGGCTTCAGATTATCGGAGCTGCCTGAGTAAATGTTATACAGGCACTGCACCTTCAGCCTTTATGAGAGACTATCACGGGCGAAATATATCTCAAATGGGAATCAAATCCCAAGTCCACCTTGCTTAACAATCAATGAATTTCCAAGCAAAAAATGAGGAAGTAGTTCATCAGCCTGACGCGAAGGGCACGAAACTTGTATGCCAACCCCGATTTTTACAATCGAACCCGCATCAAATTGAGCACCATCGCGGAGCTGGAAAACATATAAGGGGGGGCGAGAGAATTAGTCAGAGATTTTTCTTCGAAACAGTAACTTTCTTGTGAAAGTATTCGTTTTCCGTTTATTGGTGTCCAACACCGCTTCCGGTGCTATATCGGTCACCCAAATCAGGACCTTCTGGTTCTTGAAGAATCAAAACAGTAATAAACCCGAACACAACAACTGCGCCTAACATAACAATCATGACACCACCTATGATGACTAACATTCAACAAGTCGCATCTTAACATCCTCATTTTTTCGGTCCAGTTAATCGCTTCGAGAAATTGCTTTTTGTAATGCTAAACAAAATGTTGACGACAACATTTTTTATTGCGATCGAGAAAGTTTTCAGTTTTATGCAATCGCAGTCCTGGGCAGTGATCGCAATGCTCGCCAAGACTGGATTTCAGCTCGCGCAACAAAATTTAGGGAAAGAAGCTTTGCGCACACTTTGCAGTACTCTTACGAAGTAGCGTGACAAATCGAATCGTGAAAACGATGGGCTAGAGGCGATTACAGAGCTGTTCTACAACAGGCATGTTAACTGCACGATAAATATAGAAGTAAATCAGTTTCATTTTTAAAGCACCACCGCCGGTATGCGGCCTTTAAAGCGAACCAGGCCGGTTGCGCAAGCGCTCACAGGCTCTCGCGTTAGCCCACTTTCACTGATGTTTCAATTGGCTATTCACCAGTTTTTGTTTTTGTTTCTAATTGCATATCTTCTTCAACAGTTTTGTTAATTGCAGAAGATGATTTATCGACAGCTGAATTATCAGGCGAAGTCGGCTCCTGAGCAGCTGGAGTAGACTCTTCAGCTGTCGGGGCGTCGGATTTCTTAGCCGACTTCTCTGACCGAGTTTTGGATTTCGCAAACGTTTTTGCATCAAATTTCTCAGCATTCTGAATCGACCCAGGCTGCCCGAAGATCATTTTTACAAGCGGGTGTTTTTGCCCGAGAATTGAGTTCAATTGTCGCGCCGCCAAATCCAAATGCTTGATTGTGTCGCGAACGTCACCAAGTGTGCCTTTCATATCCGTTCCAAAGCCCGGCTTGCTGAGCATTTGATCGGCTTTGTCCATAGTGTGATTGACGCTGCTGATGATGCTTTTGATGTCGCTACGCAGAGTTTGGTCGCCGGTAATTTTCTGCGCCGCCTCGACCGATTGCTGAATATGGATTGTCGATTGATTCAAACGACTCATGGCTTCCAGCAGATCTTCTCGCAACGGCTTGTTAGCCAGAGTTTCGTTCACTTGATGAACTGTCTTGTTAATACTCTCAGCCGTCTCCCTGAGGCGCTCAGCAGTGACTTTGAGATCAGATGAAAAATGTGGGTCATTCAAAATCTTGTTGATTCGCTGAGTTGTTCCCCGCAAATCAGTTGCCAGCGCACCAATTTTTTCTTCCACCTTAACGGCGTTTTTGGCTGCCGGTGTGAGCGTTTTAGTCAGCGCAGTGACGCTATCTGCGGCTTCGGCGAATTGCTCCATATGCTGATTGACTCGCTCGTGTGCTTCTTTGAAATCGAAATCATCGAATTGTTTTGCAATTTTGCTGACCACAACTTCAACACGAACAGGGTCGTTTCCTTCTACGACCATTTTGTCATCGAGCGGCAAAGGCTTTTGCTCAGAAGGTTCTTGAGGTAATGTAATTTCGACATACTTAGCCCCGACCACGCCGTTGGAAAGAATTTCGAAGTGTGATCCAACAGGAATAACAGTCGTACCGTCGTTAACTTTGATATTAACGAGAACCTTGTCTTTCCCCTCCAGCCTCAGATCCTCAACGTTGCCTACTTTGACACCGTTGACGTTGACAACGGCATTGGAAATCAGCCCAGCAACGTTGTGAAAGGAAACAGCGAATCGTTGTGGCGGATGCAGAGGAGAGTAGTTTTTTAGCCACATCCAACCAGCCAGAAGAAGCAGCACGGCAACCAGTACAAAAACCCCGGCGAATCCATCAGAGTTTGTATTCGCAGAGCTTTCAAATTCGCTAGCGCGTTCGTCACTTATCTTGTGAGTCATGGCATGTACATCGCATAAGTGACCACCAGGTTGAAGAACATTGCCGCGATAAACATCGCAGTCACCGCATTGGACGAGACTTCAGACCGCCCGCCTTTTCCATATCTACCGAAAACGCAGCCAGTGAAAACTCCTATAGTAGGATTCACTAATATCAGTTTTAGAAAATAGCAAAATAGATCTTTGTCTTTGATGCCTGGCTTGGCTGCCGAAAGATAGTCGTGAGTCGATGCAACACCTAGATGAGGAGCAAACAACGCTGATGTTGCAAAGCCGATCACCAGCCCATAAGCTCCGAGAGGAACGGACATTGAAAGCGCTGCCAGATATTTTGGAAGAGCAAACTGAGTGACGAAATCGGTCGAACTGCCGGCGAAGTCCCGCGCCTCACCACTCAATCTGGCGGCTACACGGGCACACCAGGCGACGCTGACAGTCAGCGGTCCAAGCTCGCGCAAAAGCCCGATAGAAATTACCATGCCTGCCATATCCTGGGCACTGAATTTCTGCAACTCGATTATTGTCTGAATTGATAGCGCCAGGGAGACGAACATCGCCGACAATCCCACCAGGGGAAGTGATTCGATGCCCATCCAACGTAAGCTGGAACGAAACTGTACAAATTGGATGGCCAGCAAATTGCTTGGATTGAGCATCTGCCCGGCAAGCATGGCGGCCTGGCCAAAGGGCGCAAACCAGGCTAGCACTACGTCATTTTTCCGATTTGAGGGCGCCGAACGCTGCATCCCATACTCCTGCGGTCGTCTCGGGTCTGACGCGGCGAGCGGCAGAAAAGTGCCTAGATGGTATCAGGAAGTATCGGTACTCAGCAATTCACCTTGTCGTTGCTTTTTGAGTCGTTCTTGCCCGCGCCCTTCTCGTCCTCACCAATCCGATCGATTTTAGCGATCAAGCCAGAGGTGCTTTTTCCGGCAACCAGATCGATAATTTTCATCTGCCCACCGAATGATTCGACAACGGGTGTTTCAGCCAGTTCTTTGGGGTTGTAATCGCCACCTTTGGCGTGGAAATTGGGTTTCACCACCGTTATGAATTCAACCGGCGTAGCCTCTGAGAACAGCGTCACGTAATCGACGCATTCAAGACTGGCTAATATCTCCGCCCGATCTTCTTCACTGTTTAGAGGGCGCGATGGACCCTTCAGGCGCTGCACCGAAGCATCCGTATTGACGCCAACGATGAGAAGATCGCCAAGCTGGCGTGCTTCTTTCAGATAGCGAACATGACCGACATGCAAGATGTCGAAGCAACCATTGGTGGTGACTATTATTTTCTTCTGCTCTTTTTGTGCACGAACTACTTGCTTGAGCTCTTCACGCGATACGACAAGTCCCATCTTCCCTACTTCTTTTGTGTCTTGAGATCGGCTAAACGCTGCTTCGCATCGGCGCTGTACTCGGAGCTTGCAGATACTTTCAAAGCTTCTTTGTACTGAGCTTCGGCGTCTTCCAGACGATGTTTCTGCTGAAGGATGAGTCCCATTCGATAGTATGCTTCACCCAGACGGTAGTCGTTGGTGACAGCGTCTTTGTAAGCTTCTAGAGCGCGATCGTAGTCTTTCTGAATCTCAAAAGCGGTGCCCAGATTGTAGTGTGCTGTAGCTAACTTCGGATCGATATCGACAGCAGTCTGCCAATTTTTGATTGCACCTGGCAAGTCCTTTTCGGCTCGCAATGCGGCGCCGATGCCGTTATAAGTGATGGCGTCTTTGGGATTGATGGCCAGTGCTTTGTGAAACTCGCCCAGCGCACCAGCATAATTGTGCTGCTGGTTGTAGATCAAACCCAGGTTACTGTGCGCTTCTGCCAGTGATGGATTGGCGGCCAAAGCGCCCTTATAATCGTTGATCGCTTCCATGAGCTTTCCTGAAAGATGGTTGCGCACAGCCGAGTTGTACAACTTGAGCGACTTTGCCGGGCCGGCAGCCTCGGCTTGAGGCTCTGGAGCTTCTTCAACGACAGGAGCCGGAACGACAGCCTTCGGTGCTTCAGTTGGAAGAGTGAGCGGCGATTCGGTTGGCACTGGCGTCGTGTCAACTTCTCGTAGTTGAACCACTGGTGCAGTCTCGACTGCCTCTTTGACTGCCGCAACCGGAGTCGCTTCGACAGCAGCAGCTACCGGGGTCGTCTCAATGCTCGCGATAGGAGCGACAGGAACTACAGCTGGCGCAAGACCTAGCTCTTTAGCCGCAACTTTTTTGATCAACGCTTCTTCAGCATCGTCTTTCAACTGAGGCACAGCAGCGACTGCAGCGCCCTCACCCATAGTTTTCGTCTCGGCGGCTTTAGTAGCCAGCTCATTTTCTACCGGTGAATTCCAATCCCAACCAGTTGCGCTGGTACTGCTTTTGGTGGCACCAGCCGGAGCCGTGGACTGCTCAAGCTTTTGCTCTCCTTTGAGGGCAACCGTCTCACCGTCGGCGCTTACTACTGGTTGACCCGCTGGTCCAAATGGAGCTGCGACAGTATCGTAGTGGGTAGTTGTCACAGTTGTAGGCGGAGCAGCGACAGAGACTGGAGTCTGAACGGCAACTGGTGCAGTTGCGACTGGTGCAGCGACGAACGGTGCTGACTCGACTGGCGCGGCGGCAACAGGTTCAAGTGGTTCGGATATGACTACTGGTGCAGTGCGCAGAGGTTGCGCCGGTGCGGAGGCAGACGGAATCGGAGCACTGGTTTGAGTCATAGCACTGATAGTGGTATCAGCACCGGTCGTCGGAATTGAAGAAGGTGTAAGGGTCGATTGATTGGGCTTGGCTGTAGTTTTCTTAGGCACTACCAGGTTCTTAACGTCTTCACCCAAGTTGATAGTGACTGAAGTCTCTTCCACTTTGACGACACGCGCCGTCACTTTCAAATCTTCCGGCAACTCCAAAACAATTCTCGCTGTCGGCTTTGCTGCATTGGGCAGAGTCATGTAGCGAATGCCGTTGATGGCCGGCAAGATCTTTGTCATGGCAGTCTTGATTTCATCTACAGTCGGAATTTTTGCTCGATCTATAGTTGTGTCCGAGAAATCAACGACGACGCGGTGATTCGGACCTGGCAAATCTAGAACATTTGGAATGGAAGGAAATGCACCAGGCTCTGCAGCAAATTGAATCACTAACTGTCGAGCATTATCGAGTCCTATTCTCTCAATCGGCAGCGGTTTGGTGCCC
The DNA here is from genome assembly GCA_038322035.1 of Candidatus Obscuribacterales bacterium. GTDB lineage: Bacteria > Cyanobacteriota > Vampirovibrionia > Obscuribacterales > Obscuribacteraceae > PALSA-1081. The sequence goes on from JBBQFO010000147.1 coordinate 6,402, forward strand.
GCCGCGAAGGACTGGAGAGGTGCAACAGTGGTGGCTAGGGCGATACCAGTTAAAACAAGTGAAATCGAGCCGATCCTGATTACACCTTTGCTTCCTGATTGTTTCGTACCAGTCATGTCGCACTCTCCATTGCTAATCATTCCGTCAGCCAAGCGCAGTCACGTCAGAACTGGCTGTGTAGGCTTCCCGCTGCTGCATTTTACTAAAGGTGAGCGCTCGAAGACAGCCATTCGGATTTATCTACAGGGCTTCAACTACTAAACAAATTCACAGATTGAGAAAAGAATTTGGCGCCACAGCAGCCTCTATTGATTATAATTACTACGTTTTCAGCCTATTCACATGCCAAAAATCTTGTTGCTGTTAGCGAACATTTAGAGATACATTGTAAACATGAAACCTTCAAGATGCCAAGCGAACAATAAAGTAACACCCCGGGAGCATGTCAAGAAGCACGTCTTTACATTGTTTCTGGCAATCACTTCTTTGATTGCCTTTGCCGGCGGTGGCGAGGCAAAGAACAGCGATGATATTCCCGATTACTTATTTATCGGCAAGAAGGTACCAAACAAAATACCCATGCCTGCTGCGCCTCAGCCCGATCACAATAAAATCGTGCCACCACCGGGAGAGCAACAATATTTCCCGATTCGCGCTGATGGTCAACCATATATTCTCAATATCGACAGAACAGTAAACCTGACGGAAGCGTTGAATCGCACCTATTACAACCCGAAATGGCGCGGTGAAGAGTGGACGCCGTTCGATCAAGTCGACAATATAGAACGCGCCTGCCGATTGATGGGCACATGGCGTGAATACGACGAAGCCAATATATACCGGGTCTTCACACCGGTGAATAAGTTCTTCGAAAAATACTCGGGGTTTGGACCATGAGTGGAACCCGCCTCGACCACATTGCAGTTGCGGTGCGCAGCTTAGATGAAGCGCTACAGTTCTATAAAGATTCATTCGGATTGGAATGCATTGAAATCGAAGAAGTGGCAGAGCAAGGAGTGCGAGTCGCCAAGCTGGATCTTGGCAACACCCATCTTGAATTGCTAGAACCTTTATCTCCCGATACTCCCGTTGGCAGATTTATTCAGAGTCGCGGACCGGGTCTGCATCACATTTGTGTCGGTGTCGACAACATCGTCACAAAGCTGGATTGCCTGAAGAGTGCAGGCACCAAGCTGATAGACGAGCAACCGAAGATTGGAGCCGGCGGAGCAAGCATTGCCTTTGTGCATCCCAAAAGCACGGGCGGCGTTCTTCTCGAGCTCTCGCAGCCACTTCTAATTACTCCATCAGATCATTAATTCGCCCCCAAAAACTGCAAGGCTCGGCATTTGAGCGACTTCGAATATATTCTGCAAAGCCAGATATTCGCAACAATGTTGGCGGACCTTAAGCGAAACATTGATATATGTGGGCGTTTTGGGTCATACTTTCCATTTCAGTGAGAAAGTAATCGCCTACACCTAGAAGGAGGCAGCGGCACTATGCCAGTCATGCAGGAACTATCAAAAATTGAAGAAGCGCTGGGAAGCAAGGCTTCGTACTATTTGCAACACGAGTGCAAAACTGTCTCCAAAGATCTGTTGCACCTCCCCGGACCAAACTTTGTCGATGACATCTTCGTTCAAAGCGACCGCAGCCCACGTGTCATGCGCGCTTTGCAAGACATCTACAGCACCGGTAGATTGGCAAACACAGGTTATATGTCGATTCTCCCTGTAGACCAGGGCATCGAACACTCAGCTGGTGCATCATTTGCAAAGAATCCAATTTATTTCGACTCAGAAAATATCGTCAAATTGGCCATCGAAGGCGGCTGTAACGCAGTTGCATCAACATTCGGCGTACTCGGCTCAGTAGCCAGAAAGTACGCTCACAAAATTCCTTTCATCGTTAAACTGAATCACAACGAGTTCTTGAGCTACCCGAACAAATATGACCAGATCATGTTCGGCGCTGTTGAACAAGCTTGGGAAATGGGCGCCACAGCGGTGGGCGCAACAATCTACTTCGGTTCCGATGAATCAGCTCGTCAAATCCAAGAAGTTGCCCACGCCTTCCACGAAGCACACCAACTAGGTATGGCAACAATTCTCTGGTGCTACTTGAGAAATCCGGCCTTCAAAACAGCAGAAACAGATTTCCACGTATCGGCAGATTTGACCGGTCAAGCCAACCACTTGGGGGTCACCATTGAAGCCGACATCATCAAGCAGAAACTGCCTGAGAACAACGGCGGTTACAACGCCATTAAGTTCGGCAAAACCGACCCGCTAGTTTATTCACAACTGACCACCGACCACCCAATCGACTTGACCCGCTACCAGGTAATTAACTGCTACATGGGACGTCAGGGCTTGATCAATTCAGGTGGCGCATCCGGCAAGCACGACTTCGAAGAAGCTGTAACAACAGCCGTAATCAACAAGCGCGCAGGCGGAATGGGCTTGATCTCGGGTCGCAAGGCCTTCCAGAGACCAATGACTGAAGGCATCCAATTGTTGAATGCCATTCAGGACGTTTACCTCTGCAAAGACGTAACAGTCGCCTAGTTAAAAGCGTTCAGAGCGGAGAGATTTTTTCCGCGCCCAATCAATCACGCTTCGCGTTTCACCATCAAAAGTGGAGCGCGAAGTTTTTTATCCTCGTTGCGCGAAACAAAAGAGCGCAGCTTTAGGGCTGCGCTCTCAAAAGTTTTCGATTCGGGGACTAACCGCCAGCGTTCATCTTGGCTGCATCATGCAGGTCAACATGAGCAGTCTTGGTAGCGGTTATTTTGGAATTATCGTAAGCATCGACAGTAGCGCTGTCGCTTGCAGTCACGACTGTGTTTCCGTATGCCTTAACGCTGCTGCTATCTTTTGCAACAACAGTGACATCACCCAAAGCCATCACGCTGGCGTTACCGTAGCACTCAACTTTGCAATGTCCAGCGGCAAACACCGTGGTGTTGTCGTAGGCCTTGATGGTGGCATTTCCTGCACCGGTGATATTGCAATTGCCGTGCCCCATGACTGTTGCCGAACCATCAGCCTGCACATAAGCGTTACCGGCAGCGTCGATGTCAGCTTTGTTATGAGCGAAAGTGCGACTGTTGTCGAAAGCTTTCACCTTAACATCAGCATTGGCGTAAACAGTGGTGTGACCGTAAGCGATCACGGTACAAGTGTCATAGGCTTTGATCTGTGTCTGATCGTGAGCTTCAACACTGGCACCACCGTAAGCATCAACGTGGGCTGTTTCACGCACGATTGCGGTGCCACCATGCACTTCATTTTGTCCGTAAAAGAAAAGCGACGTCTTTTCGATCGCGAAGGCACCCAGCGCTGTCGACAAAGACAAGAGAGCCGGCAGTAACACATATTTCAGTTTCATCGCACTTCCTTTCCGGACTCTGCCGGTCATCCTAACAATGGCGGTGCCGGTCAGCTTATCACATCTATATGTCCTGCCTCTCGTCTGGAGCACACTTGACGAAACATCGTTAACAAGAGGAATGCAGAAAAAGATATTAAAAGTCAGCACATTTCGGATTTTGCGAGATCAGGGCGTTATATGCTTTGCTACTGGTGACCCGCGTTCCCTGCGACATCGACGAACTTGCCCATGAACAGATATTTGACAGACATAAGGCTCGGAGACCTCCTGGCCAAGACCGGCATAGTCTCGGCAAAACAAGTCAACGATGCGGTGCGAACCGCGGGCAACAAAAACCTGCACTTCGGACAAATTCTTGTCATGTCCGGCTACCTCAAATCGAGCGACTTGTCTGCTGGAATCGAGGCTCAATCAGCGATTCGCGATAGAACCGTGAACAGAAGAGCTGCCAGCAAGGCGCTTGAAACAGCTTGCCGAGAAGGTCTGACTTTCAACGAGGCACTGCGAGCGATTGGCGCAACGACTGACGGTGTGCCGACAAATAGACTTGGTGAGCTGATTGTCGACGCTGGTATTTTGACCGCTGAGCAATGCAAAAACGCTATCGACAAAAGTTTATCGACAGGTCTTCCACTCGGTCGCATTTTAGTGACAAACAATTTGCTCTCGGAAGACACGCTCGTGGTCCTGCTCGAGATTCAGTTGCGAGTCAGAGATCAATTGCTCAGCCGCGAGCAAGCACTAGAGTTGATCGCAGCCGGTCCGGAAAAAATTAGCCAACAGCAGTCACAAGAACAACGACAAAGAACGATAAGACTGGGTGAGCTCCTGGTTCGGGCCAACATACTTACCCGCACAGATGTTATGAATGTGCTCGAGGTTGGCCTTCATGCAAACGAAAAAATCGGACAGATGCTAATCGGATTTGGCTTCATCAGCCCTTCTTTGTTGGAATGCGCCTTAAATTTGCAACAGCTGGTCGAGAACAGATTGATTCGCATCGAGCAAGCTTCCCAATGCTTGAAATATGTGGAAGCTCACAGCACCTCGATCTCAGAGGCACTGGTGCAGTTGGAAATCCTCATTTTGCCGAAGGTAAGTTCACAAACTAATCCCGATCGAACACCCAGCAGTGGCAGTCACAGCGCCGTAAACAAATTCTTCAATGCGCTTGAGTCTAGTCAGACAGATAATTTGGATTCGACATTTGGTGAAGCAGATCGCACTTCCTGGAATGCCCTAGATATGCGCACGCGCCGCCTGATCCGCTCGTTGCGGTCAGCGACCCAGTCCCCTCCTTCGCCTCAACTTAGCACCGTATATGGTGAGCTGGCAAAAACATACAAACGCCTGGCTTGGCGGCATGTGCACTACGGCGACCACCTCGAGGCAGAATGGCTTTATGAGCGGGTCTTGGCGTTGCGGGAGCGCTTGGTCGGACCTACTGATGTCAGCCTGACAGTGGAACTCCAAGGTCTGGCAGAAGTACAAATTGCCCAGAGAAAATTCGGTAGCGCCGAACGCACCCTGCAACGAGCTGTGGCTCTGCTAGAACAAAGTCGCCCATACAACGGAGCCTTGCTGGGCACGTGCTTAAACATGCTCGCCATGGTCTATTTCGAACAAGGCTTCCATAAAGATGCGGAACCGGTGCTGACTAGGGCGCTGACGTTGAAAGAGTTGCACTTCGGACCCGAACATCCGGAACTCGCTGATACGCTCAGAGATTACGCCAGACTGCTTGCGAAGACCGATCGGAACTTTGAGGCGGAGAAGGTTTATTTTCAGGCGCGATCGATACTGTGCCGCAGTGCTGAGAGAGCAGCTTTGGTGAACTAGCCGGATAAAAATGGCTAGTTAGATTCTATGATTATTTGCGTTCAGGGTGAACCAGTACATGTTCTCGCCTACTTTTAGGCAATCGCCCTCTTTTATGGGCATGCCGGTCTTCAAGGGTCTGCCATTAATAGTTGTCCAGACGGTGATCGGAAATATGCCTATCTTCGACTTGGTTTTAAAAGAGCCTGACTCGATTTTCGCAGTGTAATTGCCGTCCGACTCGGTGATCGAAATCTGAATCGGCTCGGGATAGGGGTGTTCCAAAATAACGTCGCTACTTCTGTCCGA
>JBBQFO010000148.1:0-11705 GCA_038322035.1 Candidatus Obscuribacterales bacterium
TATAGTCCTGAAGGGTGATTTCGGCGGAACCTGTGCCACGGCGAAGAGCTGATCGCTGAACTTCGACAAAGAAGGGTTGATATAGACCTGGTATCCCGGCACTAGATTCGTACTCCAAGGTTGCCCGTAGTTGTTCATCCATCAAGCAGTGTTCAACCACGCAGAATTTGCGCATTCTTGGCGTGAACCCCTTACACCACCACTCCTCCTCTTGTGTCGGTGCCGGTTCAAGACTGGTGATTCCGCCAACAGAGAATCGGCGCATTACCTGCGAAAAGGTCTGCAGGTGGGTGAAAGCCATCGGATTTCCGATGAGTAGGACTGAAATGCCCAAATTCATCAAACTTAAATAAAACAATACGAATTCGTACTGCAGTGGGTTCTGGTCGAAGCTTGATTCCTGCTTTTCATCAATGATTAATAAAGCAATCCGGTGCAGGACCAAGAGCTTGGATGCATACACCAGGAGAGCATCGAGGTTAGTTTTTTTGTTGTACTGTTCGGAATAGTCTGTACCTAATTTTTCGTCAAGGGCTAAAAAAATGCGCTTCAGAAGTGCACCTCGCGTGCCATTGGATGGAAAGTCGACGTAAAGGTACACACATTGCACCATGGCAGCCCAGCCGGCCTGAGGGTTAGCGGTGTGTGCAATGACTTGTTCGGGAGCGAATATTTCTAGCGCTCGTAGCACCGCATTTGTCTTGCCTAAACCGGTGATTCCATTAAGCATGCCGCCACCTCCGTCTACGCGTGATACGTGCCTAAGATCCTGAATAGAGCTGGCAACACCAACTTGATTTACGAGTTTACGTACATCAGGCTGAAGTGGGTTTCCTAGGGAGAGCGCTCGTCTCAAGAGAAGTTGAATTCCAGCCGTCAATTCAAGGATTGGCTGATAAGGCGCAAAGTGCTGTGAAGCTAGCTCTAGCAGAGCCTCTCGGAACGGCGGTGGTATTTGTCGCCAGTCCGGAGCATGGTCAAGAGGATAGCGCCTAAGCCTTTGCGTAAGCTGGTTGAAGGGTACAAACGGTGGAATAGCTTCTATGAGCGGATTAGGGCCCAGCACTAGCTCAGGCCGTAGCATTTCCGGGTTAGTGGGCATCGCCAAACTCCTCCTCGTTGAATTGACGCATTGCGAGATCGGCGGCTGTTGGTGGTGGCGTCGGTTTATCCAGGGCCAGAGCATCGTCAGCTGGTTTTATCGGTTTAGACGCAGCCGTATCAGATAAATTTTGCCGAAGTGATTCAGCGTTGACGCTAGCCATTTCCTCATCCCGGTGCTTTCGTAAATCACGCTTCATCGCGGTTTTGCTGGGCGGTTTTTTGACTTCAGATAGTTCAACCTGACGTTCAGCTTTGGCATTGGCGGTTATGGATTCACGGCGTAGCAGAGCCTCTGCGTCGGACTGGTCCGTATGTCCGCGTTCCTTATCACCAGTAAGCGTACGTTCAGCGAGGTGATCCATCCAGTCGGCCAACGTAAGCTCAGCGGACAAAAGAGTGTCATTTCCAGTCAAGTGAAGTGGAATCATCCCGACCTTAGTTGGTAGCCACGCCAGAGAGGGCGCGGCAGGGTCCAGCTTCACTTTTGTGCGTATCGGCGAGCCTGACGTTTTGACCCGAGACATCAGCCCTGTTTGTACTAACTCAGGGCTTGTGTAACGCATCTTAGGCAGCACCTGCTTGTGGCCGAGGATTGATCCAAGAAGGCAGACCCCATTCTTATAAACAACAGCATCAACGTCCGGCAGAGTGAATGCCCTGAGGGCCTCGAGATCCACTGGCAGATCTACCTGAAGGCCTTGCTTTCGAAGCCAATTGAAAATATTTAATCTCGTTGGTTTAATTGCAGGCACTTCGCGCAGCATCTCTACAGGTGCCAATTCAACCCTTTCCTGATTGTTGTACCTCAAGATCGCGAAAATAAGTTCTCGCATGTACTCTTGGTAATTCCAGAGCGCAAGAGTTGCTGGGTGTTGTACGCCCCGGGCCCGCTGCTTACCTCGCGTCGTGCCGGGAACCTTGTGGTCAAATTTCTTGTGAACCGAACGATGCGATGACTCGATGCCACCTTTTTTTTCTCCTTTTCCAGCCGGCGTATAGCTCATCGAAAAATTGAACTGCCGTTCCGCCTCCGTTATTCCAGCGGCTTTCATTTCGCCGTTGTCCGTCAGTACGGAGCGGGCCAATTGATGTGGCCAAGCGTCTTCTGTGATGTCGACGCCGTAGCGTTTGCACCACTCCAGTTTTGGCGTGGCTCCATGCAAGATGGCCTGAAGGGCAGTCGCGGGCGAGGGCGCTTCCCAGCCGCAATATAAGCCGTAAATCACCTCGGACCTAATATCCTGCGCCACCAGACGCGTCATGGGCGGTAGCACTCGAAGTCGCGACATTTGCGACGTCAGATACACATCAGTTGATGTCGAATCGAAGCAACCTATCTGCCCGACCGCTGTGACTTGATCTTGTAGACTGCCGCCGCGTGCTTCCGTTCTTCTGCTGAATTCCCAGTTTCCTAAAGAAATTTCGGTGATCGATTTTTCGCCGTTAAGCAGCTTGCCCCAATATAAAAATTGCTCATAGCTTGGACGCTGAAGAGGCGGTAATAGTGTGACTGCCTCCGTCCCGTTTTCTGCAATGACTCGCTCCGCCCAATGGACACTGGATACCGCGATCCATGCGTCATGTGCGGTCATTTTGTGTCGTGTAAGCGCGTATCCCCAAGCAAGTTTCTTCTTATCCTCGTCATCGTCAAGAACATATCCCGCAGAGTCGACTTCCCCCGCAATTTTGAGGCGCGTTTTGCGCCCGAGCTTGGTTCGCTGTGCTTTGGGTACTCCAGGACTACCGCAGCGGTTGTAGTTGTTGATCAATCCATTTTTTCGGCTGCCCAACGCCCAATATCTGTGAAGTGCGTAGTAGACAGTCGTGCGACTAGCGCCTGCTTCTTCAGCACGCTTCCCTATTGCTGTGGTCCGATTTGGATCATGAATGATCTGCAAAAAACTCCTACCCTCAACTATGGGAGCGATCAGGTCCCATCGGACATCGCGATATTCAAGTCGTTTTTTTACACTGGCGGCAGCCTTCGGTGTTGTTGCAGTCGAAAGCATTTCTGCATCGGGAACATCGTACTCGCGAATTGCAACAAGCTTCGATATCGTGACTCGCGACTCTGTAATGTGTAGGACGAAATTCGTAAGGCTTCGACAAATAGGGCCGGCGGAATAGGTGGCCCTCTGCGTATCCTTTTTCCCGACTTTCCCTGGAAGTGAAATTAGCCACAATTCGTCCTCAGCTTCAACGAATCCAATCACACGCATTGGTGCGGCAAGCACCGTCGAATGGGGCGTGTTGCTCAGCACGTCCAGCAGCTGAAACGGGAGTGTCATAACTCCAACCCCGACCATTCCTGAAGAAGTTGGGCTTTTAAAGCCAAACCGCCCGCGTGCAGGCGGCTCCACGGCTCCAGAGGGTTTCTTGGGTCGTGGTCCAGGTCTTGATGCCACAGCGCTAAATGGCTCAGCGCTTGAAGCTCTTGAAATGTTGCCGAAGTACGGCGCGCAAGATCCGTTAATGCAGCGTTCAGCGGTTGTTGGTAAGCCCAGCGCTTGCAGTGTTCCAAGAGCGTGATGTAGTCGCTCGAAGCACGGACCGCTGTTTGATGTTCAGAGTCAATCGAAGGGCGAAGAATGTCCAGATTGACGAAAAGTACTGGTGGATAGCCCTCGATATGCACTAAGTGTTGCGGCACGTCAGCTACTTTGAGATAGCGGCGCGTGAGCTCCAGCCGGGATTTGACTCGACTAAGTGGATCAGGACTGTAGACGAACTCGCGAGGTTTGCATTCGTGCGCGACGAAATGGAAGCGACCATACTTGGTACGCCAAGTCGATACCAAGTCTAGTGTGGCGACGTATGGAAGCGCTGTGCCGGGATAAAAACCGTGACTTATGCCTGCTTGCTCAGCAATCTCTAAGAGCCCTGGCATTTTTGTATGGCGTACTTCCTCCAAGTCAAGTCCCCAGGCAATATGGTGATGTGTCCATGGCCATATTGGGTATTGGTCGCGCAGGTCGTAAGCACCTAGCCAGTAGAGCAAAAGTGCAGCTGAGGCTTCAGCTTTGGCGCGGACATGGTGTAGATTGCCCTTTATGTGGGATTGCACATGGCCAACGTTGGACTCTGGTGAGTACTCATGTTTTGTCAGTCGAAGCCAAGGCTTGTACCTATGCAAAGGGCCTTGACCGTAGCCTGCTCGAATAAGTGCAAGCAGCTTTTTCATCGTCATCTTTCCGGTTTGCGGAGGCTCTCTGTTTGGGCGAGCACAAAAGTCCGCTAGCGGGTAGAGCGCTGAGGAAAGTGAAGGTGGCGGCTTGAGAATCGACACGTCTTGAGAACGTTCGCTGGTTTTCATGGACAAATCCCTTCCTCCCCGCGTCTTCTGCGCAGGGACAACAATGTCTGACAAACAAGGGATTGACCGACCCGAAAGGGTCGTTTAAAGTTGGGTTTCTTAGGTTCAACTCGACTGGTCAATCTTGACGGATTAAGAAGTGGCGGACCGGCAAGTCCGCCACTTTCTTTCCTGCGCTGCAACAAGTCGCTGCACGCACAAATGCCACCGCACAGGTGGCTCAGCATCTAATCGTTGCTCTTATTTCATGCCTAACTCCTTGGCAATAAGGTGACTCTGGCCGCGAAGGCATTTGCGGCGCCCACTCAAAACCTGGTAAACCAGATCTGGGTTAAAACCTCGTGCGTCAGCCCAATCTCGCATCGAAATGCCTGCAAGAAAAAACACTTTGCGCTTGACCACCGCCTCAACTGGGCAAGTAGGGCGTTCCATCTGGGAGATTGAAGTCATGGGGTCAGAGAATTTAGAAAGACATTAATCTTCAACAGTAAGCGGGTTATTGATCTTTTGAAAGGCCTTTGTTAACATGACCCGTTAAATCAATCATGATGAAAAACGGGATTCCAAGCACCACACTCGTCGAAAAAATCATTCCTGGGATTTGGGCGCGCCTTGTTTTACAGCGGTCTGGGTGGACCCCCAATCGAGTTGATTCGACATTCTTTTGTACTCTTGGCACGGACATAAAAAAAGGTCCACCGCGTGGCACGTCAGCATTCTTGCGCTACCTGGCATGCCAGTCTGAAATTCGAAAGATTTACGAAGCTGCGAATGATCCTTTTTTGCAGATCGACTCTGTGTGGCCTGGGACGTTCCGGTATTTAGCGTATCCGTGTTTCGACCTCTTTGAGCCGCAGATGTCATTGGCATTTATCCATGAGCGGATGGTCATGACAGACTGGCGCTTTGCGAGCCTTTTGTTTGCTGGATCAAGCATTGCTGCACGCCGCAACTACAAAGAGCCTGCCGCAGAGATCAAAGCGCTGCGAAATATGTGGCGCGAAACAAAAAACCCGAGGCATCGTGTGCACTACTTTCCGGACATGCTCTGCCTGGTCTTAGGTTGGATTCAGGAGGCTGGGATCATTGGTGATTTTGAGCGACTGAAGGTTCTTCCTGAATTCATGCCGGTCAAATCCTTTGGGATCTCATTCAGGCAGTTGAATTTCTTAGAGCGATCTTTCGCTGAATTTCTAGACCGCTGGTTAAGTTTGATCGCAGAAAATTTTTACGAGCGGGACGCTTACCGCTTGTCAAGGGTCGCTTTAGCCTATGAGATGGCGTCAAAAAACCCACGAGTTCCATCCAACATTAACCAATTAGACGGAGAAGGGTTAGTCACCGCGATTTTTCAAGGCGAGCACACCACAGAATTGTCGGTGGCAGAGCTTCTTTTTAGAACTAAGCTAAATGGCGCGATGAAAGCAAAATTTGTTCGCAAGGTAGGTTGGGACCGCTCAGAACTTCTTGAGAATTGACAGCCCCGCAGTCGCAATTAGGTAGCAAATGCCCCAACGGTACTTGAAACCAGTGTCCTAGCGATAAATGTTGTATGAGAACCATATCAGCAGTTGCTGACCTATTCAGGTTCGCTTAGTCCCTTGGGAGACCCCGCCCGCTGAATAAGACTGTGCGCTTGTGGACAGCCATTCACATCTATTATTAGTTCAGGAAAATACTTGCAAAATCAAGTAAAGCTTATGCTCGTCAAAGAGTGCGCCCTCAAAAGCGAAATGGTAGTAGCTTCAGTGAAAGAACGATGCTGCGCAAAAGACCGCCGGCCTTGTGATTTGCAGTTGGTGTGACCTGCTCCCCATAAGCCGTATCAGTTATTTTTCCAATTAGTCCAGGTACAAAGCGAAGCTGCCCACTACGGTTGGTATGAAAACCGCGGAAGTCGATCTCGATCACCAAGCTTGCCGGGTCATACAACACGACGTATCGCTCTCTGTATACGCGAGACTCATTGTTTACCGTGCTTGCTGGCAACGTTGAGTGCCCGTCGTAATAAGGCGCGGCATTGCCGCAGCGCTAATAAGCGCCAACTTTGAGGTGCTGGGGATTCAAATGCGATTGGTAAATATCGCTCATCGATTCGCCAGGCAAAGCCGAGGCCGTGTCAGACGGCATATCTTCATCTTCCGATAGCTTCAGCCTTGGGTCCTCATCTATGATCTCGTGAAGAAGCTTCTCAATAGCCGCGAGCGTATGGGGGTCAACCTTGGTTGTCATCTGGGCTTGCTTCCATAGGTTTTATTTCAAGACCGCTTTCAGCAAACAACCGAGAGCGATTCCTGAAAAAGTGTGAGTTTAATTGGGGGGTGAAGTAGTGCTTTCTGGCAACCCACACGAAGCCGTCGCATTTCGATATTACCGCAACGTCGATTGGGCCGCCGACTGTTTCGTCATCTCTAAAGTTCATTCGCTTTTGAAATGAATTCAAATTGACTAATGATGAGGCCACATGTGCCAATTCATTTTTTGGCAGATGTGTCACGAACTGCATTACCTGCGAATAGTGTTCAGCAATGCTATGTTCTCGAATCCGTTTTTGGATCGCCTTTGCAGCTGCAATACTTCCTGCCAGAATTTGCGCCTTATAAGCAGTCTTTTTACGTTGTCCAACGCCAGGAAAATTATCAATGGCCGCATTTGGACCAAGTACCACAGCATTGATGATTTCGTTGATTTGCTTACGTTCGACACGCGGGCTGATGCCAAAAAGAAAAGTTTGAGCCATTTCAGATTGGGCAAAGGGCTTTACTACCGAGCGGTTCTCATTGCTGATCGTCCATGTATCAACTAGTCGGAGCTTAAGATTTCCTTTATATATTTCACCAACGTGAAACTCTTGCATTACGGGAAAAACATTCATCGCCCCGTAACCTGCGATGACAATTCCAGTAAGCGAATCTTGAGCAATTTCATCTTTGTAAACTATCAACTTCGATAAATCGTGCAGCGCTTTTGCGACATTGTCATTTGCCCCAGGAAAATGTTTAAAAACGAATTCATTAACTTTCCCAGAAGATACTCCAGAATATTCTTGCCCAATCGCTAACGTAAAGATGGAGGAATTTTTTTTTGCCTGCCACTCGGCAAGTGCATCTAGGACAATTTTTGATTGGAAGTATTGAAGGGGCTGCTTCTTCAAAACGTCAGGATCTAGGCGATGCGCAGTGTCCATCAAACTTACATTTTTTGCCAATCGCGAAAAAAAACTATCTACCAAGTAGAGGTAATAGCGTTGCTGTTCGGCGGCAGAAAACAGCTGCTCATTTCCGGCAATGAATGCCCATAGCTCGTTGGCATAGTCTTCCAACGTCGGCAGCTTTTTTGTACCCAAGTTGGCACGAAATAACTTGAGAATGACTTCCCAGGGCACACCCAGTAGAGACGCGCTGCTGTACACCATGACTCCTATTGGTTGCCCGTTGGAAAGCATGAACAATTTGTCGGCTTGGTAGAGCTTGGCCTTGCCCCCTGGGGACCGCACAGTAGCTGCGCTGTCCGTAGCAAGCGCAATACCCGTACGATTCATCACCACTACTTCAGATGTCATTACAACTCCCCCAGCTCTAAAAGCTATTTGATTTTTTTGACTTGGCTTTGATTGGCAGACTTTCCTGTTGTGACAAAAGCTTGCCAACATCAGCGATTATCTTGTTCATTTCTAAATCATCAAAGTCTGATGAACTTTCAAACACCGCTTGCAACCTCGGCTCAATATCCGGCCGAGTATGCAACATCATCGCAAACTCACGCAGTCGAACGGTAAGCGGTATCTGCCGCTTACCCTTAGGGGAAGACCTCTCGGGCGCCACGGCCGGACGCTCCTCCATAGTCAATTTTGCCCGCGCTGCACTAGCGGCAAAAATATGTCGCATCTCAGTTTCTGTGCGCTTTTGTTCCAAAGAATCAAAGCTTTCGTTCGTGAATGTCGAATCCAGCACAAGCTTTTCAAGGCCATCAATTGTGTTTTGAAGGCGCGTAATTTCATTGACGGATTTTTTCATCTATTCACTCCTGTCCATATTGCTTAGCCAGCGTTCGCTGAATTCTCCTCTGTGCGGATGAATACCGCACCGGCGTCATCCCACTCGACGCCTGAATCTCTGCAGGGAGAGCCCCCAGTGCCAACCCCTCGAGGATCTGACGTGCCTCTGGATCGTTTGAAAATAAGTTTTCAATCTCTGTCAGTGCGCTTCTCGATTCGGCCAATAACTCTGGTGTTGCCGTTGTGACTGCGATGTCGTTTAAGAGACTTGTAGAGCCCTCGTCGCCGCGGAGATCCGACTCAGTGATCACCTCAATATCCTGCGCTCGTCGCCTCTCGTCGCTGGCGATGCTGCGCATAGTCTGGGCCAAAAATGCTAGGAATGGCACCGATACAGGCCATTGACGGGTACCGGTCAGTGCCCTAAACAGCGCCTCTTGCAGCAAGTCCTCCCAAGTCGATGTCGGTAAACCATGACTGCGCAGGCGAGCGATCTGTTTCAGCTTTACCAGCTCCTCGCCTGTAAGGCTCACAAACGCCACCTTGACGTCATCAATTGAAGCAAAACCGCTACTGTTGTTGGAGTTTGACATGGTCACAGAACTATATGCGGATCAAAGCAGTGTTCACGGACAAAAAATATTTTGTCCGTGAACACTGTCCTTTTGAGCATACTATTTTGAAAGCCTTCACATCGAAGGCACCTAAAGAAAGGAAAGCAGCATGGAAAATCAAAGCAATCAGTCCAGCAAGCAGGACGGGCACGGAGACGCAAAGAAAGTCTCGTACAAAATTGTGATCGACAAGGGGCATCACGAAACCACGAATCCTACACCCACGGGGCGCGATCTTTTGAATCTGGCAGGCCGCACGCCTGTTGAGCAGTTTGGCATATACCTAAAACCAAAGGGTGTGCAGCCGCAGCGCATTGGTCTAGACGAAAAGGTGGATCTGCAAACGCCTGGCACTGAGCGCTTCGTCACACTTCCCCTGGATCAAACGGAAGGTTGAAATGCGGCGTCATTTTGTACTTCCAGCTGAGGACATGGAGTGGCTCGAAGGGTGCGGTCACCCCTATGAACTGGTGAGCGAATCGGGCGTCCAACGCGTCATCATTCACGACTTTCCAGTACCTCCCGGATATAACGTCAGTGCGGTCAATGTGAATGTACGTATCGAAACTGGGTACCCGGACGCGCAGATCGATATGGCTTACTTTTTCCCCGATCTCACCCTCACCTGCGGACGACTAATTGCGGCACTATCGCCGGATCTGTTTGACGGGAAGAATTGGCAGCGATGGAGCCGCCATCGCACGCCGGCTAACCCGTGGCGCCCCGGTATCGACGGTCTAGCCACGCATTGCGCGTTGGTTGACGAATGGCTGATCAGGGAAACTAGAAAGAACTAAGTATGGAAGTATCATTGACTTTTTCGGACCTACAACGCCGGGAACTAGCGCGCCACCTCTTTCCGGAAGATGGCTGCGAAGCAGTTGCACTTGTTCTTTGCGGTCGAGCGGCGCATGGCAATCGACATCGTTTGCTGGCGCGCCGCATTGAGGTGATTCCCTATGCCGAATGCAGCGTGCGTGCGCCTGATCAGGTTACCTGGTCTACACAACGCCTAATTCCGTTGCTGGCGGAAGCGGAAAAGACCGGAATGGCTATCGTAAAGATTCACGGGCATAAGGGGTTTGATCGCTTTTCAACAACTGACGATCAGTCTGACAAAGAACTCTTTCCAAGTATCCACTGCTGGATTGAACAAAATCTTCCGCATGGAAGTGCAGTTTTGATGGAGGATGGCCGATGCTTTGGCAGAGTTGTTGATTCGTCTGGACGCTTTACACCTTTTTCGAATGTGACTGTCGTTGGAGATGATATTGAGATCTTTCGAGGATCGTCGAACGGACATATTGAGATACCGGAATTTGGGCGACGCGTTGCACAGACCTTCGGGCAAGGCACTTACGATAGTTTGGCCAAACTTCGAATTGGTGTTGTGGGTTGCTCCGGAACTGGGAGTCCTGTGGTGGAGCAACTTGCTAGAAACTGCATCGGTTCGCTGGTTTTGGTGGATCCCGATCACATCGAATTCAAAAATCTGAACCGAATTTATAACTCTACAGAAGCTGATGCAAAAGCAGGCACAGCAAAAGTGGATGTTGCGAGCCGAACGATTTTTGCGATGGGACTTGGAACTCAAGTTGAAACATATGCGGAGACACTATTTTCTAGAGAGGTTATCAAGGCCTTGTCCACCTGCGATGTTGTTATTGGATGCATGGATTCGGTGGATGGGCGGTTTGCGCTCAACAAGCTTGCGTCGTTTTACATGATTCCGTATTTGGACCTTGGCGTTCGGATTGACTCAGACGGAAAGGGCGGCGTGGATCAGGTTTGTGGGTCCGTGCACTACGTGAAACCCGGAGGATCCAGTCTGCTGAGTCGAAACCTTCTTACTATGGAGCAGGTAAGGGTTGCTGGACTCCGTCGAACGGATCCCGGCCAATACATGAAGCTATTGGAAGAGGGATACATTCGTGGGGTGCCGGAGGATCGACCGGCAGTGATCCAACTCAATTCACTTATCGCGAGTATCGCTGTGAATGAGCTTTTGGCTAGGCTCCATCCGTACCGTATCGACCCTAATGGTGATTTCGCGATTGTCAGAGTCAGCGTGTCGCACGCAATCTACGATCACGAACCCGATGGGCTGGCTTGTGCTGTGATCAGTCGACATCTGGGCCGAGGAGACGTCGAGCCATTGCTGGATATGGCGGAATTAAGCGAGGCAGTTTCCATATGAAATGGCTTGCACGTCTTTCCAATTGGTTTCGAACTTTTCTAGACCCCAAGGTTACGTACACGCATGTTTGGAGTGAAGATCCACCAGATGATCCAAAGCCCGGTTTGCTGTATCTAATCGGAGATAGCCCAAATCCATGGTCTGCTGTCTTTATTTGTCCGTGCGGGTGCAAAGAACTGATTTCTCTTAGTCTTGTTCCGAAAGACAGTCCGAGGTGGCGTTATCACGTAAGTGCCAAAGATCCCATTTCCCTGACCCCGTCTATCTGGAGAACGAAAGGCTGCAAGAGCCATTTCTTCATTAGAAATGGTCGAGTTCTATGGGCATTGGAAACTGATCGGACCCCAAGAGCACGGCCAAGCGGAAAAGTGGTTAAAGGTTCTTGAAGCGGGTATGTTTAGGCTTGCACCTGACCTATGCGAAGACCGGTGGCGGGCTGGGAATTAACCGTTAGATACCAACTACATTCCATGATGAATG
>JBBQFO010000149.1:0-11692 GCA_038322035.1 Candidatus Obscuribacterales bacterium
ACTGCGGTTCACTGGCGGGTGGGTGGCCCGCCACGGGTCCCGCGGGTCGGTTCCATCCCACCGGGCGGGATATCCCCCGCCACGGCGGTTATTTGGGAGAACGACCATAAAACATGCACGATTGGTTTCTCTAAGCCACCAGGCGTGATGGCAGATCTGGTAAATTCACCCACACAATTCCGCGAAGACCCAGATTATTTAACGGCAGTTTTAAGCGCGGCCATTCGCCGTTAGATGATGAAGTGCCATTAAATCCAAATTATCCATACGAATTACCTTTAATTACAAGGAATACCCATCAATTGACCTTAGATTTCGAGGAATGGTCAACATGTCACCCTTAACGAATTAACAGCAGGTTGCCAACATGTCGTTCCTACTCATGCGTTATAATGTCGATTCTGGTTTCATAGATTCTCTCGTTACAGAAATAGTCTGCCTCTCAGGAAACGCGTTTATATGTTAAAACCCCTTGGCACCACATTTAGTGCCGCTGCACTTTGCGCAACACTTTCAATCGCAGCAGCTTTTGGCTCGACGACAGCGAAAGATTTTTCAGGCAACGCAGACTATTACGCCAACTACTACCACGGCAAAAAGACTGCTTCTGGAGCGTTGCACGATAAGACGAAATTGATGGCAGCGCATCGCACACTTCCATTTGGAACCAAAGTGCGCATTGTCAATCGCAAGACAAAGAAAGAGTGCATCGTCACTATTAACGACCGCGGACCATTCACTCCGAACCGCATCATTGACGTCTCCTACGCAGCAGCGCAAGAGCTCGGCATCGTTTCAGGCAGCAAGATGGTTGACTGCTACGTCGTCGAACAAGACTAATTGCTCACCATTCGACCGTGAGCTCATCTTCATCCTTCTTCAATTGCTCTGTTTGACGAATCTTCGAATGTACCATCATGTAAGCGGTCAGTGCTTTCTCTCGCAGGGGCAGCACGGGACAATGGTCTCGCATCTGTGCGAATTTAGTGCGGGCGTCAATATGCCGCCCAATCATGTAATAACTCATGCCAAGATAAAGTTGGGCCTCCCACTGCTCAGGATCCGCAAGCTGTAAATGCTCGATAGCCCTGGCATATGCCTTATCCTTGTAAGCTTCCAGCCCAAGCAGGAACGAATCTTCACTCATATGTGTAAAAGGATCTGTTAGTAATGACGCTAGAGCCAGTGAAGCATAATAAGATTTATCGATCAATGTACTAGCACGACACTTCAGCCAAATTGAAAGTAATCAAAGTAATCGTTGTTATCGCGCTCATCGGCTTCTTGCTTGCCGGTGCCGCTTGCACATGGGCGTGGAACGACCTCAACACACCTGTTGAGCACCAAATGGTCGGCAAAACCGTGAACATACCGATGGGCAGCAGCACCGAGCAGATCGTCCAAAAGCTGCAAAGTGACGGAATCGTCCAGCACGGCGCAACGTTGAAACTCTACATTAAATTGCAA
This sequence comes from Candidatus Obscuribacterales bacterium, assembly GCA_038322035.1. Taxonomy (GTDB): domain Bacteria; phylum Cyanobacteriota; class Vampirovibrionia; order Obscuribacterales; family Obscuribacteraceae; genus PALSA-1081. Next base: position 1,468 of record JBBQFO010000149.1, read on the forward strand.
GGCGTCGGCTCGTTGATTAAAGCTGGCGATTACTTATTTCCGTCACCAATCTCACCTAAGGATGTCGTGCAGAAACTTGTTGATGGCGGCGAAGCTGCAAACAAGCTGACAATCATCGAAGGTTGGACGCGATGGGACATTGCACATGCGATGGCGGCAATTCCGACTTTGAAATTGAGAAATGAAGATCAAGCTCTGGCATTGATGAACGACACTTCCTTAATCAAAGACTTGGACCCCACTGCAACAAGCCTCGAAGGATACATGTTCCCTGATACGTACTTCGTTCAATCGACGACAACCGCGCAGCAATTGCTTGAAAGAAGTGTTGAACATTTTCACCAAGTATGGAAAAAAGATCTCGCAGATCTTGCTAATGCAAGAAAACAATCGGCACATGACGTTGTCACTATTGCATCGATTATCGAAACTGAAGCTAAGTTGACGACCGAAAGACCAGTCGTTGCCTCTGTAATAAACAACCGCTTACGACAACATATTCCACTGAGTGTAGATTCAACGATTGTTTACGCGTCCAAACTAGCGGGGAAATGGCGGAATAACGGCATCGTGTATTTGAGTGATGTAAATCGGGACTCACCATACAACACTCGAAAAGTAGCGGGACTACCTCCAGGTCCGGTCAGTAATCCAGGATTGTCATCACTGAAGGCCGTACTGGAGCCGGCAAACACAGGATTCATCTACTACGTGCGTGAACCGTCGCGAAACGATGGTGCACACAATTTCTATGTCGATGCTGCGGGTTTTGAAGTCGGCGTACAAGGTTTGCGCAATTGGGAAAGATTGCACCGCGGAAATTCGAACAGACCAACGACCGTTGCGAAGCCAGTCACGTCGCCCGCAAACCCATCCGCAGTGTCCGTAAACTCATCCACAGGGACCGTAAAGCCATCCACAGCGTCTGTCAAGCCGACAACAGCATCGCCGGTCTCGCTCAAGGCGTTCAGATCTATTCCGGGTGCAGCAACAAAACCGACGGCGCCACCTACAGCAACGGCTGCTAAACATACGACGGCGCCACCAGTGAAATTAAAACAAAAACGTACGGCTAAACAAGCAACCAAGTCCAGGCCCGCTCAATCCAAACACGCTGCAAAATCCGCTGCAAAAAACAAAACGAAACCAGCGCAGCCAGCCAGACACAAGCCGGCTCAGCAAAAGAAATCTACGCATCGACACCGTTAGTTGGAAACTTTTTTCCCTAAGGTGTTTTTTTGGGTACCTTGATAGATAAAATAGTGGAGCTGGTTTTGGCACCAAATTCGGTGCGGACGATGAATTTCGGCAACTGAGATCAACTTACTAAGTAAGCACCAAATATAGTGCAAACATATACCGCTGGGCGTCTTGCAATATCTCGCCTATTTGATATTGTGGACGCTAAATGGTGAAATAATAGGAAGTCTGAAATACTCTGATGTTTCATGCAATTCCCATGAGATGCCCACGATGATTGAATCTCTGCAAGAACAAGAGCGCGAACAACTGGTTCAGTTTCTCAAGGAACGATCCATTCTGCGGCTTTTAGACGACAGAATCATCCACGGGCTGAGCCTCAGCCTGGTCGAGAAGCACTGTGGGCCCGGTCACATCGTCTTTAAAGAAGGCGACAACGGCGACGGGCTCTACATTATCAAGCAGGGTTCCGTCGAAGTAAAAAGAAACGCTGATGCCAAGCCCCTTGCTTATCTAACCGCTGGAGAGTGCTTCGGCGAGATGTCACTTTTGAACAACCAGCCCCGTACAGCGACGATCCGTGTGCCAGAAGAAGCTGTCATCTTAAAGCTCTCCAAAAAAGCATCGCTAGATTTGAAAACGAAATTTCCGCTCCTCGGTGAAGAACTGGAGCGAATCGCCGAGAAAAGAGACGGAAAGATCGCCTTCAAAGCCCCTGGACTTGAAGGAAACACTGCATTTTTCGACCTGCCAACCGTGATTCAGGCGGTCGCCTCTTCAAGGCAATCAGGCAAGTTGAACATATTTCCGACTCATGCCAACCCTGGTTCCAAGCTAATTTTTGACAGAGGAAATCTGATCTCGACAAACTTCAAACACCTGACTGGTGATTACGCCGTGTTTGAATTACTTGGCGTTCAAGATCCAGCTGATTTTGCTTTTGAACGAGCTGCTGATTCTGATGGCAAACCGATGGAGTCCACGTTGGAACGCCCAATCGAACGTTTGTTAGTCGAGGGCGCCAGACGCTCAGACGAATTGCCGAGACTTTTGGAGAAAGTCGGCGGCATGGACGCGACCTTCACCACGCCACCGCACATTCCAAAGTGGCCGGACGCAATTCAAGTTCTTGCTCCCAAACTTTGGAAGCTGATCGAACTCGATCTGTCAGTCGAAGAAATTCTGCCGCTAATACCTGTGGACAGCTATGCCATCATTCAAACGCTGGCGGAGATGATCAATCTAGACTTGATAAAGCCAGTTTTATCTGAATCTCAAGAGATTTCCAATGAACCAGAAGAAATTGCTCATAGACGTGGAGACACTGCGGAAATTGACTTAAGAAGAATTCTTAAGCAGTCTACGAAACTTGCTCGCACATTGTACGCACTGAATATGGTGGCGGCTAATTTATCCAACATTGTCGATACGGTGACAGTGCAAGCCTGCCTTGACGAGGCACTGCGTGATACGACGAAAAAATATCCACAACTGTCTTGCCTGAAAGTCCATGCGGGTGGAAAAACTTTAGATGTGCGTGGCGCTTCATCCGATCTTTCAAGTAGGGTAAATTCCGCTGACGCTCTGATGATGCTGACAAATCGATTCTTGCAGCTCATGGGTGAAAAGCAGACGCCCAAGAAGCCAGCCGGCTAGGCTAGTTTACGCATCCGACTCGTGCGGCTGAGGCGTAGGCACGTAGCTCTTTGGAGACTGATGAATTGCGCAGATAGTCATGGATGATTTCGTCAACTTCTTTTGGATACTTAAAATACCAATGTCCCAGTCCATGCAGTGCGCTCTCCTGACAGGCAATTGAATCAATTGAGAGGATTCGCTTTTGCAAATCTAAAATCGGCTGGTCAAGAAGCTTTTTACTTGGTTCATCTGGGTGCCCGAAGAGTGGGATGACATCCCACCACATGTAACAAATTCGATTCACCGCATTGCTAGGTTGCTGATCCAAGTGACTGAGGCTATCAGAACAATGCTCTGCTAAATATCCACTGAACAAACTCTCAAACGATGATAGGCATTCCAAGCGAGTTTGGATCTGAACGGAATGATCGTACAAAACGAACATGTGGTTGGAGAACGATGGATTGATAATGAAGTTCAATCCATGGCAGACCTGCTCGTCGAGATACTCTTCCAAATATTCCTTTTCTCGGAATAGCTTGGTGATGAAGGCTGCGCACTCGTCTTTTAGTGGTTCTTCGATCTCCGCATCCCACTGCCAACGATCGTCATCAGTTGGACGAGCAAAGATAGACGTCACCCAATTTTCAAAGATCATTTTTTAGAAATCAGCGCTCTTTGGTGCTCTTGGGAATGGAATCACATCACGAATGTTGCTCATACCCGTAGCAAATTGCACTGTGCGCTCCAGTCCCAGACCGAAGCCGGCGTGGGGAACTGTGCCATATCTACGCAAATCCAAGTACCACCAGTATTCCTCAGTATCCAAACCGGAGTCCCTAATGCGCTGTTCCAAAACGTCCAGGCGTTCTTCTCTCTGGCTGCCACCGATGATCTCGCCGACTTTCGGGACGAGCACATCCATAGCGCGCACTGTCTTTCCATCTTCGTTCATGCGCATGTAGAAGGCTTTGATATCCTTCGGATAATCGCAAACGATAACTGGTTTCTTGAATTTCTTTTCTGTCAGATAGCGTTCGTGTTCTGACTGCAGATCGATTCCCCACGAAACTGGAAACTCGAAGCTCTCACCGCACTTCAGTAAGATGTCGACGGCCTCAGTGTATGTGAGGCGAACGAAGTCACTTTCGACGATACCTTTTAACGTTTCGATGACGGTTTTGTCGATGCGCTCGTTGAAAAACTCCATGTCCGTTCCGCAATTTGTAAGAACATCGTTGAAGATTGTCTTCAAGAATTCTTCGGCGACGGTCATGTTGCCTTCTAGCGTGCAAAACGCCATTTCTGGTTCGATCATCCAGAACTCAGATAGGTGGCGGGAAGTATTCGAATTCTCGGCACGAAATGTCGGTCCAAAGGTGTAAACGTTGGACAGCGCTGTTGCGTAAATTTCCGCTTCGAGCTGTCCACTGACAGTCAAATTTGTTTGACGTCCAAAGAAATCTTGTTCGAAATCGACCGAATTGTCTTCTTTACGTGGCACGTCGAGCAGGTCGAACGTAGTCACCTTGAACATCTGCCCGGCGCCCTCACAGTCACTACCAGTGATGATCGGAGCGTGCACATAAATGAACCCGCGCGACTGAAAGAAATTGTGAATCGATTTGCAGATTTCGTTTCTTACACGCGCGACAGCACCGAATGTATTTGTTCTTGGACGCAAGTGCGCGATGGAACGCAGAAACTCCATCGACGTTCCCTTTTTCTGTAACGGATACGTTGCAGGATCTGCGTAACCAAACACTTTGACACTGTCGGCCTTGATTTCAGTAGCTTGACCTTTACCAGGCGAAGCAACAACTTCTCCATGAATTTCGACACTGCTGCCGATACCAATCTGGAGGATCTCGCTTTCGTAGTTGGGCAACTTTGCCTCAGCTAAAACCTGCACATTTTTCAGTGTCGTGCCGTCGTTTATCTCCAGGAATGAAAAGCCACCTTTCGAATCCCGACGAGTTCTAACCCAGCCACAGAGACGAATCGACTTACCTATGCTTTCAGCATTCAACGCATCGACAACCTTCGTCTGCTTCACTTCTTCAAGTTTGGTGCTCATAAGTTCTCCGCAATTCATTCAGTCGCTTGTTTGCCGATCAATATGTCGGCGATTAAAACAGTTATTTCTTTCGGATGAAGAAGACTCCATCCCGAATAGTCAACAACACTTTGTCCACTCGCTTGTCTTGCGCGACGTGCTTGTTCAGGTCATCGATTGCTTTGTCGTCTTCCGTTTTTGGATCAAGCACAGCGCCGCTCCACAAAACGTTATCGATCAAGATGATGCCACCACTTTTCAGTTTTGGTAGCACGGCCTCATAATAGTTTTGGTAGTTGCCTTTATCAGCATCGATGAAAACAAAATCAAAAGGTCCTTCCAGCGCTTCAAGAGAATTTAGTGCCGGTCCTTCCTTGACCGTGATTTTTTTGCCGTGCTCACTTCTCTCGAAATATTTTTTGGCAAATTGAATGCATTTGGGATTGATTTCCAATGTCGTCAATTTGCCATCGGCAGGCAAACCTTCCGCCATCGAAAGTGCTGAATAACCAGTAAACATGCCAATTTCCAGAATCGACTTAGCACCACTAGTCTGAACCATGAGGCGTAAGAACGAACCCTCGATAGGTCCTGTCAACATCTGTGGATAATCCATCTCTTCGTGAGTTTCTTTGTGCAACTCAGCCAGAAGTTCATTTGTGGGCTGCGTCTTCGATTCGGCATACTCTTCGATGCCTGGTCTAGTCAATGTCAACATGGTAATTTACTCCGCTCAGACTAGTTTTATACCAGATCGGAAAAATCGGTCCTTTAATAAGCAGTCCCGCACTGCATCAAAGTCAACAATTGCCTACGAACATGCACAACGCTAAGACCTATGACATCTTCAACTTCCGAACGCTACGAGGTAGTACAATCGCCAGAATAGTTAAGCAGCTTCGGCTGCGCCTCTCTTCCATTGACAGCCAGGCGAAATGAACCCTACTCGCGCAGATCAAATCGGTCCATTGGACATGTTCAAAATCGGCATCGGTCCGTCGAGTTCCCATACTGTGGGACCTATGGTGGCAGCACTTGAGTTTAGAAAGTTCGCGCTGGCAAACCTTTCGGACAATGCATCGTGTCACAATCTCCAACTGAAAGTGGAGTTGTATGGCAGTTTGTCAGCGACAGGGCGGGGACACGCCACCGACGGCGCAGTCAGCGCAGGATTGATAGGTCTGCATCCAAAAACAGCTGAGCCAGACGTAATTTGGGCTGCAATGCCAGATTTAGAAAAGAATCCTGTCGTCGAGCTTGGCAAATCACAGGCTCGCTTCAAACCATCCGAAGACATCATCTGGGAAGGATGGTTCTTGGATGATGGTCCGTTGCCGCATCCCAACACAATTCGATTTCGCTTGTGGCAGTCAGACGAAATTATCGCTGAAGAAATCATCCTGTCAGTGGGTGGCGGATTCGTTGAACCCATTGATATAAAAACTGGTCTGAGACGCGTTCCTCAAGCAGGTGATGCACAGAAGACGGTTCCATATCCATTTAACAGCGCTGCAGAATTTGTCGAACAGTGTAGTAAAAACCAAATTGAACCGTGGCAATTGGTGATCGCCAACGAAGCGGCGAAGGGCATGAGCGAAGCTGACTTGCGAAAAAATCTCTCAGATATTTTGCGCACATTCGACAAGTGCATCGCAGCAGGTTTGAGTACAGACGGAATTCTGCCAGGCGGACTCAACGTAAGACGCAGAGCCAAAGCCCTTTGGGAGCAAATGAAGGCGGGCAAAGCACCAGGTTGGGCCGGCAGCGATTTGCGACCATCAGTTTTTGCTATGGCCGTCAATGAAGAAAATGCAGCCGGAGGCCGAGTCGTAACTGCGCCGACAAATGGCTCGTCGGGACTGATTCCCGCCGTCTGGAGAACACTTCAAGAAACAGACAATCTATCCGAGGAAGTGCTTCAAAATGGATTGATGGTGGCCTCCGTAATTGGTGCCCTGGTCAAAACGCACGCCTCGATAAGTGGTGCCGAGGTGGGATGCCAGGGCGAGGTGGGCACGTCATGCGCTATGGCAGCAGCAGGTGCGACAGCGATGTTGGGTGGCACACCCAGCCAGATTGAGAATGCCGCCGAGATTGGCATCGAACATCATCTAGGCATGACCTGCGATCCGATAATGGGACTCGTGCAAGTACCATGCATCGAGCGAAATGCGATGGGAGCGGTCAAAGCCTTGAATGCGACCTCACTGTCGCTCGCTTCAGATGGACAACATCTAGTCAGCCTCGATCGAGCCCTCGAAGTGATGAAGCAGACCGGTCTAGACATGAATCAAAAGTACAAAGAAACGGCAACCGGCGGTCTGGCACTGGGATAGATGCACATTGCATAAGAATTTCTCAAAGTCCGGACAAAATTCACTTGACATCTTATTTTTTTCCAATTATCCTAACTTCACCGTAGGAGTATTATCTCCTTCCCCGGCCCTGCCCCCCTTCCAAGCCGATTATCAGCGAACATACTAGTTTTACGCGTCGATATAGCCCGACTGTATTTGCGCGGAAACGATTTTAAAAACATGGAATCCTTTCTATGACATCAGATCAAGGCGAAGATCGCCTACTTGAAGTTGAGCCCGCCCGAGTCCAAGATTTAGATCTCGGCACGCGTGTTGATGGAAATGGAATCACCACCTATCATGTCATTTGCAGTGATAGAAGAGTCGGTGTTTTCCTTGAGAAGATTTACGACAAAGACCGCAAACTAATTCGGCTCCAGAAACGGTCAAGAGATAGTCGCTCCGAAACTTTTTTTGACACCACGACTGGTGCCATCACACACATATACGAAACAGCATCGTTGCCTGACGGTGACACACTGACCAAGAACACTGTCTATTTCGACGATGACAAATCGAGCGAAGACACCATCGTCATTAGTCCTAACGGTGAATTAGTTCGTCGCGTAGAACGGGAAGTAATCGGTATTCGCACTATTTTTCAGGGACAAACCGAATACAATTCAGATGGTACGCCCGCCACCACAGTCAATCACCGAATGGATTCGCACACTGGCAACGTCGTTCATCGCGAGCAGATCCAGTGGCATTCGGAGCAGCAACGGTCCCTTACGGAAGAATTCTTTTTTGATAATTCAGGAAACCTGACCAAATACAACAAAGTCTTGTTCAACTCAAACAGCAATCCGCTTCTTGAAGAACTACAGACGTTTGATCCAGCCAACCACGCGGTCTTGAAACGCGAAATTAAAGGCTATAGTTCAAGTGGCAGACAGAATTGCATCGACACACTCACCTACCGTCCTGACGGCAAAATAGCCGAGAGGCACTCGACCTTTTTCGACGATCAGGGAAACACAATCGGTTCAAGAGATTGTGTCTAACTTCAGCAGAGGAAAAACCTTCAAAACTCGAACGGATTACACATTGGACCTAGACGAAAATTCAAGCTTTCATCTATGCTTTGAAGATGAAAAAGTTTGGATTTATTGGAGTCTTGAGCATAAGTGAACGCTGATTGGTATCAATATCAAATAGCCGGAGAAGAAGCTCTGCAAGAGGGTGATTACGCCTGCGCGGAGACTATGTGGTTGGCAGCCTACGAACAAGCCAAAAAGTTCAAGAAATTCGACGCGCGCTTTGCGGTCACACTGGAAGGTCTAGGTGAAGCGCTCTGGCACCAGGGCAAATACGCCGAAGCTACAGCTCTTTGCGAGCAAGTACTTGAGATTTTCAAAATCACTCGAGGAATCGAGCATCCAGATGTTGGCGTCACCGCGAACAACTTGGCAATGTTGTATAAGGCACAAGGCAAATACGAACAAGCTGAGCTTTTGTATCAACGTGCAATCGAAATCATGACTCGCTCACTTGGACCTGACCACCATGACGTCTCGTATCTTCTCAGCAACTACAAAGATCTACTGCGCATCATGGGTCGCTCTTCAACTGTTGAATCGAGAGCGTCAGCACCAGTGACGGCAGAACAACTTACCAAGTCTGGACAATTCCAAACGATATCGATCACGCCACAAGAAAAATTGATCACCGACACGATGTCGCAAGATAGATTGATGCCTGCGCAAGTTGGCGAACAAACATGGGCGCAGTACCGACAGTCGGCTGAACAAGCGTTGATGGTCGGAGACTTTTCGAAAGCAGAAGAGATGTGGAACGGTGCGATGCGACGTGCAGACAATTTCAAAGAAAGCGATCCTCGTTTGACAATCACTTTGGAAAGTTTGGCCGAAGTGCTCTGGAAACAAGGCAAATATTCAGATGCAGAAGTGTTGTGCCGACGAACAATGCAAATTTACGAAGACACTCTCGGATTTCACCATCCCGACGTCGGTATCATTTCAAACAATCTCGCCATGCTTTATCACGCTCAAAGAAAGTACGCACAAGCAGAACCTCTCTACAAGCGCGCTCTACCAATCAGAACACAGGCGTTGGGCGCAGATCATCCTGCCGTAAACAACCTGATTTCCAACTATCAAAATCTATTGAGAGCAACGGGAAGATCGGCTGAAGCAGAGCGCGTCAAATTCGAAGCGCAGAGCATCACCTCCGGGAGATGGACAAGGTCCGGTTCCTATCAGGCTCTGACGATCCCACAATCAGAAAAGCTGCATGATCTGACATAGTCAGCGCAAGACCCAGTTTATTCAAGAATCGAGCAATTTGAAGTGACGTACGATAGCAAACTGACATTGAATGTTGGGGTAGAGTTACAGTCGACTCAAGTTGCAGGCGTTGCACGCGCGATTGTGCATGACGAGACGAAGCGCTGGGAGTTGACGTGGGATAGGTTCTGCAGGCTTCAAAAAACAGCGGACTGGATTCGCCAGTCCGTCAATCCAGCAGAAACGATTTTGGACGTAGGGGGCTTCGACGGAGCCCTAGCTCTTTTTCTTCCTCAATTTACACTTGACGTTATCGATCCGGAAACAACTGGTGGTACCGGATTTGATATCACTGAAAAATCATATGATGTTGTTGTTTCAATCGATGCTCTTGAGCATGTTGATCCAGAGCAACGCGGTCTATTCCTGGAGCACCTGGCAAAAGCGGCGCGCAGTCAATGTTTCATAAATTTTCCATCGCCTCGATCGGCTCCAGCGCAGTCGCTCGTTTTTAAGTTGACAAAGAATACACTGGTTGGCGACCACGTTAGATGGCCACTACCAAACGCAAACGACGTAGGTGCCTCCCTGGAAAAGTTGGGCTATCAAGTTCAATTTGTGGAACACACCAGTACGGCACAATGGATTTCTCAATATCTCCTCCAGACTTTCGAGCCAAACGTGGCAGCTGAAGCAAGTCGACACCTATTGAGTGATCATTTAGACGA
>JBBQFO010000150.1:0-11675 GCA_038322035.1 Candidatus Obscuribacterales bacterium
GCTTTCCTCTTTTTTCCAGATGCTGCTCCTTGTAGTGCTCAAAAAGCTCCTGCAGGCTCGGCGAGGGCTCTTTGCGTTGCTTTTCAAAGACGTTTTCGCCGCGATTAAGCCGCGCCGTCAATTCGGACGCTCTCGATTGCGCTTCAAGCATGATGTCGCGCAATAGCGCATCTGGAAGGGTATCTTCGAACTTGCAGTTCAAGTCTAAACCGCGCCAACTACGCTCTACCGCGATTCGGAAGAAGAATGCCTTTTTGCCACCCCGTCCGACGGACACGTAGAGGTGAACGTCGGGAAGCACCGAAATATAGCGTTGTTTTAAATGATCGGGGCAGACCAGTGCCCGAATGTGCTTCGCAGTGAACTTCTTGCTCGATTTTTCGCTTTCTGCCATTATCCTGCCCCGGATCAAACGCCTAGCGCAATGCCTAGCGCAAATCAATTATAAATCGGCCGGATCGATTAAGTCATGGGAACTAGATTAAATCCCGAAAGTGGTAACAGGCTGAGAATTATTGAGTTAAGTTATGAGTTCGGAAACCCCGTCAAAGTCGTTATTTTTTGGCTCATAACCCAAAGGTCGCGTGTTCAAATCACGCCCCGCAACCAATTGAAACCTAATAAGAGTCGGCGGTCTGTAAAGAAGCCGATTTTTTTATCGGGGGAGGCTATCGGCTCCTCCTTTCCCAATCCAGGCTCGTAAACAACACTTGCTTAGAGTCAATTCTGCATTTCTACTTTCATAGATACAAATTCTTGGATATCTCCAGAGCTGGCGATTTAGCTGGTCGCGACTCGATTGGTAGTGACATACAGTAGTTCCCAGCCACCATGCTCGGTGCCGCCGAACAAACCGAGGAACATCGACGTTCGATGGCGCGAATATTTGACGGCAGGTGAGATCAGATCGCTTAAATCCGCCGCCTCTAAAGCCCCTCTGAACGGTTTTCGCGACCGTTGGTTGATAGCCATCATCTATGCACACGCCCTGCGCGTCAGCGAGGCATGTACCTCCGCTGGGAATATTTGCTCGGCTGTGAAATATTGTCCAGGATGACTCGGCAAAAACTCAAGCAGGGCAAACTCTTTTGGTAGAAGCTTGATGCTGACTCCATCGCGCACTGCACGTCCGCGACTAGATACCAGAAGCGCCCGACTTTAAAAGCGGGCGTTTCAATTATTCAAGCGAAAACTTTCAGCGAGTCTGCAAACGCCGCCGCTGATGCGTATCCAGGATCGCGAACAATCTTGCCTTCTTGATTGAGAGCCAGCCTCACACTTCTCAGCAGGACCGCTTCCTGCTCAAATGTCAAACCTGATGCCCGCGGCAAAGTAAGAGATCTAAGTCCTGAAATATAGAAATTGCCCATGTTCTCCATGGCTTCAATCCAGGACAAAGTCTCTGGCGCAAGCACTCCCGAATCAGCAACAGAATCACGCAATTCGCGCTCTATCAAAGGTTTCCCCACAACCGCCTGCCAGGCCGTCAGCCCCAGCGCCAGCACATCATCCGGTTTTAAAAGCGGGTAATACTGAGGTGTGGTCACAAACACACCGCGAGTGACACCATCAGCCAATTTCAATTCGCCGAAATGCCCCGGGTCGAGAATTTTCACTTCCCCTCCGACAATAAAGATATTCTCCGGGTTGAGATCGCCATGATAGGCTAGTCCGCTAGCTATTAGAGAATTGAGCGCTTGCGCTGTTTTTTTCACAAAAGATAGCGCTGCTTTTCCCGTTTCAATTTCCTGAAATAGTGTATGCCCTTCAAGAAGCTCCATTTGCAGATAGCCCAGACCCTCGCGATTGAGCTGCGAAAAGTATTTCGGCAAGCAAGGCAAATTCAGATTGCCCAGCTTCTTGTACTCAAGACCTAAGAGCTCTTGCGAGTCCGGCACTGCTTCGCCAATACCGTTGGTTCTAAACTTGATTGCTTTGGTGCAGACAACGCCTGTGCGCATACCCTTCAAAATGAAATCTTTGGGTTTTGCCACCTTAAAAGCGCGTCGATCGCCGCTTTCGCTGACACCGCGAAAAATCCAGGCGAAAGAACCTTCGCCAATCAAGGCATCAATTGCAAATTGCTCAACTGTTAATCCAACCCAATTCATAAATGTTCGCTTGCCGCCTATTGCAAACCATCATCAGGAGGGGACTCGCCAACTGCCAACGCGAGCATGTCCTCGAAGCGAAAAATATTGCTGCGATTGTCCGCATCCCTATCGAGCAACTTTTCCAGAATGCCAACGGTTTTATTGGCGAGGTCTTTTCTAAACTTGAGAATGGAGCGAGGCTGTTCTTTCGATAGCGCCTCCAGTCCACCGACTGGATCGATTTCGGCGGGCATTTTGCATGGAGTTTCGCCGGTCAGCAAATAAAACATCAAGGCGCCGACAGAATACAGATCGGACTCTCGGGCAGGTGGAAAGCCTAAAAGCACTTCCGGCGCAAAAAAGCGCAGCGCGCTCTGAAAAACATTCATGGGGAAAAATTGAAAAAGATCTGGATCCAGCGTTTTACCGGTAAGAGTATGAGCCCACCAGAACTCACCGAGGCGAAACTTGCCGTCCTCTGCATAGACAACTTCCGGACAAATCGCGGCATGAACGAATTCGCGCTTGTGCAGGTGTTTGAGCGCTCTGACCAGATTCAGCCCCAGTGCCAGGGTTTCTTCCTCAGGCATCCGGCCCGGCTTCTTTTCCAGTGTCTGAGCTCCTTGAGAAAGATCGAGCACCTGATAATAATCACCGTTTTCGAGCCAGCCACCCTCCAGGACATTAACTGTGAAAGGGCTCGAAGTCGCCTCCTTCAGGCACATCGAATTAGTGCACAACGAAACCAGAAAAGGATCGTCATCGGGTGCCACGAAATCCGCCAATCTGGCCTCGTCTCCGGCTCTCGATACCAGCCAGCGACTGCCGTAAGGTCCGGAGTCTTTTTTATCGGCGAAGACATAGCCCGAAGGCGTGCGCGAAATAGGCGGAGACAATGTCAAACAGGCTTTCCTCATCACTTTGCGTGAATTATACCCGCGCTTTCTCGACTTCATCGCCGCGGTGCTTTGCAACAAAACTGAAACAAACTTGAGCTAGCATTAAACAACCGGGGCGCTCTTCGGAACTATCAATAGTTGAAAGCTTATATCTGCTTGTTGTGTTGATTAGATTCAGAAGACGGGAATTGATCTAAAGTGCACTCCGATTTTGGCAAGATTCTAAAAAAATGACAGACCAAAAAACTGATTCCCCAGTCGAACAACCGAAAAAACGCACGCCACTCGAGACGGAGATAGATGACGATCTCGATCTGGACCCTGACGATGAGTTTCACGGCGCGGATGAAGCTGTAGAAGCATGGGAAAACCGCCCCGGCAAAAGCACTTCCAGTCTCTCCGAAGAAGCACGACTGGCAGAAGTTTTCGGTACCGCAGCCCCGTTGACTGCAGTGGCTGACAGACCGGCGTTAGCCTCGTTACCCGCCGAGCCTATGCGTGGGCCCATTGGCGAAGCGCCGGTTCACCAGTGGTCCGTCAATGTCAAAGACGTCTTCGGTCCGACCGGAGAAGAGACCAATCAAAAGCCGCACCAAGAACACTTCAAAAATTTCGGCGTGCACATCAACGGGCGCCAGCTCAATCTGCCAGGCACTGAGTCACCCACCCTGCGGCTGGGCAGAAATCCACTCAAAACAGATCTGAGTTTTTCCGACAATTATGTCAGCCGAGAGCACGCCAATATAACCATTGTCGGTGACAAGACCTTGATTACCAATTTGCAGGAAAGCAATAAAACCACGCTGCTACGCGACGGTGTTGAAATCAAGGTCGCGCAACATCCGGCGGCAACGGAACTGTTGCCGGGCGACACTGTAAGGCTGGGCAGACACGCTGAGATGCAGTGGCTGCGCGCAGCGGATATGGCCGACGTGGGCAAACCGCGTCTCTATAGTCCGAAGCCCGGCCAAGCCGACCCGGCGGCCGGAGAAAAAGCGCGCACTGCATCAAATGAATACATGCGCAATCACGAGTATTCAAAACCGTTTGTGGACGGGTTTCAAAATATCGGTGGTCTCAATCAGATAGACGAAAGCGGAAAACATAACGATAGCGAACGTCATTCGATTGTTGTCGATCAGAGACCTGGGGCGGACCCGGCACTCGAACAATTTGTCAAAGAGATGAATGAGAAATACTCGCACCTGGTGGGCGATCCCGTAGCGGTCGCCGAAGAGTTGGCCAAAGAGGCAAAAACCGCGCTTGAACCGAAAGGCTGGAGCTCTGCGGCTGTCGACGACGGCTTCACCAAGATGCGCAAAGACCATGCCGGACAACGCCTGCTGCTTGGAGATTTTTTGGAGGCGGCAAAATACTCAAAGGGTGCTGGAGTCTGCAACCAACAGGCGATGCTTCTAAAAGTAGCCTTCGACAACTTTTATCCGCCCGATATGCCCAATCGTCCGGAAATGAAGATGGTACGTGGACACCTGGGCGAATCACCGGCTGGAATGCCGCTTAACGATGTGATGAACCACGCCTGGAATACGCTCACCATCCCAAATAAGGACGGCAGCAAAGGACAGGAAACAGTCTTCGATCCGCGCCTTAGAATATACGGCGAGGCTGTGGCAGCGCATCCAGATCACCACTACGGCAAAGACATCCCGCAAATGCGGATGCCGGATCAGGTGCCCAAAGCTTTGGATTTGAAAGCCACTCCGCTCACTTCTGCAGAAGTGGAGCGCTTGCGCGAACAAGAGGTGAGATATGGCACCAAGGGCTGGAAGATCAAAGATATTGACGGGCAACTGGCACAAGTAAGCTCATACGGCTCAAAGAATGCAGAAGAAAGCCATCTTGCGGAAGCCAATCCGGACGCAGCCAAGAGCGGCAAGTGGGTAATCGGGCAAGAGTACAACCTCAGACGATCAAGCGGTGAAATTGACAGCGGCTGGCAGCTGAACGGCGTCATAGATCAGGACGGCAAGAAGGTTTTCATCCTCGGCAAGCAAGATGCGCTTGTCCGGCGCGTGCTCTTGGAAGATCTGCAACGCCAAAACGGGGAAGTATTTGAAAAGGTCTTAAAAGAACGAGCCGCCCAACAGAAAGTTGCAGAAGTACCTGCGGCCAGACCGGTGAACGCAGAAAGCCACGGCTTTGTGGCTGGTCGCGAAGTTTATCACCAGGGCGAGCAGTGGACCGTCCAGGGACAAAATGGAAAAGATATCGAAATTGCCAGACCGGCAAGTAAAACAATGTCTCCGGCCAAATTTGCAGAACTCAACGGCACAGACACTGCCAAGGTTGGCCACGAATACCTGGTCCAGCGCTCTACAGGCGAAGTTGAGCGTTGGAGACTGACCGCCATCAACAACGATACGGGCGAATTGAAGCTGCGCAGTCAGACAGGATTCAAAGAAAAGGTCTCATTGGAGCGACTGTCCGAACAAAATCGCAGCGTCGTCGGTCCTCTGGATGTCGCAAGAGTACTAGCTGATCCTAATTCCAAAGTGCATTTGATTACAAGGTGGACCGACGGCGACAGCGGCCACGACAAATGGATAGGAGAAGTACAAGGTCCTCACGGCGAAGAGATTGCCGTCATGGTGCATAAACCACCGCACGGAAACCAGAAAGACTGGTTGCGCCTGCGCAACGATCTGGCCGCGCAGGAACTGGCAAAAGCGATGGGAGCGCCCGAATTGTTTCCTGCCACTGTTGTAAGAGACGGTATGCTGGTGCAGGCTTTCGTAGGCAATCAAGGCGAAAGCGTTGCCAGCTATCTGCACAACAGAACCCGCCAAGAAGCCGAATTGCGGGCCCAAGAGCCCGATCTGGAAAAACGAATTGAAAAACTGCTCGCCAAAGATGCGGCACTAAGTGCCCGGGTTGCTGAAGGAATTGCATTCTCAGTACTGCTTGGCGATCACGATCAGCATGGCATGAACTTCGTCATCAACCGTGACGGTGCCGGCCCCAACGACTTCCACCTGGCGCGCATAGACACTGATTATGCGTTCTCGAACGACAAAACTCCAAACATGGATCAGCGAGGAAACTACGGCAGCATAATCAATGGAACTTTCGCACATTTATCGGAGCAGGAGTTGCCTGCCGACGTGCGGGCCAAAATCAAAACAGTAAGCGATCAATTAGCAACATCAGCCGGTCGCGAAGCATTTCAAAAGACAACCAATCTGCCCATGGGCAAAGTCGAAGCTCTGGCAGAGCGCGCCAGGGTAATGTCGGATACCGGCAAATTCCCGCGAACCACCACAATGGAAGAGCAGCGCCGAGAGCTGGACATGGGCTCAGTCAGAAAGGCGCGGGCTGTCGAAGCAGGCGACGAGATCAAGGCTGAACAAATCGGCACGGTCAGATCAGGTCCATCAGACAACCTCAAGCAACTTGTATTCCAGACGCACAAACTGTTGAGCGAAGTTCAGGCAGAACTTGCAAAAGGCGGGCAGCTCACGGGTCAACGCCTGGAAAAAGTGCGCGCTGATCTGAATAACTTGATGAAATTGGATCCCACCTTGACACCACTGCTAGAGCGGTACGCAGAGCAGCTCAAGCCTGCCGTGATAACGGGGCGAACTGAACAAACGACCAGAGACCTAACCTGCGCCGACAAGACCGAACGATCTGCAGCCACACGTGCTGAAATTGCGCGATTGATGCAGCTTCCCTCAAAGAGTGCGGCCGATTCGTATGAATTGACACGGCTTCGACGTACTCTGTTCGACGAAATTAAGGGCGACGGCGACAAGAGTAAAGAACTCAATCGTCTCTACAACAAGTCTGATGGCGGCATCCAATTAGACGCCAAGGAGAAAGCCAGGCTTGCAGAATTGGCGTCAGGCTCGAGCAAAGTCGAGATTCGTCTCAAGGAAAATATTGATTTCACAATCGATATGCTCAAGGCAGATTCCACAAGAAACGCAACCATAGGTGGCACCAAGGGCGGTGACGCCACCCAGGGATTGATCCTGCGTATGTTTGAAAAACAGTTACAAACCCCGATGTCGCTGTTCGGCGGCAAGACCCCAGCTGCAATGGGATATGAACTGATACCGTTGAAATCAGGCGGCGCCATGGATGATGCGGGCTCAGATTTCGTCCTGGCCAACAAGAGAAGCGGCGATTTTATGCTCATCGATCCGACTCAAGAGCCTAAAGACTCAGAGCGAAAAATGCGTCTGCCAGACCTGAGAAAGCAAGGAATCATTTCTTCGGATCCCTATGCCGAACGGTACGGTGATAAGCGCGATGTCGGCACTTTAGACTATGTAGCGCGCCGGACTGCCGACATCAACCAACAAATTCACGAAATTCTTAAACTGGCTAAAGAGGGATCTCCTCTCAACTTTGCCGACATGATCATCCCTCCCACAACCAGAGCCGGTGAATCCACCAATAAAGACAGCAAAGCTGAACGCCTGGACAAACTCAACCAACTCCCATCCGATCAAAAAGCAGCGGAAATCCGGCAGTGGAGAACGGAATTGTTAGAGCGCCAGCAGGGACTCAATGAGATGGTCCCATTGGCAAAAGAAAAGGCGCAAAAATTAAGAGACCAGGCAAGGGGCGAAGCTGATGTAGATACGCGTAAGCGCCTGAATCGGCAAGCAGAGCTGTTGGAAGGTTGGTATCAACATACAGACGGTACTTCCAGAGTTCATAGAACAGGCTCGCCTCTTAAATTCATCGAAAACACGCTCAGAGACCTGGATGCTTCTGAGCGCTCTCTGCCGGAAAAATACAAGGACGCATCTCATCCGCGCAACGCGGCTGGGCAGCCGATTGATATACCGAAAGACTTAGCCCAAAGGCTAAGAGATTCCGCAATGCAAATCCAGGAAATGGAAGCACTAGTGTCCGGCACAAAAAAGGGCAGCCCTCAAGAAGTGTCGGCGGCAGCAGACCGCCTAACCTCGCTCTATGGGCTGGAGAGCAGTGATGTCAGAGAAATTCTCGAGCAGAAAACGAATGCTAAATACAGGCAAACTCTGACAGCACTGGGTGACGAACTAACAAATACGTATCTGGAATCAGAGAAATTGGAAAAACCAAAAGAAGGCAAAAATGCCTCTGTTGAGTTTGCCATGGAGTGGATGCTTGATCTGCAGGAAGGAAACAAAACTTGGAGCGACCACGATCTAGCTTCATTCAAAAAACTCACTGAAGCCTATAAAAATGGGGAACCGGCGGCAGTAGCCGAAGTAAACAAACGAGTCTCGGCTGGCATCGACGCTGCAACGGGCGGCACGGTGCGTTCCGCTGGTCCCTCCCCTGACAGACCAGAAACGTTAGTAGAAGCGGAAAGAAAAGAATTCTTGAAACTCATGGGCGCACGAACTATTGACGTGTCCGCCCTGAAGGACTTTGCTCTAAAAGCAGAGAATTCGCTAATGGCAGACGTTTGTATCGGTAAGATCGTTAGAGCAAATCCGGAAAATATGGTTGGAATTCTGGAAGAGATCTCCTCCTCGAAGACGCCTGCTGCTGGACAGGCACTGCTCAAGCTGGCCGAGGCGGTTGGTTCCGACAAGTACGAAGCGTTGCTCAAAACCCACTGGCAGAGCGGTCACTTATCCGAGCTGCTAAATAGCGGTAAATTGACGCCAGAACAGTTGGTCAAAGTAATAGACCGAGCCGGCTTTGACTTCGGCACAAAAGCAATTGGCGAGCTTTGGGACAAGAGCAGCACCACTGCGAGTATCAAAGAGCAGGTAGCTATAGCACTCCTGAAAGAAAGTAAGGAGATTAAGGGCGCATTCGAAATTTCTTCAATCACTGACGAACAGCGTATAGCGGCAGTCGATTTTCTCAAAAAACAATCCAGCGAAAAGAGTGCCAAAACTCTCCTTGCCACTGCCAATAAAGAAGGATTTATAGGAGAAGAAGCAAGGAAAGCTCTTCGAGAGCGCTGGACATCAGAGCGACAAAAGGTCGCAGGTGGCGAAAGCGTAAGCGAACTCGTCGTCGGAGACAGGCTGAAAATATACGTTGAAGACCTTTCCAGGCAACGTTGGACAGACGGACGCGACATCTCCACCTTGCAAAACGAACACACAGTTGCTCAAAGTAAGCTCGCTGACGCCCGCGCGATATTGGTTGCACGAGCTGCAAAATCTCCAGGACATACTGATGTCGTCAACGATCGCCTGGGCGACAAAGCGTATATGGAAAACCTACTCAAGGATAAGCCTGCAGTGCTGGGCGAGTATCATCAATATTTAGAACAGAAAGCGGTAGCCGACAAAGTTGCCACCGAATACAATACCATAATGCAAGAAAGACTGAAGACCGTTGAAAACACGGTGAAAAAGTACTGCCAGGAATTGGGAATTCCAGCCCCGAAATTGACACTACTCGAACCTTCCGCCAGACAGATCACCTTAGGCAACTACAGTGCCGGCAACGGCGAAATTGGAATCCATGCCGGTCTCTTACGAGACCGATCAGGCCCTAATCCCGAATTCATAGATACGCTCTTGCATGAACTGGGACACCTAGAGCAAGATACGCTGGCCATCCGTAGGCTCGCTGACGAACTCAAAATTGGAAAAGATGCTACTGCAAAAGAAATTGAAGCGCTCAAAAAGCTGCATGCTGAAAGATATCAACTAGACGTTTTCGAAACCGAAACCGACTCCGCCTTTTTCGAAACAGTCCTCAAAGAAAGGCAGGGCGTACCTCTAACGGCAGGCCAAGCAGCCAGAGCAGACACGATGATCGACGCTTTTAGACAGCTTTCAGAACATCACATAGAACAAGCCAGACTTTATATCTTTGCCGACCGTATGAAGGAAGCCGTCGAACTTCTGCGCAAAGGCGCTCCGAACGCTGCCTTTATAGGCGGTGACGATCGCATGGAAAGAGCTAAAAAATTCCTGCGAACCGAAGAGTTGCCGATCGGACTGGAAAATGCAATTAAGGAGTGGGAAACGGCCACCCAGTCCAAAGCTGAAAATAGAGTTGAATTGGATAAAAAGATCGCCAAAGAGTTGGCTGCAGAATGCAAAATTTTATACGAAGAAACGGCCCAGAAGGCAAACAAAGAATATCGAAGATTGGCCCACGAGATTGAAACTTGGGATATTGGGGCGCGAGCAAAATTTTTCGCCAGAGAAGCGCTTGCCGCCCGGGAAGCAGCCGCCAGCACTGCAGCGGGCGGTTCTCGGACACCGGAGGCAGTTGCAGAAGAGCCCGGGGCGAGAAGGCCAAAACGAGGACCAGCACCGACTCTCGATAAAATCAGCGGCATAGATACAGTAATTGCCCCGGACGGCACCATGTCCAGAGAAGCAACTATCGGCGGGCACAAAGCTCTGATTGGCGACGAAAAGACCTGGAAAGAATTGCTGACGAAAGCCGAAATCGAAGGCATGCAACAACGCAGGGCCGAGCTTGAAAAAATTGAAAAAGAGAAAAGCTTCACAGAAGACATGCGACGAGAGCTGGCCTCACTGAGAGATTTCGAAACAAGTCTGAAAGATCCGGCCGCCCACAGATCCTGGATTGAAAAGATGGGCGACCGCCGACCGCAAGGCGGTTTCAAACCAGGAGAAATGTTCGGGCGCCTTTCAGGAATAGTAATTTTGACGTCAGCCGTTCTCGGATGGTACGCCCAAAACGAGTCACAAAGATCTGCAGAAAGGCTTCCCAATCGCGCAAAACTTGGCGGAAATTAAGACGAAAGGACCTGATTCATGACGTACGCAACAGTTGAGGAATTCATCGCTGCCAAAAAGTCCGAGGTGACAAACCGAGTCGAAGAAGCCAGGCTGACAGGGTCTGTAGGGCAACAGGCTCGCGAATTTCTCGGTGATTTGCTGTTGCGAAGAAACGAAGGCCAGTTTGATTCCCAATTTTCTGAGTGGAGTCAAATCCAGGCCGCTTCCGCCTACGGCAGTTTGCCGCAAGAGCCACAAATGGCACAGGAAGTAGCTCCCGACATTTGCTGTGGTCTTGCTCACGGAATCGATCTTTCTTTGCCTGTTCGCAGGCTGCTTCTCAGCGCGTTCGATTCAATCTCTTCATTTATCGCCCCGTCGCTAAGGGGGGAAACATTAGTGAAAGCAATCGGCCTGGAATTAGATAGATTGCCAACAGAACAAAACGAAGACAACCTCATTTCCTTGCTGGAGCACGTCATCAAATCGCCTCATCCTGAAGTTTATCCAATCCTGGCTGCTCTCCAGGACAATCATAAAAGCGAAAGAGTAAAAGAATGCGTCCATCACGTTCTTCACGAATTGACCGGCTCGACGGCTCATATCTGGGCTGAGACTCAGCCGGACTTTCTCTCCAGCGATCAAGAACGCAAAGAAGCATTGCTGCAAGCAATTGGTTGCGGTTCAGACGAACAAGAATTGTTAGGCGACCTGTTTCGCTCCTTCAAAGATTGGCCGGCGACAAACCTCAATTGTGTTTTCTTGCCTGAGCTAGCCAAACTTATGAGGCACTCCAGTCGTTTTATTCAACTGGCTGTTGTCAGAATTCTCATTCAAAAACAACCGGGCAATGCCCTTTTAGCCGAAACAAATCCCATTTTGGAAGAAGCAATCAACACCCTTTGCTCTTTGTCCACACAGACAGACACCCCAATGTCCGCTCAGGAAGCGGCGCTACTTCTAGATACGCTCAATGATGCTCCGGAAGCAGTGAATAAACT
>JBBQFO010000151.1:0-11499 GCA_038322035.1 Candidatus Obscuribacterales bacterium
CGATCAAGAAATTGAAAACGTCAAACCAAAATTGCGCAGTAACGGCGATGAAATCGATCAGATCGATCAGGAATTGGCCAGTCTCGAATTCGAGTTGAAAGATCTGACCAAACAGATTGGCGTCCTTGAAGACGCGCTCAACGACGTGCGTGACAAGGGTGCTAGAACCGCCATCGAAAAGTTGATTCACGAGTCGGAAGAACTTCGCTCAGACCTGGAAACGGTAGACAAAGAGTTCAAAGACATTCAGCGCTTTATCGACAAAGCTGAAACCGAAGAGAACCTTGAGCAAGCCAATCACCAGGCTCTCGCCATTCAGTTCGCCGAATTGTCCAAAGAAATCGACGAAATCCAGGCCCAGAAGCCGGCTTATGAGTCAGCAATTGCTACATTGCGCAATGCTTTGACTGATATGGAAAAGCGTGTCAGCGAAATTTCAGAAGAGTTGGAGAGTCTGCGCGATTCAAAAGAAAAAATTCACGAGCAAGTAACCGCTACCGAGATCGAAAAGACCAAAGCGGATCAAGACTTGAAGCGAGTGGCCGAGCAGCGCACTGAGCGCAAGATGGCGCACTTCGACTTGCAGCAAGAATTGGAAGCACTGCGCGCTGAAATCGCTCGAGTGCTGGAAGAGAATCCGAACTACGAGCCACCATCGGCTGGAACCGTCGAACAACTCAAGCATCAGGCGGATCGTTTAGAGAAACGCATGCGTGCCCTTGAGCCGGTCAATATGAAGGCTTTGGACGAATACAATCAGACCGACGAACGTCAGAAAGAAATGAATGAGCAGCTCAATACCTTGACGCACGAAAGCGAAGAGATAAATATACGCATCGCTAGCTACGATGACGCGAAGAAGAAAGAGTTTATGCTCGCCTTTGATCAGATCAACATCAACTTCCAAGACATCTTTGCCGAACTCTCGCACGGTCATGGACGCCTCGAGCTTGAGCATCCTGAGAATCCGTTCCTGGGTGGTCTGGTAATTAGAGCTCAACCACGAGATAAGAAGATGCAGCGCATCGAAGCGCTATCTGGTGGCGAGAAGTCACTAACTGCTCTCTCGTTCGTTTTCGCCTTCCAGCGTTTCGCGCCAGCACCGTTCTATGCCTTCGACGAAGTAGACATGATGCTTGACGGCTCCAATGCCGAGCGTTTAGCTCGCATGGTTAAACAGCAATCTGCCACCGCGCAATTTGTCGCGGTAAGCTTGAGACGTCCGATGATTGAAAACGCGGACCACGCAATTGGCGTATCATTGCGCGCAGATGGATATTCCAGAGTAGTTGGAATACGTGAAGTGCACATTCCTGACGAAGAGCAACCACAAGAGCTACAGCCGGCCAGCGCCTAAGGTAGTCCGAGATTATTCATGGATCAGTCAGATAAAAAATCAAGAACTGGCGCAAGAGGTTCCAAAAGAAGTTCTAAGGTATCGGCTTCATTTGTCGTCAGCCCCGGCTTGGCCGATATGGTGGATGGGGCTGATATTACAGCTGATGCTCCACTACTTGTCGAACAAACCGGTCCCAGATACGCTCAAACAATAGCTGAGCAAGCGGCTCAGGCAGGCGGGATTGAGATCCTGATCAAGCTGGCCACATCAGGCGAAATCGATCCAAAGAATATAGACATTATCGATGTCACTGATAAATTCTTGAAGGCAATCGCCGCGGTGCCGAAAGAAAACCTGCGTCAAAGTGGCAAGATTTTATTCCACGCCAGTGTTTTGCTGCGCATGAAAGCGGAAGCGATGCTCGCCGCTGCGACCGCCGACATCAACTCAGGCGACGACTTTATGGACTTCGACGATGATGGTTCGTTTGGTTTTGACTCGGAAGAAAAAGAGCCAAGACAGCTGACGTTGGCAGATTTAGAACGCGCATTAGTGCGCAAAGCAAACAACAGACAAAACCGTCAACGTAAAGTGACACTCGATCAACTGATCGAAGCCTTGCGCGAAGCAGAGAAAATCGAGAAGACGAGAGCCGCACGGGAACCCAGACAGCGCATCGAACTTTCGGGGCAACATGAAGCCAACGATGTCGACGATCTACTCGACCTAGCGCATGATGAAGATATAGAAGACACAATTAGTCGTGTCGAAAGTATATTGAGTAATAACATGGGCGCTGGTGAACTGGTGCAGCTACTGCGGATCATCCAGTTGCTCGGTGGGCATGGTGACTGGGTAGATGCTTTTTTAGCAGTTCTTTTCTTATCAAATGCAGGTAAAATAACTCTGGAACAGAATGATTTTTACGGTCCTTTGTATGTCGTTCGCAGCGACGCTGCAGTTCAGCCGATAAACATAGCGATGTGAGAATAGAGTGATGCTCAAGTCAAAAGTCGAAGCAATATTATTTCTAACAGACAAGCCGATGCGGGCTCAGGCTATAGCGCGCATCGTCAACGAAGACGTGCAGGTGGTGAGACAAGCTATCCTTGATTTGATTCACGACTACGAAGAGAGAGCGAGTGGTCTTGAGATAGCTGACGACAACGGATATATCATTCAGGTCAAAGATCAATATGCTTCGATCATCGACGAATTCGTACCGATGGAGATGCCCGTCAGTTTGATCCGCACGTTATCAGCCATCGCGATCAAACAGCCTGTGCCGCAATCCGAAATTATCAAAATTCGAGGCGCGGGTGCATACGATCATATTAAGGAGTTGATGGCCAGAGAACTCGTGATCAAAAAAGAAGAGGGTCGCTCACCGACCTTGAGCACCACCAAAAAATTCCAAGAATACTTCAGACTCTCGCACGATGCCAAGTCTTTGCGCACTCAATTGCGCAAAGAGGATAAGATGGCCAGCAAAGAAGCTGGGGGCGAAACGGAAATCCCCAACTTGCATCCGGAATCAATTGAGTCAGATCAAGCCAAGCAGCTGGAAGTTCTTTTCGAAACCAGCCCGGACGCATCGCTCGTCTTCCGTCCTGAAGAACTCTATGGCACCATCGCCCCTGAGGGCGCCGACTCACCGCTCTTAGAAGATATCGTCAACGACACCACCACATCTGGTTCAGATCACCCTTCGAATCATTCCGATAATGATCCTGAACAAAACACTGCCGCCTGATGCTTGCCGCTGTTCTTCCCGCAGCGGGAGTTGGAGAGCGCTTCAAAAGTAAGCCTGGAGATCCTCCTAAGCAGTTCATTGAACTAGGGGGGCGTCCGTTGTACCTGTGGTCCTTGAGCACACTTGCGAAGCATAATCTAGTCGAGCTGATTGTTTTGGTAGTGCCGGAGTTGTCACTAGATATAGTGCGCTCAGAGGTAAAACAAAACCTGCCCCCCGAACAAGCCCTAAAAGTTACCCTCACCGCCGGCGGTTCAACTAGACAGCACTCGGTGCGCAATGGTCTCGAGCTTTTAGCGACGATGAAGCCGCCTCCAGATTATGTTTTGGTTCACGATGCAGCCAGGCCGCTGCTTACCGGGCGGATGATCGATGACGTGATTGACTCTGTAGCCACCCATGGTGCCTGTACCCTGGCCGTGGCGGTGACCGATACAATTAAGAAAGTCAAAGATGGGATTGTGGGAGAAACCTTGGACAGAAGCGAGCTTGTCCAAATCCAAACGCCCCAGTCTGGAAAATTCGAGTGGCTTTTAGAAGCGCACCGGAAGGCGTCTCTAGAAAATTTTGGCACCACTGACGATTCCACCATACTTGAATATAGTGGACATAAGGTGCATATAGTGCCAGGTTCACCATATAACCTAAAAATTACAAACCCCGAAGACCTCTCCGCCTGTCAGTCTCTGGCATCTGCGCTAAATCAAAGAAGTTAGCAAGCAGCTCAGGGCCATGTAATTCATAATATCGGCACTTGCTAAATGGCGTGAATTGATTAGAATTGATGACAACATGCGTGCACCATCTGAGATGGCACTCCGATCGGTATTATATGAAATAGGCGCAGGATATACGCAGCACATACTTGCACCCGGCATTACTGCAAAGGACTACTATGGTTGACGATAACAAAAATGTTTCGCTGGACAAACCATCCGTTAATAGCGGACGAAACCCAAAAAAAGAAGTGGATTTATTTCCAGCCTTGACCGATCGCAGAGCCGGAACGCTCAGCTCGCTGCGTACACCACCCTCAAAATTTGGCACGCAGATATCAGTGTTCACTCCAATGTCGTTTGAAGAGGCACTAGATATAGTGGAATGTTTGCGCGGACGCGCTGCCACCACAATCTCACTAGAGAACATGAAGAAAATCGATGCCAACCGGCTTGTCGATTTTGTAGCTGGTGCTTCAGCTGCGTTGGACGGTGATTTCCACAAGTTGAGCGAGCAGGTCTACCTGTTCTGCCCAAGCAATATCAAAATCACTGCACCAGGAAAGGAATTCGAGAAAACTTCAGCTTCAGCTTTAGGTGCAACCGCACTTGGTGGCTTAGGTGCGCTTGACTTCCTCTACCCGGCCACGGGTCCGATGGATTCATCAACAAGCAGCACCTGGTCAACGATTCATTAGGATTTTATTAATGAATTCTCACCCCTCTTGGGTGGGTGATAGACAACCGGCACTTCAAGTTTTTTAACAGCCGACTCAGTTTTCCACTGCTATTATGTATAGACAAAGCGCAAGGCGGATTACCGCCAGGTGCCTTGTTTCCTCCTTACCTAATCCACCACAACTAGTTCTTCCCTCCCACCTTACCAGGGAGGGAAGTGCGTTTATGGGGTCTTTTTTGGCTTTCCAAGAGCGTAGGTGCTTGACACCGGAGGAGAACTTTATCTCTCCTAAGGGCGTATAGGCCTGCTATCGATCACATACGCGGAAGAGTTATTGCCCCAATATCTCTTGACAATCCGGTTTTGTGTCAAACTAGAAGTGTCCTGAATGCTAGGAGGACACACATTGAAGAAGTCAAAAGGAACTTGGACAAAAATAACAGCGGTCACAGCGATAACCTGTTGTTGCTTAGGATTGGTCTACGGACTTTTGGTCGGACTTAAAAGCAACGCCTACATTTACCAGTCAGCCAGAGTTGAGTACCATCCGACGAAGACTCGTTATATCTACAAAGGGCTGAGCCAGCAGGATCCTTTCTACAAGTCATCGATCGGGCGCGGCTCTGCTCAGATTGTCGTACCTGAACCAGCCGATCCGCGGGCTAAGGGCATATGACAAGCGCGGTAGGAATCAGGAGTCGCTGATGTCAAAACCAAATGGTAGCTGGACGAAAATTGCGTTGGTAACAGCGATAGCCTGTTGCTGCTTGGGATTGGTCTATGGATATTTCGCCAGTAGGACTTCCTACGATTACCACATGTCGCACTCAAACCACGCTCAGGCTCCGAATCATTACATCTACAGACAGTTGTTTTCACAAGACCCTTTCTATAAGTCAGTCGCGGCACCGGGCAATCTGCAAATCGTCCCTGAACTCTCCAATCCGCGGCACGGCAAATGACAAATCCGAAATGCGCGAGCGACCGTTTCCTTCGACAAGGCGGCGGCTGATCCGCGTCACACTTAACAACGGTGATGCTCAACTTCATCACCATCCTTTGAAAAACCTTAAGACGCGTTCGAAACCGGCGCGAGCAGGGTTTGACTCTTTTTCCGTTGTCGGTGCGCTGATCTCGTTTTTGCTAGCTGTACCGCTAATGCTGACCACACGGCCCAATGAACTGAAAATTTGGTCAGCATCTTTGTATTTGTCGCATATGGCTCGAAACTCGTCGCGATTCAACAGCTGTTCGACATAGAGTTCGGCTGACACGGCATAGGCACCACTGGCAGTGGTGCTGCGATAAATGATTTCGGGCTGGACACCAATGCCGTTTAAATCCTTTACGGTTACAACGGTTGGATTTTTCAGATACCTTGCCTCGAGTTGCTTTTCTTCCCATCCAAGAAAGACCCAGACTTTGAAGCCGAGCTTTTCATCGAAGCCAATTGGCACCATCATTCGGCAATCCGCTGAAATGTCAGGATCGTCGATGGCTCCGCCAAGCCACGAAGCGAGGAAATCAGTGCTCTGTTTTACTTTTGAAGCATCTTGTTCATCGATGAAGTTCGGCATGCCCAATTGTTCACATGCCACCACATGTGCTCCCAGCAATAATTGTTCCATATAATCAATTTCGTCGAGCAAATTCAACTGCACATGGCCGTTCTGTGAAACTCGAGACGTTTGTTTCAGAGACTCTTCTCCGAACGTTTCAACAAGAAGTGCGCGAATGAAAGTGTACGATTGCGCTCGGCGATAATACATGGAAGGAATCGGTTCGATGCTAAATTCCGGCGTGATAATTATCTGCGGCGGCGGCACCGGGGGTGGACCTGAGCGCATGGCGCACGCGGTTGCCGGCATTTCCAGCTGCTTCACATGGGTTTCTCGTGTCAGGGCATAAGCCCCCTTGAACAAATCGATCAAAGCTTTTTCATACTGGTGACCGCGCATCAACTTCTCACTTTCCGGAAGTGCGATGGTCCTTATAAGCGGCTCCAGTGACCAGAGTTGATGGTCGTACCAGCCGGAATTTTGACTGGGCGTCAAATTGAGCGAGCCGTCACGGACTTGCCTGACAATCTCGTCGATAATGGATACTTGCGGTCCCACCATCCGAATCAGACGAGCCTCATGGCTGTCTGAGGGCGGAAACACGCAGACCTCGGCAGTGTAAGGTTCAGTGAGCAACCCTGGCTTCGAGAGAGGGTTGGTAAGTCGCGAGATCAAAGCAAGTATTTCTTGGTATGCCTCTTGCAGTTCCGCATTAGCTTTAAGAACTGCTGACATAGCATCAAAAGAGTCTCTATCCACAGTTTTTTGGAGCAGTCGATCCTGGCGAAATATGCCGGCAAGCTCATCGGTCCAAGTGTAAAAGGCCAGTGGCTTAGCGTGTTCGGTGGTGGCAAAACTCTCTGCCGCCACCTGCGCGTTCTGTCTAATCACGTCTGGCAAATTGCAATCGATTCCGCCCAAAAAACAGGCCGCAGCGATGACTCCTGGCTGTGACCCATCGACCGCCAACGACTCACAGAGTTGTCTTAGAAAGAAGATTTTGCCTTTGAACTTGCCGCCGCCCTTTTGAGCCAACAACTCAACTGATGCCATTAGCCCATCGTCAAATTGTTTTGCCTTTGCAATCAATACCCCAGCAGATATAAAGCCAATCTGCGACGGCAGCAGAGGTTGAAGAAGTGCTGGCCCTTTCCATGCAGAAGGTTCAAGTACGTCGACATTGGTCACTTGCGAGTGCTTGTCGAGAACGACCTCAAATCCGCTTTGAGTAATAACTCTTTGAGACATCGCCAAATCTCACCAAATCCAGGACAACAAGACTTACATACCCAGGCAGCCGATCATTGATTGCCACGAAATTCAGTTTCGGTTCACTTTCCATATAGGGCACTCCATGTCACACTAGATAATTATCCGAGAGAGTGATAGTGGTAAAACCAAAGACAGCTGGTTGGACGAAGATAACAACAGTGACGACGATAATTTGTTGTTGCCTTGGACTTGCCTTCGGATTCTGCGTCTGGTTCGACAAGCATTACTCCAGTCCTGCTGGTGCAGCGTCGACAACGTATGATCCTCTGCCATCCAATGTGCATCAACGTGACTCCTTAGACGCAGACCCCCGAGTTTACAGGCCCTCCAATACAAACCGTTGACTTATTCTAGTTATGTCAAAGCGTGGATTTACCAAGACAGCAGCCATCACAACAATAATTTGTTGTTGCCTTGGACTGGCCTTCGGATTCTGCGTCTGGTTCGACAAGCATTACTACATTCGGTTTGGCCAACACGAGCATGAAGACATCGACCTGACACATGGTTACCTTGGTGACTTCGACCCTCCTCGAAAGTGATCGCCAGTCACGGCTTATAGCCCGGCTTTTTATAGAGCTTGTCCCATTTGGCAGCGATGTCGGGTTTGTAGACACCCTCTGTCCAATCGTCAGGTTGAATTTCTTCGATAGCGAGCGAAATCGAGTCTTCCTTGCTATCGAGAACGTCCATAACGTCTTTGACGATTTCTTCAGCGAGTCGAGTCTTCTGCTGCTCTGATTTTCCAGGCCAGAGTTTCACAACAGTATGAGGCATAATTCTCTCCTTCAAATTTCCAAATAGCAAAGTTTTAGGAGTGCCGAAAACCTGATTCCGCGAATCAAGAGGTCTCGGAACAAGCACCATATTTGGTGACTAGGTTTGCGATTGACAAAGTGCGCAAGAAGACTGGTAGTCTTCATCGGTTACCTTTTCCATCCATTCCACCGCTTTGCCGTCTAATTTTTCAACAATGGACATGTGTGTCATGGCTGTGGTCGGGAGGGCTCCGTGCCAATGTTTGATGCCCGGCGGAGTCCAGATCACATCTCCAGGTCGAATGATTTCCACAGGGCCATCCAAGCTTTGCACCACCCCACAGCCAGCCGTCACTACCAACGTTTGACCGAGCGGATGCGTGTGCCATGCGGTGCGAGCGGACGGCTCAAACGTTACATAAGAGACGAGTGCGCGTGCAGGATCTTTAGCATCAATCAAAGGATCCATGCGCACGCTACCACTGAACCACTCAGCCGGTCCTTTGACGGAAGGCTGAGAGCCACTTCTTTTGATTTCTATCATTTATTTTCTCGTTTATTTGTGAGTAGGTTCGCTCAGTCATGGTTACTTGAGCGAGGCGATATCAATGACGAACCGATAGCGCACATCACTTTTCAAAAGTCGCTTATACGCTTCGTTTATTTGGTCTATCGATATCATCTCAATATCGGCACCCAGTCCATGTTTAGCGCAAAAATCGAGCATTTCTTGAGTTTCGGGCATGCCTCCGATTGTTGAGCCTGCCAAAGTTTTCCGCTGTGGAATCAAACTGAATGGATGGACGGGCAAGGCTTCACTTGGTGCTCCAACCAGCACCATGACACCATCACGCTTCAGCATACCGAGATATGAGTTCATGTCGGCCGCGGATGATACCGTATTGATGATCAAATCGAAGCGTCCTTGCGCTTTTTCAATAGCAGAAGGTTCTGCAGTGGCGATATAATCTTTGGCTCCCATTTTTTCGGCGTCTGCTTTTTTGTTTAGCGTTCTGCTTATTACAGTGACGTGTGCACCCATAGCATTTGCTATCTTCACTGCCATGTGTCCGAGTCCGCCAAGACCTACGACGGCAACAAATTTACCGGGTCCTGCCTTCCAGTGCACTAGTGGCGAGTATGTTGTGATACCAGCACACAAAAGTGGTGCAGCTTTCTCGAGCGGCAACGAATCGGGAATGCGCACCACATAGCGTTCATGAACAGTGATGCGTTCTGAATAGCCACCATAAGTAGGTGTTTCCCCATCCAAACTAATATCATTATACGTCTGCACTGCGCGCTTTTCGCAGTATTGCTCCAAACCCTCTTTGCACGAGTCACACTCTTTGCATGAGTCAGACAGACAACCGACGCCTACACGATCACCAGGCTTAAAGCGATTCACCTTCTCGCCAGTTTTGGCAACGATGCCTGCTATTTCATGACCAGGAACCATCGGAAATTTTGATTGTCCCCACTCGTTTTTCACCTGGTGCACATCCGAATGACAGACACCGCAAAATTTGATATCGATGAGAACATCATTGGGACCCGGTTCTCGACGTTCGATCTCAAAAGGCTTCAGTTCTTCATCGCTGCCAGTTGCTGCGTATGTTTTTGTTTTAATTGCTGTTTTGATCATTTTCGTTCTCCTATTTTCAGCAGCTTTGTGTGAGGGATTCAGCGATTGGTCATTAGTTCGAGGGCTTCGGGATAGCGATCACCACTAACCTTGATTTTTGAAGCTGCGCTTTCGATCTCGCTAAGATCAGCGGGCGTAAGCTCAACCGCAGCAGCGCCAATGTTCTCTTCCAGCCGATGCAGCTTCGTGGTGCCAGGAATCGGCACGCTCCATGAATTCTGCGCCAACAGCCACGCCAATGCGATCTGAGCTGGTGTTGCGTTCTTCCGTTTCGCGATCAGCTCAAGGAGATCGACTAAGGCTTGATTCGCTTTCAAGGCATCAGGTGTGAATCTCGGCAAAGTGCTGCGAAAATCAGAGCTATCAAAGCTCGTTTTTTCGTCCATCTTTCCGGTAAGGTAGCCTTTGCCTAACGGGCTATAAGGAACGAAGCCGATTCCCAGTTCTTCGAGAGTCGACAGTACTTCTTCTTCGGGACGTCTCCACCACAAAGAGTATTCGCTTTGCACTGCAGTGACTGGCTGGACTGCGTGCGCTCTGCGGATCGTTTGCGCTGACGCTTCAGACAATCCGAAATGCTTTACCTTACCTTCTTTGATCAGATCCTTCACTGCGCCCGCAACTTCTTCAATCGGCACATTTGGATCAACGCGATGCTGATAGAAAAGGTCCAGAGCATCCACTTTGAGCCGTTTAAGCGAGCTTTCCGCAACCTCTTTAATATGTTCCGGACGACTGTTCAGGCCAATCCATTTAGCACCGCCTTTAGGGTCAAGTTCAAATCCAAACTTCGTCGCGATCACGACGTCCCCACGATAGGGAGCCAGTGCTTCACCCACAAGTTCTTCGTTGGTCAATGGACCGTACACTTCAGCAGTGTCAAAAAATGTCACGCCGCGTTCGACAGCGGCCCGTAATAGAGAAATCATCTCTTGTTTGTCTTTAGGCGGACCATAGCTGAAGCTCATTCCCATACAGCCCAGTCCGATCGCAGACACTTCCAAATTGCTGTTGCCAAGTTTGCGCTTTTGCATTTTGTTCACCTTCCAGTTGAGTTCGCTTCAAATGCACCAGCCTCCATGCGACCCAACCCTTAGAGTCGGAGCATCGGCTTCTGACGGCATTCCAGTCAATTTGTCGCTTGGTTAAAATTCCAAGCTCACAACCAACAGCACAATGATATGATGAATTTACGAGTCTACGGTATAACAAAATTCCAAAATGATTGGACAATCCTCCGAAACTTACAGGCAGCAAATTCATGATTCCCGATGACCAGAATACGCAAGCAAGCAGGAACGAACTCGTCGACATACTAGCCAGACGCGGTGTCAACGAGGGCGCTAATAAAGTCGCAGAAGGGCTCAATTTTTACCGACATTCGAGTTTGACACAACCGATGCACGGACTCTATTCGCCTTCCATATGTATCATTGCTCAGGGCGCGAAAGAAGTGCAGATGGGAGAAGAGCGATTCAGATACGACCCGGCTCATTTCTTACTCTGCTCACTAGATGTACCATGCGTCAGTCAAGTTGTTGAGGCGACACCTGAGACGCCATTTTTAGGTCTTAAGCTTGAGCTTGATCCAACTCTCATTGCGTCTGTCAGTGTGGAGGCGGGTATTGCGCCCGGGCGCACAGACTCCAGCGTTAAATCAATAGCAGTAAGCAAATTGCAGGGCGATCTACTGGACGCTTTTGTCAGATTATTCCGCCTGTTAGATAAGCCTGCCGATTATCATGTGATATCACCACTGGTGACGCGCGAAATCATTT
>JBBQFO010000152.1:0-11464 GCA_038322035.1 Candidatus Obscuribacterales bacterium
GCTGAAGCTCAAAAGCGCATGCAGATGATTGATTCGGGACAACCGACACCGATCAGTTCGGCTCCGCCAGTTCAACCTCCTCAAATCGACCAAAACATCACTGGACGTCTCGTCGACCCAAATACCGGCAGGACTGCCGAGCAACCGATGTCCTACCCGCCTCCGACTGTCACTACTCCGGCTGTTCAGCCTCCAGTGGTAGCGGTTAAGCCCGCTGTCATTCCGGCTGTTCAAGTAGCCCCTCAGAGTCAAGAGCCACCGGCGACTATGCCCAAGTTCAATACGCCACCCAGTCCATCCGGACCGGTCGCGGTGCTGGCAAACGCTTCAGTACGAGTGATCGCAACTGGTTTCTCGGCCCCGGCAGGACTCAGCTTTGGACCCGGCGGCAGCTTGTACATCGCCAATTTCCTGAACAACACGATTGACCGCATCACGGCTGATGGAAGTCGTTCACAGTTCGCGAGCGGCGCCAACATCAAAGGACCGATCGGACTGATCGTCGACAATCCAGGCAACGTCTATGTCGCCAACTATGTCGGCGGAACTGTAGTGCGCATCAGCCCTGCAGGCATATCGAGCGTGATTGCGGCCGGCTTCAAAAAGCCGTACTACCTCGCGCTGGACAAAGAAGGCAATTTGTTCGTCAGCCAGCAAGAAGACAACTCAGTCGTACGCATCACATTGCCTCGCACAAACGTAGGCGCCAAGCCATAAGTCGTTGACTGCTCTAGACTACCAGCCGAAAAACTTCAGCCCGATTCGCAGACTAACGCAGATCGGAACGGCTCGCTATCTGCTCTTCCCTCTGTATTACTGGCGTAACCGGCTCAAGGTTACCGGCCGTGAGAACGTGCCATAAGACCAGCCCGTGCTGGTTGTGGCCAATCATTTGTCGTATTGGGATCCGCCGATTTTAGTTATCGCAGTCGATCGACCGATGGGTTTCATCGCTAAAGAAGAGCTGTTCGTCAATCCCAAAGTTTCTGCGCTAATCGAGTTCTACTCAGCGATTTCAGTCAATCGAAATAAGCCGGAAAAGCGAACAATCAAATCAGTGCGCAATATTTTCAAAGCTGGATGGTGCGTAACCATGTTCATCGAAGGGACTCGACCAAAGACCCCCGGAGTGCTTGGCCCACCTCATTTAGGAGCCGCCTACTTCGCGAAATCCAACAACGTTGCAATTCTACCAGTCGGACTAATTGGCACTGCGGAGAAGGGCGAGAAGGCCTTCGCAAACATCGGAAAAATCATTCAACCAGGTGACGACTTCGAAAAAACCACTTGGGAAATAATGGAATCGCTATCAGAATTGACCGGATTCAAAGTTCGTGAAGATCGCAGCCTGGCCGAATAGCTCTTGAATGCACTATCCGGTACGAGCAAACCAGCTGCGCATTTAACCGCGCAACGAAGCTCTTCTAGCGAAGTCTATTTTTGCGTGCTGGGCTGGCTCTAGTTGACTGATCAACCAGTGATGTCGCTGTTGGTGGCAGCTAAAGATGATCACCTGATGATTTACAACTAGGACATCGAGCAAGAATTGCATTACTCGTAAGAAGCGTTCGTCATCAGCTTCGCTGAATGGTTCATCCAGTACGATTGGCAGCGGGTTTCCTTTCGAGAGAAAGCGGGACACTACCATTCTGGCTAACCAGTGCAACTGCTCTTTCGTGCCTGTTGAAAGTTGATTGCTGATATTCGATGCATTGATCTCTTGCCCGTCGCTCTTTTTTCGTGCGGTGATGCGCAATTCGGAATCGAAATGTAAATCGTCGAAATCGAGCCCGATGTTGACGATCATTTCTTTTGCAATTTCGTTGAGCTTGGTGGACCAATCAACATAAGTTTCGCTGGACAGTTTGTGTAGCGTGTCACGAGCCAGTTCAAGAGCCGTTTTCGCACGCCTAACGTTATTCAATTCGCGAGACACTTGTTCTAGTTCTTCGACTGCAGTCAAGTAAGTCTGGTCGTGATTCATTGAGACTGTGCGCACACGAACAGTAAGTTCATCGCGCTCTCGGCGCAAATCATCCAGATACATTTTGCTGGAGTAGCTTCCGCCCAGATTCATCCGTCTGGGAGGGCTCATCGGCGGCGCCATTTCAGCGATAACTGGGTACTGCTCGATCAATTCCTGCATTCTCGCGAAAATTTCCATTCGGATAGTTTCGAGCCGTTCGACTTGCGGTGGCAATTCATCCGGTGTAAAACCCGACGACATGTCAGACTCCATTTTTCGCAATTCAGTGCTCATCACCTGCCAGCGATGGAATGAAGCCAACTTCGAGAAGAACTGTTGATGCATTTCTTCGATGTTTTCGGAGCTTTCTAGATGAGCGTTTGAAAAAATCTCTTTCAGTTGATCGTCGATAACTTTGATCTCGTTCGCCAGAAACTCGAGTTGTTGTTTGCTCTGTTTCACGGCACTGAATGTGGAGTTGATTTGACGCTGTTCTTCTATATATTTTGTGATGTGATCAGCCAGCTCTGTAGCACTTTCCGGATTGATGTCCCAAGCCTGCCTGCCGGCTTTGACGAAGAATGGCTCGAGTTCCGCCTGAATTTGAGAAAGCGAAGTTTGTCGAGCGGCAATCAGTTGATCCAATCCTTCTGAACTGCGCGCGTCGATTCCCTTCCCTGACTGCGGCGTAGATTGACCGGTCAGCTGGGCTGTCAGCTGTCTACCACTGCTCATGCCTATTTTTTGCCCAAGCACATCCAGCCGTGCTTCCAAACCTCGAATCTTCGTGTTTAACTCGTCGATCTGTTTTCGAGACTTTTCGATCTCTGCTTCGGCTTGCTCTGCTTCCTTCTTTTTGTTGGAGCCAGGCATCATGAACATTACTTTTTTGGTTTTGCGCTGTTCTTCAATGTCAAAGATGAGCATGCGATTGCGATCGACCTTGGATTCAGCCTCTGTAATCGCTTCTTTGAACGACTCAATCAAAGCAATGTACGAACGGGCGTTTTCATGATCCGTCTCATCCAATGATTGTTGAACGAGAACAGGAGCTGGGGCGCTTTCTCCAGAATCATCTAAATCGCCTCTGCGCTGACACAAATCTTCCAGTTCTGCTTGCATGTTATACAAACTGACAGCCAGCACACCTACTCGCTTACCTTCGTCAGTAGTAAATTCATTCAGCCCATCAAATCTGTCCTGGGTATGCTTTTCGTGAGACTCATATTCGCGCAACTGCGGCGCCATCTCTTGCAAGTAACGATCGTAATCTGCATGGCGCGATTGACGTCGTGTCCACAATTCTTCAACACGTTTTACAGATGTGAGTGGGAAACCATCCATAGTTCCCAGGCTGCTCATTTCCTGGCGAAACTCAGAGACTTTAGCAATAGTGGTTTGAGCTTGAATCAGCCTGTTGTCTGTGTCAGCAGCTTCAAGACAGAGTTCGAAGTATTCATTGGCACCAGATTGTTCGGTATCGTCGGTAATCTCACTGCCAAGTTTTACCACTCGTCGAATATCGACGCCAATTTGAGACTTATCTGACTCGAGCTTTTTAATTTTGTCCGAAAGTTCATAGTACTGACCTTCGAGATCGCGCATCACCGCTTCGACTTTGTTTCTCTTTCCTTTGTAGGGGAAATGGTGCAGGGCGTCCTCCAAGACTTCAATCGCGGTACCAGCATTAGTGGCAGACGAAGAGGTATCGGCGATTCCTTGAAACAATGAAGTCAAATCACTGTCGCCACTGAAAGCGTGTTCATCGAGCTCGCGCTGCCCTACAAAACAGGTACTGCGGAACATCTCACGCGTCATGCCGGTGAGCTTGAGTCCGACCTGGTCCTCGCCACTAGGACCACGAAACTGTTTTGTTACATCTTTATTCTTCTGATCGCGATCAACAATTTGCACCGCACCGTCTGAGAAGTCGCGGATCACTTTTAGTCTTGTGCCGTTGGTCGTAATATCGATGCTGGCGATGTAAGGCATCTTCGAAACAGCACTTGGTTTCCGCGCCTCGCGCTCGCCAGGTTGAGCTCCCGTATCGGGGAAGTCGTAAAGAATGGCCCAGACCGCGCTCGCAATTGTCGACTTACCATACTCGTTGCTTTCCACAACAAGATTGAGCTTGTTGTCTTTAAATTCGATTTTTTCACCGGAAATATTTCCATACCCGGCAAAGTCAATCCTCTCAATCCACATCGCGAACAGCCACCCTCTTGCGTCTCAGCGCATCCAAACCATAATACAAAGCATCTTCAATCAAATTAGCATCAGTATGAGTGGTATCAGATTCGCCACCAAAATTTTCTGCATTCTTTTTCATAGCTAAAAGTGAGTCAACAAATTTCGCCTCTGTGGTGCGTTCGTCGAAACTCTCGGAAAGGTAATCGGGGCGTGTGTAGTCCATTACAGCGACATTGTAGTAACGGTAGTGCAACTGATCGATGATAGCGCTCGGATTGGTATCAATTCTATAGTTGCCCTCTAGCTGCAAGAACACAAGGTCGCTATCAATTCGACCTCCCTGGTCGGCGATACTGATTGTGATCTCTTCCAGCATTTCTTCACCAGTTAAACCGGATATATCGGTGCTCACCATAACCATCCGGCGACGATCCAACTCCAACGGTTCAATGTTACATTGCCAGGCGCCAAATTCGTTATTTTGTATCGTTCCAAGTAAGGCGAATCGCGGACCAAGTTCATCAAAACCTCTGCCCGCTAGCGATCCAGAATAAGCGCCGAGAATGTCACCGGCGCCTGAAAGCACCTCCGTATAGTCTTGATAATGCCCGAGGGCGGCGTAGGTAAACTGCGCTTCTTCCAATTCCTCCGCCGAGAAGGGGCTGTAAGGTGCCGTCTCGTGGCATTTATCGACCCCTGCATAGCCGTCGATCGAACCGCACAAGAGCAGAAAATTTATGGATGCATCCAGGTCTCGCGGGATTGGATTAGCCAAGGGGTGCTCAGATTGAGGTGATGAGTCTAATAATGCCCGCCCAGTGAAGGCGACATGAGGATAGAGCGGATGTTTGACTGTCGAAAAATCGTTGCCCTTAAAGACGTGAACATTTGCAGGCCAGGTTGGCAAACCGTACAAATGCAAGATGTCATCGTTGTAAAAAGAATCACCCGAATAGCAATCGCGATCGCCTGGAGCAATGATTACCGGCACGTGACCAAGTTCGGCGCAACCATCGATTATCCTCGTAAGCGTTGAGCCCTTAATAGTTTCGTTGTGCCAGAGGTCACCAGGAATCAGAACGGCATCGACCTGCTCACTTCTTGCAACTTCGAGCGCGAGCAAGAAAACCTCTAGAATTTCGCGCCGACGCTGCTGGCGTTCGGTGATTGAAAGCGGCAATTTGAGAAAGCTCAAGCGCGAATCCAAATGCACATCTGAGAATTGCAGAAATTTAAATTGTCCGCTCTCTTTGCTCACCGTGGTTCCCTAACGAACAGTCAGAGCCATTCTTCGATTGCTGCAGCTCTATGATTCGAGCGCTACAACGGTAGCGATTCCCTGACCTACTCCGATGCACATGGTGGCTAAGCCGTAGCCTGAACCTCTGCGTCTCATTTCATGGATGAGCGTGCCGAGAATGCGCGAACCGCTGCTTCCCAGGGGATGACCGAGGGCGATTCCACCACCATTTACGTTCAGTTTCTTGGTATCTATATTGAGTTCCCGAATACAAGCCAACACTTGAACGGCGAAAGCTTCGTTCAATTCAATTAAATCGATGTCTGAAATTTTCAGACCGGCACGCTCTACAGCCTTACGGCTGGCTGGTATTGGTCCTGTACCCATAATTGACGGGTCAACCCCGGCCACTGCAGAACTGACAAATCGAGCAATTGGAATCAATCCCAACTCGTTGCATTTTTCTCTGGACATGATCAGCAATGCACTTGCACCGTCGTTAATTCCAGACGAGTTGCCTGCAGTCACAGAGCCATTTTCACGAAAGGCAGCCTTGATTCTCTTCAAGTCTTCCAATTTTGTTTCTGGTCTGGGTTGCTCATCGACAGAAAAAATCTCAGGCTCAGTACTGCCTTTCTTTTTGGGCAGATGGACAGGAATAATCTCATCGTTGAATTTGCCAGTTCTAGCAGCCTCAGCGTATTTATGCTGACTTTCCAAAGCGTACTGATCTTGGTCTTCGCGGGAAATCTTGTATCGCTCAGCAACATTTTCAGCAGTCTCCCCCATCGAATCTGGTGGATACATGTCTGCCAATTTCTTATTGACGAAGCGCCATCCCAGCGTGGTATCAACGAGCTTTTGATTGCCTCTGGCAAAAGCCGCGTTATTCTTCAAAACCACATATGGTGCTCTCGTCATCGACTCGACACCACCGGCAATATAGATATCTCCGTTTCCAGTTTGAATAGCGCGGCAAGCATCGTTGACTGCCATCAATCCAGAGCCGCACAGACGGTTGACTGTGGCGCCAGGTACTGCCGCGGGCAATCCGGCCAGGAGCGCGGCCATTCTGGCCACGTTGCGATTATCTTCGCCGGACTGATTGGCACAACCCAAAATCACATCTTCAATTTGTCCAGGATTAACGAAATTGCGCTTCAACAACTCTTCTATTACAATCGACGCCAGATCGTCAGGACGGATTTCTTTCAATGCGCCGGCATAGCGTCCGATCGGGGTACGCACTGCGTCTACGATTACAGCTTCTTTCATGGCAACCTCAATTAAATTGGCGCCGATTTGGCACCGCTATCCAAACTTCGATGTCGTCGCTCAACGCGGTCAGCACCGCCGCTGGTGCAGCGGGATTAGCCGCAACAGCTCTTCTCACATCAGGATTTTTGTCTTTCGAAAATTGCTCCAACATTTCTGGCGGCAAACTTGGATTGCCAGCGACTGCTGCTCTGACCGAATCGTCATCGCTGCAGAGCTTCTTTAAGAGCGCCTGTGGGGCGCCCCGGTTAGCACCTACAGCAGCTCTAACGTAGGCGCTAGAATCACCAGCGAGTGCTGCCAATGCAGAAGCATCAGTATTCGGATTGCTCGCCACCGTGACGCGGATATTGGGATCTTTGTCGGCAGCTAGATTTTTCAATGCGCTTGTGCCGGCTCGATTCGTTGATGCCACCGCCATTTTCAAGGCTGGATTTTTTGACTGGGCCAGCTGATCGAATACTGCGTCACTGGGCTTCTGGCCTCTGTTGAGCAGGCGCTGAAGAACGACTGAGTCTGGACTGGCAGCCAAAGTAATCAGCACGCTGTCAGGACTGGATGGATTGGAAGCGAGAGCTCTGAGGACCATCGCAGAGCTGTCATTAACGAGAGCTGACAAAACTGCGGCATCGACTAAAGGATTAGTTGCAACCGCCTGCCTTACATCTTCGTTGTCATCTGTGGCTAATTTTTTAAAGACGTCCCCGCGCCACGGCGCGGCACTAGTTCCTTTAAATGAATTGGTTGCAAGCGCAAAACGTACCATCGGTGAACTGTCAGAAAGCAGTTTCTTCGCCTCAGTTTCAGGCAGAAAAGGATTTTGCGCTAGAGTTTGCCGAACCAGCGGTGAGTCATTGCCTGCCAGTTGAGCGAACATCTCGTCCGAAAGAGTTTGCCTGCCTGCAATTATCTGCGAGATCGCCAGCGAATTAGCTTTATTCAGCTTTGCGATGACATCAGCTGCTGTGCTGGGATTCCTGGCAATCGCTTCGCGAACTCGTTGGTTTGAATCACTGGCAAATGTCTCGATAAGCTTCGTAGGCAGCGCTTTGTTCGTGGCCAGAGCCCAACGCACTCTCATTTGTTTGTCGGCAGCCAACTGATCAATCAACGTTGGATCTTGTTTGATCGATTTGGAATTCTGCGCTACTTCAAGACGCACTTCCCAACTCGGATCGGCAGCCAATTTCTTCAGAACAACAATTGGAGTTGAAGGATTGGCGGCGATTCCTTCACGCACTACTTCGTTGTTATCTTTGGAAAGCAGGTCAAGGGCAGCGGCTGGAGTATTTGGATTTTGTGCAACGAATGAACGAACACCAAGATCACCATCCTGAGCTAAAACAGCCAATGCTGGTGGTGTCAGAGAGGCCTGACGGGCAAGAAAAGTTCTAACCAGACGATCGCCGACTCGCGACAAACGAACAATCTGTTCGGGAGGCAGGTGTGGGTTGCGTGCCAGTGACAGCAGCAAGTACTCTGTTTGAATCGGGCCCTGAGCCAGTTTAGACAAAACATCAGGTGTTGTTTTTGGATTTGATGCGAGAGTTTCAATAATTTTCGGTTGACGCGAATTAGATAAAAATGTCAGCGTCGGCTGACCGATCCAACTCGGATTAAGCAAAACTGCTTCGCTGACGATGTCGTTGGTATCTCTTGCCAAACGGTCTTTGTCAGCATCTGGAGTACTTGAATTGGCAGCCA
Organism: Candidatus Obscuribacterales bacterium; assembly: GCA_038322035.1. Lineage (GTDB taxonomy): Bacteria > Cyanobacteriota > Vampirovibrionia > Obscuribacterales > Obscuribacteraceae > PALSA-1081. The sequence continues at coordinate 8,376 of JBBQFO010000152.1, forward strand.
CTGCACCACGAATTTCATCCGCGGGATCGTTGGCCAGCTTGCTCAAAATAGCAGCAGGGCAATTAGTGTTCTGTGCCACCGACAAGCGCACCAACATCGCCGGTCCGTAAAAATCTATCGGCGCTGAAGCAACGTCACGAGCGGGTTCTGCTCCACTGCTCATGGCCGTGTGGGGATTGGCTGCGAGCGCTCCTAACGGTGACAAAACTAGCGTCACAGCGACCAAGCTTTTCAAAAATTGCGCGTTTGTTATTCGCAAATTCGGCATGACATTTACTCCCGTGCAAACACTCCGAAGAGCCTGAGACCTCTCAACGAATCTCAGCCATTTTAGCGGGTCTGAGATTTCGATGCAGCAGAAAGCTGAAAAAACCACTCGTCAAGAAGATTGATGAATCGCGCTAATCAGTCCAACAAGAACCTCACGGTTCAACTCCTGGCTGACATATTCGATGTACTTCACTTGCCAATTCTCGATGTCTTTGATAATCACTGACAAAGAAGTCTGGGCAGAACGCGCTGCGGCGAGATCGACGCCAACCTCGCCACCTGCACCCATGGTGAAGATTCGCGCTCGTCCCGAGTAACCGATGCTATCGCGCAACGCCAGGCGCAGAAACGCCAAACTCAAATCAGGAGAAATTTTATCGCCGACCGCGCTCACAAGCTGTTGAAACTTGTTAAGAGGTCCGTGCAAATCGACCTTTGGTATGTTCACCAACTCGTGATGAAATAGCAGGTTGACTGCGGTTGTCAGTTCCGATGTGGTGATATCGCCCAGATATCTTATGCTCGTGGACAGAGTAGTCAGTCCGTCCATGGCCGCCCAAATCCTTTGCGCGCGCTCCATCTCGGCATGCGAAACCGGTCTCTTTTCTTGCGGATCGTCTAAGAGTGTTTCAAGAAGTCCGTTCTCATCCTCAACTTTTTCTAAAACCGAATTGATGCCTTTCGGTAATTTCTTCAAAACAGCGTCTGTATTGTCTTTCGCGAGAGCCGCGTCTAACAACAATTTATCCAGCGGCTTCGTTACTTTACAGTGCTCCTTCGCAAGGTCCGGTGGCGGAGTGCGTTGAATGAATACAAAAATGCCGTCTTTCCACGACGAAGCGAATTCAATCACTGACGAATTGCCGCCCACCTTGCCGACCTTCGCGTGGGTCAACTTTCCTACTTCGAATTGAGCACGGAATTGCAGATCTTTGTATTCAACAGATAGCACTCCAGACTCACGATTGGTGGAAATGTTTTGCAGCAAGTTAGATGGATCGGTTGTGCCGAGGTGACCGACAAGTGACTGAACTTGCGTCTCTTCGCCGGAAGTCTTAACTAGTTTGACCTTTTCGGAATCTGAAGACTGTCCGTAAAACGCCTGATCTTGCAGGGCAATTTCTAATTGCCTTGTATTGATAAAACCCTTTTTCACTGCCAGCGGACCGATAGTAACTCGTTCCTTGATCGGGACGCTTTGCAGTTCGAACAACATTTCATCAAGTTGATCTTGCGTCACTAGCTTCGATGCCAACAACAAATCCTTCAAACTGAATGGCGTCTGATTGCGGAAACAGTTGACGAGAAATGGCACTTTATTGAAAATCGGATAGATGGCGCGGCTCTGTTCAAGCGCCTTAAGCTCTTCCAGCAATTCCTCTGAGCTCAATTTGCCTTGCGAAGTGATGCGATGACTAATCGTGCTCAATGGGGTGTAGTTATCGACGGCGGCGATCACAGCATTGCGCTTCCGCGGCTGATCCATTCCGGCTTTTAGCTTAATGCCGAGATGAGTCAACACCGGCACAGTGGACATCAGAACTTGCTGGGCGAGATCTGTGCTTTCCTCGATCACCCCGGCAGATTTGCCGAGCGCCGCCTGCACGTGCTTAGCAAGCGGGGCAGAATAGTCGAAGAGTTCGGCATGATTTTCAAATATATGAAACGTCAGAGAACCCATCAAAGTGTCTCTGACAATGGCAACTGCTTTGTCTTTCTTCAAGAAAACCAGGGTGCCTTGAACTTCCAAGAGGGCGTTGGCTAATCGACCAGCTTCAATCAAAACTTCGGCGGTGAAGAGGTATCCGCAGGTGGTCGCGTCAATCAACACAGCGTCAAACAAGTGTTTGCCCTGTGCCAGACCCGATAGTTCAGCCAGCAAATCGGGGCCGTATTTGAGAACGACGACGTTCTCCTGCGACATCATGTGGCTGAGTCGCTGTGTGATTACTTCATTTTGTTCGACGACCATACGTCAGCTCAACTGCCAGTATTGCAAGGGGCTCCTCCGCCAGAGGTAGTATGCCCACTAATCTACGATAGCAAATCCTTACGGTAAACTTCCAATATGGCATTTAGTGCCAACTTATCAGACACAAGTCGACCTTCCCTAATGCTCAGGACCGAATAGAGATGAAGTTTGTCGGATTGGGCTTTGCTTTCGTTGCCGGGGTGGCGCTTTCAAGCTCCGCAGCTATGGCCCAGCCGACAAGTTCGTCCGGGGTTCCGATGATTTCGCCCGAAATTCGAGACGACCACCCAGAAGTGAAAGAGCTTTTTTCGCAGGCGGTTCATTTACTCAAAATCAATCACGCTTATCAGGCACGAGATCTACTTGAGAAGGCAGTTGCGCTGGCGCCAAAATCTGCAGGAATTCACTGCAACCTGGGCTTGGCTTATCAAAATTCCGGCAATATGCCAAAAGCATTGGACCAGTTCAAAGTGGCACTGGAACTGAATCCCCACATGCCCGAAGCAACACTGAATCTGGCTGGCTGTTATCAAAGCATCGGTGCAAATGTCGATGCGATTCGATGGTACACAACATACCTTTCGGAGAAGAACATCGAAGAATCGCAGCGCAAGCAGATTAACGACATCATTGTGGCGCTCCAAAGTGCGAATCAAAAACCATTCTCGGATCCAAAAGCAGAGGACTACCTGGCAAACATCACTGCAGAAGGTACATATCGCTGGGCTAAAGAAAAGCTTCCCATACACGTTTTCATTCAAAATGCGGAAGTGGTAAATGGAAAGTCCGTCGGCGGATTCAAACAATCGTTCCGAACTGCCTTACTGAGTGCGTTTGACGATTGGTG
>JBBQFO010000153.1:0-11393 GCA_038322035.1 Candidatus Obscuribacterales bacterium
CAGCTGCCCGCGATAGTCTCGCGTACGCTCATATCGAAATCTCTCAAGCTGGAGCCTTCCAGACCCTTGAAAGCGGCCAATATGAAGATGCCGCTGCCCTGGTCGAAAAGTAGGATGGCGCAGTTCGGTGTGTTGCCCAAAATCAGGGACGTGTCTGCTGCTATCTGCAAAACTTCAGTCGCCTGAAGCACGCTAGAACTGAGAGCACATGAGGTTTTGTACAACGTACTCAGTCTTTCCCGCTCATATTCGCTGCGACCGAAAAGAATCGAATTAGCGATGGTCAACGCGGTGACGTCGGCAACTTCTTTAAGGAAGTCCGCGTAGTTCAAATAAGCGACGTTGTTAACCTCTATTAAAACGGCTCCAACAAGAAGATTTGACGAAATCAAAGGCAAGGCGATTTGCCCGCTGCTACTTTCGCGCTTCATGATCATCGCGCTGACATCAGGCGCTGTCTGCGGATTATTCGCGCTGACAGGGGTGCGCTTCTGGACGACATACTTGAGCAAGCTCTCGGCAGAAAACGGCAATACTTTTATTTGGTCCAAAGTCGCATCAGAATAGCCTTTCGCAGCCATCAACTTGAGCGCCAGACTCTCGTTATCAGATAGGAAGATAGCGACCTTGGCTCCACCAGCCAAATCTGCGAATTGAAGAACGGCAGCATCCAAAACATCCTTCAGTCGCAAAGACGAAAGGAGCGCCTTTTGCATCATGATGTAGCGTGGCAAGAGGTTGCCATCATTTGTCATCGATTGTCTCCTTTAAGATCATCATCAATTTGGTTCGGATATCCGACAGAGGTACTCTTCATACCATAAACTTCTTAGGATAGAAGTTTTTTGCTCACAAAGGTGAAATATGGATCCATCAAAAACTGCGGCGCGCGATTCTAATTGCATTTTCTGCAAAATTATCGATCGTCAAATCCCGTCAAATATAGTCACTGAAGATGAGACGAGCATCGCAATCCGAGATGTTAATCCACAAGGTCCTACACATATACTGATTCTGCCCAAAAATCATGTTGCCAATATAACTGAAGTGAAAGATGCCCAACTTCTTGGAAGCCTTTTTATGAAGGTGGGCGAAATCGCCAAGTCTGAGAAATTGGATCATGGATTTCGCACGGTGGTGAACACGGGCGAGCATGGCGGTCAAACCGTGGACCACCTGCACATTCACGTGATCGGAGGAAGACACCTGGACTGGCCTCCAGGCTAACCACTTACACCCGTTGCGCATATACTAATCAGGCGAAAGCGAGTTTTGAACAGGTCTTTAACAATATTTTTGTAGTGTTTCAACAAAAACGATTCCGTTTCGGTCCTCTTTGAATTGGGTAAGACAGTAGTACAGGAAACTGCCGGAACGATAATTTATTTCCTGCGTCTTCCGTTTCATGAATTCGTTTCAGTACGAATTCGGGCACCGTCAAACGGTTCTAAGGGGATACTGCAATGGGTACTCAGCAAACAACCGAACAAGTTCTCTGGATGGCGGATTGCTACAGTCTGGCAAAGCGCTTCCCGAATCCCCACAAATGGCTGTCTCTTCTCGAGCCCGTCGAGCCTGAAAACGCGGCTGATATCAACCCGTTTCACTATTGGCTGTGGATGGAAATCTGGAAGGCTGCGCAGATGGAAGAACCCGTAGCTGCCAAATAGAGTTTAAGAGCACTGTAGACTAAGACACTACATTAGCTTGAGGCGAGCCCGCAATACTGCGGGCTCGTTTGGTATGGAGATGGATCCACACACCGAAATGGTGCGCGAGCAGCTGCGTTCTACCGCGCAATCGCCGTAGTGGCATTCTCAGACTGACAGTCCACGGTAGCGACTTCGCAATGCTTAGTGCCACCAGCCACGGTGCAATCAGCTCCAATCACACTGGTATTAATTTCAGAATTAGCGCCGACAATGCTGCCGGACCACACAATTGAATCTACAACGTGTGCGCCGGATTCAACTGTAACGTTGTCGCCGAGAATCACAGTGCCACCGAATGTAGCACCAGCCGCCACCTTGCAATTACGCCCAAGCATCACTAATCCACTGAACTTCGCGCCTTCATCAATGTGGGTTTTGTCGCCGACCCAGACTGTAGCATCGCCGCGCTTTTCTTTTTTGCCGGGTAGTTCGACTTTAACTTTGCCACTCAGTGCATCAAAGTTGGCCTCGCGATATTGCTCCACGCAACCGACGTCCGACCAGTATCCTTCAATCTTTACGCCAAGCACCGGCAGATTTTTCGCTACCAGAGTAGGGAACAGCTGTCGACCAAATCCATAGTCACCAGTGGCAGGAATATGATCGAAAATCTCCGGCTCAAGCACGTAAATTCCCGTTGAGATAAACTTCGACAGGGCTTCTTCGTTGCTAGGCTTTTCCTGAAACTCTGTAATAAAGCCGTTCTCATCGGTAACCACTACACCAAAACGAGTAACATCATCCATCTCTTTAATAGCGATGCTGGCTAATGCTTTTTTGCTTTTGTGCTCTTTGATCACCTTGCTCAAATCAGTGTCGGTGATCAAATCACCCATGATCACAATGAAAGTTCCGTCTTGCAAAAACTCGCGGCAGGCACGAACTCCGCCTGCATCACCGCTGAGCTTCTCTTCTACGCGAAAGGTTAGATTGACTCCGAATTTCGACCCGTCACCGAAATATTCGGTCAATTTTTCAGGCATGTAATGCAGGTTCGCGCAGATATCGTTGAAGCCATGTTTGGCGAGAAGCTTGATTAGGTGCTCCATCACAGGCGTATTCGCGACAGGCACAATCGGTTTAGGCACCTGAGTCGTCAACGGTTCGAGCCGAGAACCAACACCTGCTGCCAGCACCATTGCCTTCATGCAAAAATCCTTATTGACGAGTTCAGTTCGCACTACAAGTGCCGAACTGCTGACTGTTGACCAGAGTCTAGCTAGTTTAACCTTTCACTAGCCATTCCGTTCATAAAAAGCCGCTTCTATTAAGGATATAGTCTATCCCTGGCAGTGAAGTCGCTTAACTGCCAGGGAATCCATGTAGGCTTTATCGATGTTCAGCCGTTCCACAGCGCGCGTCAATGATTCTTGCACTTGAACGCCACCAGTACCGCCGTAAGAGATTCTCGAATCGACTGCATTTTCGACAGAAACATAGTTGTAAATATCATCATTAAACGCAGGCGTGAATTGAATCCACTCATTCAAGGTCAAATCAGGAAGCGCTTTATTGCGTTCGCGGCAGTAATCCAAAATCTGATCGACATACTTCATAGCTTTGTCTGGCGGCACATCTCTTTCAATCAAATAATCGATGGCATGACCAGCGTTGGTCATGTCCGCATTGGCCAACTTTTGCATGCGGACGGTGTCGAATTTAAACGCAGGGAGCAATACGTCAGTTAATTCAAGGATAAACTTGACGTTCTCGACAACGTCTAATAGTCCTGGCAAACATTCCTGCAGGTCTTGAGAGTAGGAGACTGACAGCCCTTTCAATTCATTGAGGAATTGCGAAAGTCTGCCGTTCAAGACACTCGGACGAGAGCGCAATATTTCGAGCAATTCAGGATTGCGTTTTTGCGGCATGCTCTGGCTGCGAAAGACAAACGAACGGGGCAAGCGCACCAGGGCAAACTCTTGAGTAGACCAAAGCAATAGCTCCGAACTCATCTGCGATAGATGAACACCGATAATCGAGGCGGCTGACGCGAATTCAATCAGGTAGTCACGATCGGATACAGCATCCAGACTGTTCTCCATAACTGCGTCGAAATGCAAGTAACTGGCCACCAACTGTCGATCGATCGGTTGAGTGGTGCCTGCTAACTGACAGGCGCCGAGAGGCAATACATTCATACGTTTGTAAAAATCAGCCAGTCGCGAAAAATCGCGCGCCATTCTCGTCTCATTTGCTAGCCACCAGTGAGCGAGCAAGATTGGCACGGCAGGCTGCATGTGTGTGTAGCCAGGCATGATCACTTCCATGTCGCGTTCGGCAAGCTGTAAAAGCTTAAAGCGCACCTGGAGCAAAAGCGCGTATATGTCTAATGTCACATCGCGCAGCCACAGCCGAATGTCGGTGGCAATTTGATCATTATGAGATTTCGCTATGCGTACGACGTCAGCCATGCTGCCGACAATGTCACCGAGACGACGATGAATCGCCGAGTGAATGTCTACGTCGTCGTCCTGCAAAACAGGCGAACCTTGGGCAAACTCTTTGCGAATTTGCTGGAGCGCAGCCACAACGTCAGCAGAAACCTGCTTTTCGATTATGCCTGTCTCACCCAACATTCTGACGTGGGCAATATTAGATTCAATATCTGCACATAGTAGAGTTCGCTCAACTTCTGGACTTTGCCAGAAACGGCGAAATTGATCGAAACTCGGTTTCAGCATTCCCGCTGGATCGACTGATGATGCTTCTGAAGGAAGTTGTTTGCCTTTCGTGCTCATCAGCCTCGTTCTTTACTCTGACTTGTCGCGTCTAAGAACTTTATTCCGCTTTTCAATTTGTTTTTGATATCTGGTCAATTCTAATTGATATCGCTTCTGCACTTGCTTCTGTGCGGTTTCTTTTTGATGTTCTGTCATCTTCTTTTCTTTTCCTGAATAATCGCTGAGGTTTAGTTATCCACCTCCACAGTTCCGCGCGCGCATGGCTCAGAGACTGGCTCATGTAGCAAGAAATCCCTATTCTGTGATCGAAATTCAGAAGGCTTGGCTTCAACCTGGAGGTGACGTTGGAAGCGGCGGGATATTCTCGGATGTCATGGCTGTCGTTGCGTTGCTCTCAACAACCGCCAGAACCAGTATACCACCTTTTAATGCGAATTAATATATCGGATTTACACCAACTAGGCACTAACGACCTGGATCCGTAAGATTGTGGTCGTTTGCTGTGGTGCGCGGACTGCCAGTCTGCCCGCAAGAATCTGAGCATAGCGGTCATTAAGGTTTTCAAGGCGGGCAAGAGGCCCGCGCCCCACTTCCTGGTAGGTCCGGTAGCTTGAAGCTTAGAGCTAGTGCCGAGACCATTGCTATCGTGCCGATAACATATGGTGCGCTATATCCGAGATACTGATAAGAACTAGCACCTACAATCGGGCCCAGGATTCGCCCTAGAGTGGCTAGGGACTGCCCGACTCCGAGTACTCCTCCGATCCGATCTGAAGCAGCAAGTTTGGAAAGCATGCTCTGGTTGGAAGGATTGTTGATACCAGATCCAACTGCCAAAAGAGCGAGAGCCAGACCAAGCACCACTAGATTGACTGTGGCTGGCGTCAGTAGCAATCCCACCGCCGCGAGGAAGGTACCAACACCGATTAACTTCTTCTCTCCGTATTTTTTGGACAGTCGATGAATCATTCCGCCCTGCACCATGACGATTAAGACGCCGATGTATGTGAACATCCAGCTGTTCATGTTGGTCGTGAATTTGAATTGATCGTGAGTGAGAAGCACCAAAGTCGTTTCCATGTTTGCAAACGCAAAGGTTGAGATGAAGAAGATGGCCAGTGAAACTTTCAAACTTGGATCTTTGATGGTATCCAGATAGAAACTGGGTCCGTTTCCGTAGCGTTCCGATCCAGCTTTGGATCTGGTTGGCGGTTCCGGCAAAAAGAAAAACGTCAGAACAAAATCGAGAAGGCTAAACCCAGCAGCGACGAAGCCGATCATCGCCAGTCCAAAACCGGCGCAAATTCCTCCGATGGCTGGTCCAAGAACGAACCCCAATCCAAAAGCTGCACCAACCATGCCCATTCCTCTAGCTCGATTCTCTCGAGTCGTGACGTCGCTGACATAAGCTTGGGCGACGGCGATGTTGGCGTTTCCCGCCCCGGCAATCATTCTGGCCAGAAAAAGCATGAGCAGTGAGTTGGAAAAGCCCCAAACCATATATCCAATGCTGGAGGCGAAAAGACTGACCAACAATATCGGACGGCGGCCGACTCGGTCTGATAAGCGTCCCCAAAACGGCGTGAAGATGAACTGCATCACTGAGTACGACGCCATCAAGAAGCCGACAGTGGTGTCACTGGCGTGAAGTTCGCGAGCGTAGGTGGGCAAAACCGGAATGATTAAACCAAATCCGACGAGGTCGATAAAAACCGTCAGGAAGACAAGAAGAAGCGCCTTCGTTCCAATTTTTTTTGAGTCAATTTGACTCAATTTTTCTTGCTTAGAATCGGTTTCAGGCGATGTCAATTTATGCCACCCAAAGATTGAATGAAAGCTGTCAGCGCCCACAGGTTCTGCGATACACGAAAGCCAGGAGTGTGCCTGAGCTACTGATCTTACAGCCGAAATGGCCGAATTTGCCGAGCGATTGACATTAAGGCGTAAACTTCTTTTCGGTTTGTTAGTGCCCGACTGTGGTAATTAAAAGTAATATAAGGGCAGGTATTCTCGACCTGCACTTCTGGCGTTACCCCTCTCACTTACCAGTTCAATTCACCTTTTTTCGTATGAAGCTATGTCTGATCTGCAATTTTCAGACCACTGGAGAGCAAGATATATGCCCCAGAGACGGTTCCTCTATGGTTACCGTCGGGGACGATCCACTACTCGGCGTTGTTGTAGAAGGCCGTTATAAGATCGAATCTGTGATCGGACAGGGGTCAGCAGGCACCGTGTATAAAGCGGTGCAAGAGTTGATTGGCCGCGAAGTCGCCATCAAAGTTCTGCACGACTACTTAGTTTCAGACCAAGAATTCATCAAACGATTCACGCAGGAAGCGAAGGCGTCCAGCCGCCTCAGCCATCCCAACATCATCACCATCTACGACTTTGGAACGATTCCGCAAGGCAACCGCCCCTACATCGCGATGGACTTGCTCAAGGGAACGCCTCTCTCAGATTTGCTCAACGACCGCAATCATCTCAGCGTCGAAGAGACGATTCCAGTCTTCAAACAGGTCTGTGGTGCTCTGGCAGAAGCCCATCGTCAAGGGGTAGTGCACAGAGACGTCAAACCGGAAAATATCTGTCTGGTTGAACGCAGCGGTCAAAAGCTCTTCCCAATCGTCGTGGACTTCGGTATCGCTCGATTAGTTCAAGAAGAATCTGACGTCGCGCGCATCACCCGCACCGGCACTGTTTGCGGCAGCCCCACATATATGAGTCCTGAGCAGTGCACGTCGAGTAAAGTCGACCATCGCAGTGACATCTACTCACTAGGTGTTGTCATTTATGAGACGCTCACCGGCGAAGTACCTTTCCTTTCCGATGAATTGGTCAAAGTGATGGCCATGCATTTATCTGATCCACCCAAGCCGCTAAATTCGGTGCGGGATGATTTGCATTTCTCGCAAGCACTTGAAGAAGTCGTATATAAGTCACTTCAGAAAAATCCCGACCAACGCTTTCAGACGATGGAAGAATTCTCCGAAGCGCTGGAAGCGGCCGGCAAGTCTCCAATTATGCCACCAGAGATGGTGCAACCAGCCCCGAAGCGACCGGATATTGTTCCTGGACCGCTGGCAAGCGACGACAGCTTGCAAACGCGTTCTTCTGCCAGCAAAGAGATGGCTGTGCCTCGCTCGAAGCCGATGGATCTTGCATCGCGCGCCTTAGATGAATTGCGCACCTCGGGCGCCTACGATGAGATTGACGGCGGCGGCGCCATGGCGCGTGTGCAAGCAGCCCGTGCGGCAGCGGCCGCGGCGGTGAACGATTATCAGAATGCCTCGACTCAGTCGAGCACCAGCTTGAGTCACGCAAATTTTCAGAGAGGGCGCGTCAAGCGCACCTGGGTAGACGCGGTCAAAGACTATGGTGGCAAAGTTGTTCTCGGTTTAATTGCGGTCGGTGTGGCCGGCGGCTTAGTGCTCGCGGCCACAGACCAACGCTTTGCTGCGATGATTCCCGGATTCAAAGCCGCCTCAATTGAAGAAGCTGAACCCCTTTACAAGAAGGGCAAGTATCTTGAAGTAATCAAAGTCGTGAAGGCTTATCGGGCTCAGAATCAAAACAAGATGCCCAAAGACAAAATCGAAATTTATAGCAAAGCTCTGGTGCAGGAAGCTAAACTCCTGGCCGCCGATCAGGAATACAAGCAAGCGATCGGATTTCTGGAGCAAGTGCCACCAAAATCTAGTCAGTACGATCCATCGCGCACACTGCTGAAACGCTACACACAACTGCTAAAAGAATCAGCGAACAAATAAATCCTAGGCTTCGACGAAAGCACCAATGTTGCGGAATTTCTTTTGTCGGTCGCGCCGTATATCCTCGCGACTCAACTTCGTCAGTTGATCCAAATGCTTGCAAACAGCTTCTTTAGTTTTCTTAGCAGCAAAATCAAAGTCGTGATGAGCACCGCCTAACGGCTCCTCTATCACGTCATCGACAACTCCTAGCTCCAGAATCTCGCGCGCGGTCATTTTCATCGCTTCGCAAGCTTCTGACACCTTATCAGCCGATCTCCAGAGAATGGAGGCGCAGCCTTCCGGTGAAATAACTGAATAAACTGAATGCTCGAGCATCAAAATACGATTGGCCAAACCAATTGCCAGGGCACCACCGGAGCCACCTTCGCCGGTGACAACTGCCACCACTGGTACTGTCAGTCCAGAGAGCTCAAACAGATTTACTGCTATCGCTTCCGCCTGGTTGTGCTCCTCGGCATGCATGCCAGGATAGGCTCCTGGTGTATCGATCAGAGTGACTACAGGCATGTTGAACTTCTCTGCGTGATGAAAAAGTCGCAACGCTTTTCTATATCCTTCCGGTTGAGGCATACCAAAATTACACTGCTGTTTTTCGCGCAGAGTGCGACCTTTTTGCGTGCCAATGCCAAGAACGTGATAGTCACCAAGTTTGACCATGCCGCAAACCATGGCAGGATCATCTGCACCTTTGCGATCTCCATGCATTTCGATCCATTCAGGGTCCCAGCGAACGAAATAATCACGAGCATATGGACGCTGCTGATGTCTGGCGATCTCGCGATGATCGATCGGGCGCAAGTTAGCGTACAAAGACTTTTCTAGATTGTTGTACTGCTCTTGCAAGCGCTCTACGTCTTTATCTAGCTCTGGGTTGCTGGACAGTTGCTTTTTGATCGCGTCGATTTGTTGAGCTAGTATTGCCAGCGGTTGCTCGAATTCGAGAGGAATCTGTTTCATTGCTTAGCTCACCTTGGTTGGCTGTTTCGGGCGCGCGGGAATCGGCAGCCCATCAGGCGTTGTCACCGCTGTTTTTTTTTCGGGTCGAACGTGGAAAGCAATCAACTTAGCAAGCGAGTCTGCAAGTTTGGCGCGCTCCACGACCATGTCTACTTGACCGTGCTTGAGCAAATATTCAGCTGTCTGGAAATCTGTCGGCAGCTTCTGTCTAATCGTCTGCTCGATGACTCGGCGTCCGGCAAAGCCGATCCGAGCCCCTGGTTCAGCGATGATGACGTCGCCCAGCATGGCGAAACTGGCGGTAACACCTCCAAAAGTCGGCTCCGCGAGGATCGAAATATACAATCCACCAGCGTCTTGAAAGGACTTCAGGGCTGAGCTTGTCTTTGCCAACTGCATCAAGCTGAAAATGCCTTCTTGCATTCTCGCTCCACCCGAGCTCGAAACGATGATTAGCGGCAGGTCATCGCGCTGCGCTCGCTCGGTGATTCGGGTCACCTTTTCACCAACAACGGAGCCCATCGAGCCGCCGAAGTGTCCAAAGTCCATGATTCCAATCGCCGCATCATAGGTCTTAATCTTGCAGGTGCCCGTGACGATAGCTTCGATCAATCCGGATTTGCGGCTGGCTTCAACCTGTCTATTTGGATAGTTGTCGGTGTCGCTAAATTTCAGCGGATCTGATGAGGTTAGATTCGCATCAGATTCCTCGAATGTATCGGCATCGGCAAGCTGGTCGATGCGCTCGATCGCCCCGATTCTAAAGTGGTACTGGCATTTCGGGCAGACGTGCAGATTGGCACGCAAATCTCTTGTATACAAAAGTTCGCGGCACTGGAAGCAGTTTGTCCACAGAGCGCAGATGTCATCAGAGGCTGCCAACGCCGGCTCAGGCAGTTTGCCTTTCTCGTCGTCACGACGCTTCTTCCGCTTGTCAAACCAGTCTTTCAGATCCATTGGCAATGCCTTCTTCCCCATCGGGAGTACGAGAACGTCCTATATCCATGTTTTTAAAGGGTGATCGCAATTGACGCAATCTGTATCGCCCGTATGTATAGATTTGCATGGATAAGTAGGGCAAGATTATATCACCGGGGGGCAGCCGCCTGCCGCCCGGACTGCGGAAGATTTACTATGCGTCGCTCTCGCTTTTTCGTCGACCCGACCAAAGTCGACCTGACCAACAAGACAATTTCCATCGACGACCCCCAGCAAATCCGACAAATCCTCACGGTATTGCGGCTTCGTGTGGGCGATAAACTCGATGTTCTTGATGGAAAAGGCAGCATTTATCCATGCCAGCTCACATCAAGCACAGCCGCAAAAGGAAAAATTCGCAGCAGCGATCGCCTGATTTGCAACTTTGAGTCAGCTGAGGCAGCCGGTGGAGAAGCTATTGTTCGGCTCACGATCGCGTTGCCGGTTTTGCGCGGCACTCGTTTCGAATGGGCGCTGGAAAAACTGACCGAGCTAGGTGTGGCCGAGATCGTTCCGATTCTTCTCGAACGCAGCGTCATAACTTACGACGCTGAAGACAACTTATCTGCCACCAAATTTCAACGATGGAAATCAATCGTTCGCGAAGCTTCAGAACAAAGCGAACGGGCCTTGATACCAGATGTGGTTTCTCCAGAAAAATTCCCCGATTTTGTCAAGAGGCAAGAGCTTGTTGCGGCAACCAAATTTATCGGCGCTGAGAGGGCTGATGCACAGCCGATAAATGATGCATTAGGTACCACAAGTGGTGCCAAAAATATATGCATCGCCATTGGTGCGGAAGGTGGTTTCACTGACGAAGAATTTGCATTATCTTTCGCTCATGGTTTCGCACCAATATCTCTAGGCAAGCGAATACTCAGGGCTGAGACAGCCGCGCTCTATGCGGCATCAGTACTGATTTCCCGCTTCGACAAGTGATTAGCGATCTGTTGGCACCACTAGAGATATCACTTAGATAACACACTATCAGACTGAATGCTATGAAACCGGGTGAGCATCACGTCTTTAAGCTGATAATAATACCCAGTACAATGGCATCGCAGAGGTTGAAGAACTGACACTTTTGCCAGCCGAAAAAAGTGGTTTCGACTTGACAAAGTCGCCTTTTCCAGGTCTTATAGTAGGTGTTGCTGGAGGCATCATATGTGATGCCAAAATTTGCCCGAACGGAAGGCATGAGTGTGGCTGACAACTTAGCTCGCATCAGAGAGACAATCGGCAATCGTCCGGTCAAGCTCATTGCTGTGACTAAATCCGCAAAGCCCGCT
>JBBQFO010000154.1:0-11208 GCA_038322035.1 Candidatus Obscuribacterales bacterium
CCTGAACTGCTGCACTCATTCCTGGGCGAGAGTGAGAAACTGCTCAAATCAATAAAACATCATATTAGCGAGCACAATGATAAAGATTTAGCCACCGAGGCTCACCAGCTAAAAGGGTTGAGTGCGGTGATGACCATCGAAGAACTCGAAAAGCTCAGCCAGGAGCTGGAGAGAGCAGCCAAGCAGTCCTCTTGGGAACAAGCTGACGAAATATTCCTTCGTCTCAATTGCTGTTTTTCGACGGTAACGAATTTCATCAAGCGCTTGCTGGAATAAGAGCAGACGAGCATTGCAGCATATAATTTACTGGCAGCGATAGACTGCCCGACCCAATGTGGATTTCGTGTTCAGAATATTAGCGCTCGTTCTTTTGCTGACTCTATTTGGAGTACCAACATTCGGTTGGTGGCTTGCACAACGCTCTCTGCCAGTCATGGACGGTATCGTCTCGGCGCCGCAACTTTCGCGCTCGGCGATGGTCAAATTTGACGAACGCGGCATTCCGTATATCGAAGCGTCATCAACGCACGACATATTTTTTACGCAGGGTTACATCACAGCATCGGAAAGAATGTTTCAAATGGACATTCTCCGACGCACAGCGCTTGGCGAGCTGTCCGGCTTGCTCGGCTCGTCTTCATTGGCCGAAGACAAATTGAATCGAACGATTGGATTCAATCGAATCGCTAAAGAGGAATGGAAAAAAACATCCAAGAAAACTCGTGCCGACATTCAAGCATACAGTGATGGTGTGAACGCATATCTGAAGGCTAATCAAGGAAAGGTGAGCCCTGAATTCTTACTGCTCGGAAGTGATCCAGGCACCTGGAACCCTACTGATTCAATTGCGATTCTGAAATACAACCAGTACGCGTTGGAAGAATCATGGCGCCTGGACGACCTTAAACAACGGACGCTGGACAAGATCGGCGACAAGCTGGCCGGAACTTTGTTCAATCAGACCTTCCAAAAAGATCTGATCAGCGAGCAAGTTAACTCAAATAAGACAATCAGTCAGTTAAGCAGCTTCCCGAATGCCCCTCAATCATCCTGGGGAAGCAACGCCTGGGTAGTGGCTGGTGCATTCTCTGACAGTAAGGGCTCACTGCTCGCTTGCGACAAGCATTCAGGCTTCACTGCACCTGACGAGTGGTTTATCTGCTCCCTCGCCTCAGGAGAGATGCATTTAGCAGGTGCCACCATCCCCGGTGTACCGGGCATTCTAATTGGCCGCAATGCCGATATTGGATGGAGCAGCGTAGCGCTGAAAGCAGACACTCAAGACCTATTCTTAGAGCAGTTCGCAGCTCAGTTTCCAGGCAAATATCACAGCCCAACCGGTTGGGAAAACGTAACCGAACTCAAGGAAGAAATTCCGGTTCGCTTCGGCAAACCGCTAGTTCACAAAATATTGATCACCAAGCACGGTCCGATTCTGTCCAAGACAGAGACTAGCGGAGTAGCGCTCGCATGGACAGGCGCAGACGTTGGCACTACACCAGTCTTCGATTCGATATGGGCGATTAACCAGGCAAAAACCTGGCAAGATTTTCACGCTGCGCTGTCGCATTACGCAGGATCTGCACAGACATTTCTATTCGTGGACAAGCTCGGAAACATCGGCTACCAATGCGCTGGAAACGTTCCTGTTCGCACCGTGAACAACGGCAGCCAACTTATGCCAGGATGGCAAGCCAACTCCGATTGGCGTGGGCGAGCCGCCTTCACCAGCCTTCCCTCCGGCTTCAACCCAGCTGCGAATTATGTCGTTGCAGACTCTCCATCTTTGTTTAGTGCATACAACTTCAATAATCCATTCCGGGCAATGCGCGTTGAAGGCGCTTTAGAATCGCTGAAGAAGAGCAATCAGAAGGTTGGTCTTCCAGACATGGCTTATCTGCAAGGTGATCAACTTGCTCACCTGGCCGCATTGGTGCGCAGAGAAGTCAGACAAGCGAGCACACGTACTGAAATCATCGACAAGTTGCAGCTTTCTGCCATCAACACGATCGATAAATGGAACGGTCAGATCACTCCTGACAGTGTGGCCGCGAGCATCTACGAATCATTCATCATCACCTTCGCCAAACGCATTCTAGAGCCAAAACTGGGCACAGAAATGACTTTGGAATATATGAAGCGCTATCCACGCTGGTCAGTCTTTGTCGAGCAAGTCCTCAGTCAAAAACCGAAAGACTGGCTGCCACCAGAAGAGCGCACCTACGAAACGTTTATCCTCACCACCTTTGGTGCTTCGATCAAAAATCTCACCGTCGCCTCGAAGGCTGAAGATCAAAAACAATGGCAGTGGCAAAATTTCCATAAAATCAATTTTGACTCACGACTAGACGAAGTTTCCTCATGGGTGAACTCAACCCTCGGCGCTTTACTGGAGATAGCGCCGGTCGGCGTCGGTGGAGATGCGGACACTGTCAATGCTTGCAACGTGGACTTTCAAGTTGAGCCGTGGCTCTTCAAATGCACTTCTGGTCCTACCGTTCGACTACTGATCGACATGGCCGACCCAGATCAATTTTTCGAATCAATTCCCCTGGGACAATCGGGTCATATTCTATCGTCGTATAGATCTGACCAACTCAAATCTTGGGTAGAGGCAAAACCACTTCCCGTGGCATTCTCCAACGCCCAATTAGATAAACAACAAGAACACAAACTAATTTTGAACAACGAATGAGGATGCCGTGACTAAAACAGAAAACTTGCTGAGTCAAGTTAGCACCGAAAATAAAGGAACAAAAATGCTCAAAGTAATGGTGGCAGATGAAATCAGCTCTGAGGGCATCGATCTATTAGAACAGGCTCTAACAGTCAGCTATGACCCAAAGATCACCCCGGAGCAGTTGCTCGAACAGATAGGCGAATACGATGCATTGTTGGTTCGCAGCCGCACTAAAGTTACGGCGGAAGTGATCAAGCGTGGTACCAAACTGAAAGTAGTGGGTAGAGCCGGAGTCGGTGTCGACAACATCGACATCATCGCCGCAACCGAAGCTGGCGTGCTTGTTATCAACTCGCCGGAAGGCAATACAGCTAGTGCTGCAGAGCACACAGTAGCGATCATGATGTCGCTAGCTCGATGCGTTCCTGCCGCTGACCAATCTCTAAAAGCTGGCAAGTGGGAACGAAATAAATACATCGGCTGTGAGTTGTTCAACAAAACTCTAGGCGTAATTGGACTCGGTAAGGTGGGTGGACGAGTCGCTCAGGCGTGTCAGGCGATGGGAATGAAAGTTATCGTGTTCGATCCATTCTTCAGCCCTGAGCGTGCTGCACAACTGAACATTCAAAGCGTTCCGTTGGAAGAAATCTGGAAGCGCGCAGACTTCATTACGATCCACACACCAAAAACACGCGAGACGACCGGCTTAATCAGCGGCGCCGTCTTGCAACGAGTCAAACCAGGTGTTCGGATCATCAATTGTTCACGTGGTGGCATCATCGACGAAGCTGCGCTGGCGAAAGCGATTAAAGAAGGACGCGTCGCAGGAGCCGCACTCGACGTTTTCGAAAACGAGCCTCCCACTGATTCTCCGTTGCTGGAACTGGGCGACAAAGTCGTGCTAACACCTCATCTTGGTGCCTCGACTGTTGAAGCACAATTCAATGTTGCCATCGATCTGGCAGAACAGATGAGAGATTATCTGACCACGGGATTAGCTCGCAGCCCAGTCAATCTACCTTTCATGCGTCCAGAAATACTGAAGAGCCTGGGCAAATATGTTTGGCTAGCTGAAGCTATGGGATCGATCGCCGGTGAGCTCAGCGAAGGCACTGTCAAAGAGATTGAAGTAATAGCCTACGGTGGATTGGCTCAGAAAGACACTAAACCACTCGCAGTCGCCGCACTACGCGGAATGCTCTTGCGCAGAATGGAAAGCGTCACATATGTCAACGCTGAACTGATCGCAAAAAACAACGGTATCCACGTTCGTGAAAGTAAAGGCGAACAGTCGGGTCAGTTCCGCGAAGAACTTTCAATTATGATCTCCACCGACAAAGGCGTCTCATCGCTTTCAGGAACGGTTCTGCCTCACGATGAGCCAATCATCACGCACATCAACGATCATCCCATCAACCTCACACCACAGCGCTATATGCTCTTCACTGCACACAAAGATCAACCCGGTATGGTCGCCAAAGTTGCAGGTGCGCTCGGCAAATTTGACGTCAATATCTCGACAATGAGTGTAGGACGCAAAGGTGTTCGTGAAAATTCCGTTATGGTGATGACTCTGGACGATCCTATCAAACCTGAACTGGTCAATGAACTAACAAAAATTGACGGCATCCATATGGCCAAGTTCGTGTCTTTGCTACCGGCTTCGCATATGCCTTCGTAAATGTCACCGACGCGTGGCATAGCGTGGATACTAGCTTTAGCAGTCAGTCTTCCCACTGCTGCTTTAGCGCAGATGTCGCCGGCGCTCGACATGCAACCGATGCGCCTGCCGCCGAAAGAAAAGCTGCAGGTGCCGCTGCACAAGAAAGAATTGAATCTGGAGGATTTGTTTCCGCACACTGAAATTCCCTATGCGTATCCAAATCCAGTTGACCTGCAGGGTATGACTGTCGGCGGTCTGAGCGAAAAAAATACCGCCACGTTAGGCACCAATCTTTTTGTTGTTATAGATAACACCAAATACAACACCATGGCCGAACTATATCGAGCCAACCGACTGAAAAAGAAAAGCAATTTCGTCACAGCCGATGCGCTGATGCATTCCTTTCTCGCACTTCGAAACGGCATGCTGGCCAACATGATAGAAGAGCACTTGCAGCCTGAGTTGCGAGCGCTACTGGCGGCGATGCTGAAGGCTACGTCAGCGGATTATAAAGAGGCCGATGACGCAGAAGTCAGAGCGGACCTGGAAAGAAATCTGGCATTTCTCAGCGTTGGATTGAAATTGTTAGACCCGAGGCTGGCATCACCGGTAGTGGGTAATGCGTCGACAACGGTTAGTAAGGAGCTGCAAAACATCCGCTCGTACCAGAACAAGAAGTCCGTTATCTTCAATGTTGAAGAAGATTTCTCTAGCTACAAACCTTATGGCTGGTACGACAGTTCAGCTAAGTTGCAGAATTTCTACCGGGCTAAACAGTGGCTGTCGCGGGTCAGCTTTCCGCTTTCAGAGAATCAAACTGCCGAAGGCACTGGCGATTCTTTCAGGCGTTCGGCGTTGCTCTTCCGAGCGCTGGATAAAAGTGTCGTAGGGAACCAGCCTGGCATGCAAGTTTGGCAGCGAGTAAATCAAATGATGATTCAACTTGGCTCGCCGATTACAACTGAAGTGAAGACGTTAATTCCTACGGATTACAGAGAGGTCTTCAAAGCACACAACGATGACTCCAGAATGTCATTGCAAGGATTGGCAGAACCTTTTTATCGCACAAAGTTGTTACTGTCGGTGCGTCGCCAAAGACCGCTGAACATTTCATCTACTTCGATTTTCGACATTGAATCAAGTCATCCAGAACGAGCTACACAGGCTGCCTTCCGAATGTTTCCGATCATTGAGTTAGCCGAACTGCCCTGGCTAAAACAGAGAGGGCACTCATTCGCCAAAGAAGGCAGCGAGATTCCAGCACCGCCATTGGCACTATTGGATATGCATGCTCACGGAATCAAACAGGCGACGAACGTCTTAGGTGAAATGATCTGGAAGTTAGATCCGACCTTAGTAACTGTGATACCGGAGTTGATGCAATCGGTCAAGAAACAGCCCACCAGCGACGTTGTCTGGCAAGTTCTCGGGTCATACTTCAAAATGCCGGTGGAAGCAGTGCAAGCTGTTTTGAAGACAAATTTCTGGATGACTCGAAAACTTGAAAGTGGATTCGGAGCGTGGCTAGACAGTCAAATCGCATTAGAACCGGTGGTGCCACCAAAAGATGATCACTCCGCAGAGATTCTACCGATATTCCCACCAGACAACAGTGCAAAGCTATCAGCGTCAAATGCAGGTGCAGGCGTCGGTATGAGGAGTATTGCTAGCGCCACGACTGGGGCTTCCGCCAGTGCACCCGGACCTCCGCTGAAACACTATGTCGAGCCGGTCCCGGAAGTGTTCCGCAATATGCGCACTGAAATCCAACGCCTGGAAAATCAAATGACTGGGCTTGGCTACGCACCGAAAAAATATGATTTGCGCATTCAAGAACTTGTAAAATTGCTGCAACGGCTGGAGACCATTGCCGCCCACGAAATCAACGGCGCTAATCCAGTCGGTGCAGATGCCACTTTTCTCGGACAGATTGACACCGTGCTAGATAATTTTTCTCCACCAACCGCTGGCACATTGTTTTTGGATACAGGGATCACCAACGAGAACGAACCGAAAGGTAGTATCGATTCTGGTGCCAGTATGGCGCTGGGACGTCCAGCGATGCTCTATATTATCTTTCAAACCGGTCGCTCGCTGACTGTGGCAAGAGGCGCTATGTACAGCTATCACGAGCTGCATGGTGGGCCAATCAACCCAGAACATCTTGAGCGAAAGATGGAGTTTGGTTTTCTCTCACCGCCATCGTGGACCGAACAGTTCGAAGTAATTCAAGATCAACCACCAACTGGAGGAAATTAATGCGCAGCAAAACGCTCTCAACTCTTTGTGGATTCGGTGCTTGCATGTTGTTGCAAAACCAGGTGATAGCAGCCGACCAAGCCGCGCCAACGATGGCGACGACAACAACCACAACTACGTCCGCTGCTACATCTCCAGCTCCGGTCGCAGATCCAAAAGCGATTGAGGAACAGCTGCATGATTTGGTAGACACACTGAAGAAAACCTACAACGCGGCTCAGAACCTGCAATCCGAATGCAATCGCACTTACAACGCTGACGCACTGGATAACGTCATTATGGACCCCTGGATGGAAGGACAACCTGGTCTGGCGCGTGTGATGCCACCGCCGTTCCCAGGGGCGCTAAAGGCTTTACCGGCGCGCAAGAAATGGGTGGACTACGATCAAGCTCAAATCACTCAACTACTCAGAATGCTGACAGGCGAAGTAAATGCGATCGGTGCGGCATCAAGCATTGATACAAGTATCAGAGTTACCGTCGAAATTGTGCAGGACAATTTGCAGCAAATAGATGAACAGTACGCGCGCCTGGAATCGCTAACCAAACCAACCATAAACGATGATAAGGGTCAACCAAACTACGACAAAGCCGCCATTACAAAAACGGCTCAAGCTCTCAAAGACGAAACATCTGGATTGAATGAACTTCGCAAAAGGCTGCTTCGCCAATTAAAAGAATTCAGCAAAAAATAGAGCCTTTAGGGGTTTACACGGTTTCGATTAGGGGTTTGCATCGCTCCCAGGCGTTATAGGACGTAACCTTTAGCTTACCGGAACGTAATTTTGTTTTATTACGACCAGCTTGTTATTAGGGAAATGAGACTCAGCCAGGCTTTCCCGCCACGGGTGGGAATTACACCACTTGTCACACGCGGATTTCTCATACACTATAGAACTCCAGTCAATAAGAAGATGGAGCGCGACTTTGGACGCGTGCCACTGGCTTTCGTCACAGGACACTTACTAGGTGAAGATGATTTCTAACCAGGCACAGAAGAAAGATTCTGCATTCGATGGCGAAGTCACACGCCGCACCCAGGTATCGGCATCAACACACGCACAGATGGACAGAATGGCTTTCCAGCCAGATGGTCCGATCACGAAGTGGGAACAAGACAACTTTTACAAGGCAGAGGAAGTTCACACAGAGAGCACTAGCATCTCGAAACTTGCGATGCAATATCTAGAGCAAGGTCGCGGCGAAGAAGCGGAAAAGCTCTTTATTCAAGCGCTGCAAGTAAGTGAACAATCACTCGGCGCAGTCGATGGCAGTTTGGAACGCAGTCTGGAAGAGCTGGCCTGGTTCTACTGCAACCGGGGTAAATACCCGCAAGCCGAGCCACTGGTGAAGCGATTAGTCGAATTCAGAGCGCGCAATTTGGCGCCGAACGACAGCCTATTAGTACGAACAATCGATCAATTGGCGAGCATTTACGAAAATTGCACTGCTCCATTGAAGGCAGAATCGATCTATCGATACCTGCTCAAATTACAGGAAGAAGCCTTGCGCAGCGACGATTTAGTGATTTCGTTCACCCTGAAAAGGTTGGCCGAATGCTATGTTCGTCAGGGCGCATTCCCTGCAGCTGAAAGCATATATCTACGCGCGCTGACGATTGAAGAAATCAATTTTGGAGCCTACGGCGTCGAAGTTAGCAGCACGTTACAGGATCTCGCGACAGTCTATCAAGCACAAAACAGACTCGACTTAGCCGCATTTGTGTTAACTAGACAACTTACAATTCTCGAAACAATGCATGGTGCAGATGGTTTGAGCGTGGCTAGTTGCCTGCTGAAACTAGGTGACTTGTACACTCAAATGAATCGCACAGACGAAGGCGAGCCAATGTACATGCGCGTTCTTTCAATTTACGAAAGCGCATATGGCAAGCACACTAATACTGTGCAATCGCTAACACGCAAAATTCAACAGCTTTATGCACCACAGCAGCAAACTTCACCAAGAACCACAGTGCAAGACTTCAACGTCACGACTAATTATTATCAGTGAATCCTCAATACAACGCGTGAGACTGAGGATCGAAGTCCGCTTTTCAAAAATTATTTACGGTTTTCGGAAATTGTTTTTTGTATGTCTGGATCGTTTGGTGCCAATTCGTAAGCGGCGCCGATTTCTTTTTCGGCGTCCGTTCGATCCTTTTGGTTCAATAGCGCCAAGCCCAATTCGTAGTGGGCATCAGCATCTTTAGGATCTATCTCGACTGCTTTTTTGAAAGCTTCCTTGGCTTTTGCATCGTCGCCTTCAGCCATATAGGCACGACCCAAACCAACGAATCCCGGTGCAAATTTTGGTGCTTGTCCGACGAACTGATTGAATGCTCCGACCGCTTCTGCTCCTTTCAACAACATGATTTCCGAAAATCGGGCATCCAAACCGGCTGACAATGAAGGTTTTGGACCCATGTTCAAATCAACCAATTCAGCTTTCATGCGAGCTGCTTCGCCTTGCAACGGTCCTAATTTCACGTGGCGGAATGTTCTTGTTGCACCGGCAGGCACCTTGTCAGGAACGCCTACAACACCGCTTGCAGCAACAGTTCCATCCGGGCCACTAATAATGTATTTGAATTGAATTTTGTCGACCCAGGTGGCATTGAGGTTGGCAACATTTACATCAACACGCGCCACGCCGTCTTGCAGATCCGGCTCTTTAAGATTAACGGCAACATTGCCGATAGCCGCATTCTTGCCCATGTTCATGACAAACATGACCAGGTTATAGCCACCAAATAGGATACCAATCACAACGATGGCGATCACTATCCGCACCGGTCCCTGTTGCAACATAGGAGTCGACATTTCACGTGCTTGGCGGTCCATGAAATCGGTTTTGATATGCTGTTCTTCGTCTTCCACTTTATTCTTCTTGAGGCTGCGGGATTGTGTCTGTAGTTGTTGTTGGTTGCGTCTGCACCGGCATAGGACGCTGCCTGAAAGCAGATGCGGCTTTGTATCCGTCCATGTAATCCAAGCGCAAACGGCCATCTTTGTCTTGATAGTATTGACGAAGAATTTGTTCGAAATTCCATCCACGTCCAGCAAGCATGTCTGCACCATGTTGACTCAATCCACGCGATCCATTGCCTGGTCCACGATAAGTAAAGATCCAACTTGGTCCTTGTTCAACAACGTCGATAATGCCGGCAGTGTCAAAACCGAGGCGCCGGGCTAATTCGATTCCATATACATCTTGTGTTTTCTTGGCGCCCATAACCTGGATGCTGCGAGCGTTAGCATTTGCGTCCCACTGTTTGACAGTCACACCAACGATGTTTTGCACGCCCGTCAATTTTTCCAAAGTCGTTGTCGGCACAGCCTTCTTACGGATATTCAAATTCTCGTAAGCATCGCCCACCCAAGCTCTGTAGAAGCCCGGTTTAACCCTTCCCGAATCTTTCAAGATGATGCCTTGCGTTTCTCGAATCGCACGATCCGTGCTCGCCGCTTCCGCTGCACGTCCCTTATAAGCCTGGTCACGTACATCAGGCACCACGTCATACCCTTCACTCTTGAACCACTTTGAGTTCGGTCCAAGGTGAGCGGTGGCATAACTTCGAGCCGCAACGGCCTGCGCTTTCAACGCTTCCAAATGCCAACTCGAAGGCATCTCAGACGGAACAACTCCCATCAGATAATTTTCCAAATCCAACAAATTAATGACAGTGAGAGAATTTCCGAAGTGAATAATTTCCAGTGAACCACGCCACCATTTACTGTCGCACCAAATTTGATAATCTCGCGAGGCAATGCGAGTACGCTTGTCCAATGGCAATTGGCAGCTGCGTCCAGTTGCATATTCAGTAATACGCCCATTAGCTATCTGGTAAACCAATCCCGGCTGCAGCGCGAAAATCGGCTTAAAATCAACGAATACAGCGCCCGGAGTCCAGACAGCGACGCGAGTCGACCCTTTACGATTCCCAATTCCTACACGCACCGGGTATAACATCGGCGGATAGGGAGGGAAATTCACCTGACTGAGGGAATCGTAGCCAGTATTGGCTGGAGCTCTTTTTGCAGCTTCCGCGTCTAATTTCAGAACATAGTTAGTCAATAAGAGTATGCCAAGGAGGGCGGCAATTCTAAAAACTGACCGTTGCCATGAAGCCGGAGACTTATAGCTTTGGATTAAACTGTCACGGAAGGGGAATGCCAACGCGGTCTCTACTCAGACGATACACATATTGTCGATGATACTATGAAGGGTGCGCCAAAAACGCGCACAGTGAAAATGAAAAAGTTGCTTATAGTTGATGACGAAGTCGAAATCGCTAACTCGATTCAATATGTAATGAATCAGGAAGGTTTCGCAACTCTGCTCGCGCATGACGGACACAAGGCTATACAGCTTATAGAAGCCGAGAAACCAGATTTGATCATCCTCGACCTGATGATGCCTGGGTTGGACGGCTACGAAGTCTGCAGACGTGTGAGAGCGAACGACAGAAAGACGCCGATTCTCATGCTCACAGCGCGTACCTCGGAAATCGACACAGTTGTCGGCTTGGAGTTGGGCGCCAACGATTACATCTCAAAGCCAGTGCGCATCCGCGAACTCGTCGCTCGAGTTAAAGCTCATTTGC
>JBBQFO010000155.1:0-11207 GCA_038322035.1 Candidatus Obscuribacterales bacterium
TCGCAATTGCTAGACCAATCGAAGCCACTTGTCCTAAACCAAGCATGCTCTTCGCTATTTCAGCCAAAATATGCGCCATACTTCGATAGAGAACGTGACCAGCTTTGACGTGTCCAAGTTCATGCCCCAGAACGCCCATCAACTCTTCTTCAGTCAGCATGTCGACCAAGCCGGACTGGATGACGATGAACGGACGTTCAACGCCGAACGTGTAGGCGTTGGCAATCGGGCTGCCCATCAAGAATAGGTCAGGCTCGTGCATATCTAGAATATCTGCTGCTTCTCTGAAGAGCTTGTAGACTTTTGAGCATTGTTTTGGCGTAACGTGAATGGCACTACCCATCAGCTGAATGCGCATGATGCGCTCCAGGCCTAGCTCTAAAAACTTTCGTAGAGCGACATCGAGTAAGGGAATTTTTTTCAGCGCCTCGAGAGCCGCGCGGTCCGCAGGGTGCTCAAATGCGCTTGACGTCAAATGTGGAAACCGACGTCTGGTTTTAGGTTCTGCGGATGTCATTGCTCCTCCAGTATCTGCGATGCAGTCAGGCGATAAGGCTGTCTTCTTCCTTTCTACCCTGAAACCATTGTGATGTACGTAATTCTTATGTAAAAGAGCCTTTGCGGCGTTAAAATTCTGGGGTTAACCCGGTGATTGTTTTTCCATGTTGAGCGCAATTTTGTCGTAACTGTATTAAGTTTGGTTTTTTGTTAGCTTTCAGGTGTTTTTGTTTCGATCCGTGTGCACCACTTATGGTGCACGTGATTTGTGCTGTCAGGCGATGTTATACTTCCGTGCGGTAATGGAAATATGGCAAAAGTGTATAAATTCTGGATGGCGACAATTCTATCAATTATATGTGTTTCTCCGGCACATGCAGATTCGTTGCTTTTGCAGAATGCGAACGTCGTTGATCCCAAATCCAAAACGATTCAGAAGCGCGACATATTGATTTTGGATGGACGTATAACGGCGCAAAATCCAAAGTCAGAAAAAACATACCGCACTGTCAATCTAGCGGGCAAGTACATAATTCCCGGTTTGATCGATTTACACGTTCACTGTAACGGCAATCCATTCCCTGACGGACAGTACGAAGACTTGGGTCCAGAGCTAACAGCCAGGGCGATGTTGTACTCAGGAGTTGTCGCCTATCTTGATCTCTTTCATAGCGACTTCGCTCAGATTTTTCGGTCGAGAAATTTGCAACAAACCGAACCGAATAGACATCGTGACGAAGCTGATATCTACTGCGCCGGAACCGGGTGGGGCAATTGGAATCTCACTAAGGATCCGCAAGCCGCCGTCGAATCATATATTGATCGGTGGAAGCCGGATGTAATCAAATTGATTTATGGTCGGGAAGGTTTGGACCGAGTCAACTTGGCGAAAGCGATCAAGGGCGCCACTAAGAAAGGCGTGAAAACTGTTGTGCACATCGGTTCGTGGGAGCATGGACAAGACGCCATAGAGAGCGGTGCGACAGCTGTAACGCACTTCTTCGATGACGAAGTGATTCCTGATCAAGTGCTTCACGCTTGGGCGAAATCGAAAGCGATTTCGATTCCGACAATGGCGGTTCAATGTGATTTGGCAAATCTTTCGAGCAAGCCGCTCTTGCTGAAGAGTTCAGTTCTTGCTGGTTTGGAACCGTCTTCAAGGATTGCCACATATTTGCACAAAGACAAATTCACGCAAAAAGCGCTGGCTACGTTGAAGTGGCAAAAGGAAGACATGCAGAATGATATGAAGAGCTTCAAAAAACTAGCTGATGCGCACGTTCAAATTCTTGCAGGCTCGGATACCGGTAATCCTGGCACGATTCAGGGCTTTTCATTGCACAGAGAAATTAAACTGATGCAGGACGCCGGTTACTCACCTTGGGATTCTTTATCGTCGGCAACAACCAGAGCGGCAGAGTTTTTGGGACGTCCTTCTGGTATCAAGGACGGTGACACTGCAGAACTCGTGATTTTGGATGCCAATCCGATTCAAGACATTGCAAATACGCAAAAAGTTCACGGCGTAATTCATCACGGCAACCTGGTAAATCGCTCTGCGCTCGTAGCGCCTAAGTAAACCGCTCCTCCATCAAAAGAAAGAGCCAGCCGAAATGGCTGACTCTCTAATTTTTTTGCCGTTACAAGCCTGGCGATGGGGGTGGAGGCGGTGGAGGCGGTGGAGGTGGAGGTGGAGGTGGCGGCGGTGGCGGTGGCGGTGGCGGTGGATTAAATGTGTGTGGCGGCGACACATGCTGAGGCGGAGGCTGATTCTGCTGCGGATAAATAACCGGTTGCTGATTATTATTGTGGTGATTTCCAGCAGTCAAAGCGATCGGCACTGCAATTGCAGTTGCGACAATCGCACCGACAGCGACAATGATCGCGACCTTCGTCAATGTCTTTCGATCAGGTCTAACAGAGCCCATCTTCTTGAGGCAAGAAGGGCTAAGAGTCATCTTCTTGACTTGCGCCTGTGTCGAGTCGATCACAGTCTTATAAGCTCTGGGTGAGTGAATTGTCTTGACTGCGGCCATTTGCACAGTCTGACCAGCTACGGTCAGCTGGTCTGGAGACAACTGCGAAATCGGTCCCTTGATTGTCTTTCCATCTAGAAGGTCAACACTTTCAGGGCAGTTTTCGCTGGACAGAGTGCCAAGTCCCGGTCCATCGTTGAACCATGCGGTCACTTCTGTGTGAGCTACTCCGTTGGAGATTGTGGTCGTCGGTTTAACCAAGATTCCTTGCAATAGGTCTTGAGTCTGCGCAGATAGCTGAGCTTTCCCGGACACTGTTATCGTGCTTCCGGAGATCGACGCAAATCCCTCAACTAGAAGCAGAGCTCCGACTTTGTTTACAGGGGCTTTGCCCTGCAAATTCAGCGAGTCTCCGCCAGCTTCGGCAAGCGCGTGAATCGGTAACAGCAACTGCAAAACGAGCAGAAAACTGAGAATCGATGCCACTAATTTCACAACAACCTCCAGGATCTAATGCTTGGCATGCTTGGGCGGACGCATGTCACTACGCAGTATTCGTGGTTCTAGGCGTCTGGTCAATTACGATGTCAGGATGAACGTGCGATGATGGCACTTGTGCATTTTTGAAAAGGTCCGATATCGTCAGCCTGTCAGGGTCCGAAATGGGCGATAATGCTATGGTCAGGAGATAAATATTTCTTATGACGTAAAAACCATTTACTTTTCCGGTCCTAAAATCGGCTAGTGATGAGTTTTTATAAGTTGTGGGTGTTGCAAAGGTGCACTCGCCATCCTTGGGGGATGAAAGAGATTATGGGTGAGGGAACTATGAGTACGACGAATCTTTTGCGAATCAGCAGGCTGTTCCGTCCAGCTGTCACCAGCCTTAGTGCTGCGCTGCTTCTGACCGGATATACGTTGCCTGTCCTGGCGAACGGTTCAAAGCAAGTCGCCCAAGTGCTTCCCGCAGGAGTCGGACTTGTGAAGCCGACAGTTTTGCCCGGTGGAAAGCCTGTCCAACAAGTCACGTCATTCAGGAATGCTGTGAACAGCAAGCAGCTGTCGTTCAAGATGCACGGCGACGGAGTGCTCACAAAGAATGTTCAGCTTTCATTGACGAACAACACTAACAAGCCGTTGCGAGTCATCATTCCAGCAAACGAAATCTTCAATCCAAGCACCTCAGCCTCGCAAACCATGATGGCAGCTCGCGATCGCCTTGTTACAATTCCTCCGAATACAACTGTTGCAACTGATCTTCCAACCTTGTGTGTATCGCCGAGAAGTGTGCCACCGCCGCCTCCAGCGGGAGTTGTGTACACCGTCGGAAATTACTCGGACGCCGCTGAGTGGAAATCGTTTTCTGCGATTAACGCTGCAGCAGATCAACTGAGCAGGCAAGGAAAATTCGACAACATTCACCTCAGCGATGTGCGTGGCACCATCGCTCAGTTTGCCGTTTGGACTAAGTTGGGTCGCAAGTCTGTCAACCCCGAAGACAAAGTTGATGAAGGGACTTTTGCCGAGCAGTATTTGAAAACACTGGGCAGCGAGTTCAAAAAAGATCCAGACAAAGCCAAGAAAAAATTCGGTGATGCGTTTGAGATAGGACCTACAGGCATGGTGTTAGTCAAGGATGCAAAAAAGAAAAAGGAAATCGATGCTGCTAGCACTGCGATTTTTTCTGCGATCGACCTAACTTTAAATCTGAGCACGGATGCAAAACTTAAAGTGCCTGGATTGCCTGGAGCTTCGAACTGGGAAACTTGCGTTCAAGTAGGTGAGCGTGCCTTTGAGAAAGGCGACTACGTTGAAGCTGAAGAGCTTCTGACTGCGGCGCTAGACGAAGCAGAAAAGTTTGGAGAAGGTGATCTTCGTCTTGCCACCACTCTCATTGATTTGGCTAAGGTAAGCACGGATCAAGGAAAATATTCTGATGCTGAACCGCGATTGGAACGTGCCTTGCGCATCCAAAACAAAGTTGCGCCAGATTCTCCTGACGTTGCAGTGACGGAGAATTCCCTGGGTTTGCTCAACCTTCACATCGCTCGTCGAGACTCCGGTGGAAAGGGTATTTCGACTGAATCAAGAGGTTCATTCGATGATGCCGAAAAATACTTGAACAAAGCTCGCGATTTGCGAACCAAAGTTTTGGGTGCAAGTTCTCCTGAAGTTGGAGAAACTCTGAATAATTTGGCTTACTTGTACATCTTAGAAGATCGAGGCACCGAGGCTCGTCCACTGCTGGATCAGGCACTGGCAATCCGACTGAAGGCACTGGGAGCAGACAGTCCTGAAGTTGCTGACGTTAACAAAAACATTGGTGCGTTGTACGAAAAACAAGGCAAATATGTTCTTGCTGAAAAATTCTATAAGAATGCGTTGATCATCGATGTGAAAGCGCTCGGAAAAGATCATCCTTATGTTGCCACCATACTAGATGGACTGTCTAATCTGGCAAGATTGCAAGATAAGACTGATGAGGCAGGAAGTTTCAACACCGCTGCTAAAGAAATTCGCAAGGTCAGCCTCGGTCAAAACGCAGATTTGCTCGCCGCGTTGCCGGATGACTACGAGGCTCTGACTCGCATCAAAGCCTTTGCTTTGGAAACCGACAAGATTGAGGCAAACACTCAAATCTTCAAAGGACTGATTGCTGAAAAATCGAAATCAAACAAGCCGATCAAGGATAAATGGGCGCTCGTAATTGGGGTCAGCAAATTCAAAGATCAGTCGATGAATCTGCGTTACTCGGACAAGGATGCGATCGCGTTTTATAACTATTTGATCAAGGACGCTCACTTCCGTCCTGATCACGTCAGACTTTTGTTGAACGAGAAAGCAACTCGCGAAAACATCATGGCGCAAATTGGTGACAAGTGGTTGGTGCGTGTAACCGGTCCGGACGACCTTGTTGTTATCTACTTCTCCGGTCACGGCAGTCCATCAACTCTCGATCAGAAGGGTGTCAATTATCTTGTTGCCTACAACACCGACAAGAATAGTTTGTTTAGTACTGGCATCAACTTGAGAGACTTTTCGTCGTTGGTGAAAGATCGAGTCAATTCTGACCGCGTCGTGATGGTTATGGACGCTTGTCATAGCGGTGCTGCGACAGCGACGAAAGGTTTGTCGCGAGTTCATAATATGGACGCCGAAGAAGTTGCGCAGGGGTCGGGACAATTGGTTATCTGTTCAAGTGAGCCGTCGCAAGTTTCTTGGGAGTCAGAGCGCTATCCGAATGGCGTGTTCACCCACTATCTGATTGAAGGACTGAAAACTAAGGGGGCGAACACTCCGCTTGGTGATGCTTATGAATACATGAAGAATAAGGTCCGCGAAGAAGTTTCGTTCGATCGCAAGGAACAGCAAATCCCGATTATCCGCAGTCACTGGGAAGGAAAGGACCTGGTCATGGGCGCTCCTGCAAGTGAGATTCGGTCCACTTTGCCAGCTGATCCATCAGAAGTTAGTTCTGACGAGCCTCTCGAAGTTGGAACGAAAGGTCTGGCTCCGAAAAAGCCTGCTGCTGCGCCAAATAAAGTTGCACCAGTGCACCCTGTAACCAGCAGCAAAACAATAAAACCAGCCGGCAAAATTTAGCAACGATTTGCGTCGATGCTGCGGCTCAGTGCTACTGCGATGGTGCTCTATGGCGACTGAACTCTATCGCGACTGTGCACTTTGTTGCGCGGCGAAGAGAATTACGTCTATGAGCGAATTGATAATTCGCTCACGAGATATGGGCATTGTGTGTTTTCCGCCTAAGACTTCTTGCGCGATGATGAAGTTGATTAGGGATCCATGCATGATTCGAGCAACAGCTTCTGGATCACCGAATGCAAGTTCTTCGTTCTCTTTGATGTAGTGCGTTAGTTTCGCAATTCCGGGACTTACCAGGCGAGTTAAATAGACTTCGGACAGTTGGGGAAAGCGTGCTGATTCGCCAATCACAAGCCGCAACATCGAGACGTACTCCCAGTCATCCATTTGTGAGAGCGTTATTTGAGCGAGCTTCCGCAAGAATGGTTGCGTTGGTAGTGCGCGTAATTCTGGCGTCATACCAGCATCGACGAAATGTTCGAGCAAGCGATCCATCAAGGCTGCGAACAAGTCTTCTTTGTTGCCGAAATAACTGTACAGCGTTTGTTTAGCCACGCCAGCCTCTGCTGCGATAGCGTCCATGCTTGCTGAGTATCCATTGCTTAAAAAGGTTCGCAATGCCCCTTGCATGATCTGTTCGCGCTTGTCTCTTGCGCGATCGGTAGGGTCATGTGCAACTACTAATGCGTTCGTTTTGCCGGTGGATTTTCTTAGCGCTCGTGCCATTGGATACCTGGTCTGGTAGGTGGTCTTATCTAATCATACTAATTAGTCTAGCATGGGCCGTAGATGCGCTTGAAGTGCATTCAAGCGCATTCGGTCTCTGCCCAAACTCTTGTCGTTACTTTCTGTGCTTGATGAATTTCGCGAAGCGATATAGTCCGAACGCCGTAGTGCCCGCGAGTACTGCTGGAATGGTTGCCATGGCGCAGTTACCGGTTCTCATTGCGTCTGGTAAGTAGATTGCGGCGACTGTTGCGGCTGGGATAATGAATGATAACGCGTACATTCTTGTGCCGCAGCTGGATTTGCTATTGCATGGCGAGGATGCGTTTGTCGATGGTACTTCGTCGTGAGCCGGCCATGGTGTTTGCTGAGTGCGCTCGTTGGTAAGGGGTGCTGAAGTAGTTGCCCGCGATTCTTCTTGTCCGATCATGTTCGTGCACCTCGTTGTGTATGTAATCATACTAATCAGTCTATTCTGATTTGTCAAGGGTGCATGTTGGGCGGTAATTTTGCTACAGGGCTTGGGTTTATGGAATTTTAGTGTTTGGTACAGTTGGTATGAATTGGTGGTTTCTGATTGTTTTAACTTGCGCGACTGAATTTAAAGGTCCAGTTAAGCCGGTTGGAAATCGGTTCATTTGTAGATTCACTTGGTGCTTTGCTCCTACTCTCAAGCGCTCCTTTGCTAGGAGATTGTTAGTAGGTCCATGCCTCGGCCCGCTACTATTACTACTTGTTCTTTCATTGATACGGCGGAGGCCGCTTCTACTGTTTGCACCGACGCTATTATTTTGGGTGCTGTGGGTGTTCTGAAGTCTATAAAGGTGGCCAGGTCTTTGCCGCCCGGGGAGCGTCCCACTGCCACGGCGGTGCGGTTGATCGCTGCCAATGCTGCAGCATCGTGCGGCAGGTCTATTGAACCCAAGACGTGCAAATCTTTTTCGTCCTTGGAGAGGATCAAGCAGAAGCCTTTCGAACTTTGGTCGACTGCTGAAATGACGATAAAGTCATCGAGCAGAACTACGTCGCGCACACCCAGGTTTTCGAAGTGTCTACTGCCAATTAATTCGGCTTTGTCACTGAGTTTGAATAGTGACACGTCGTTGATTCCGCCCAGCAAAATCGAGCCACCACTGGCGGAGGCGTGTGAAAATATTCCGGGAACTTCGTAGACTTTCTCTGCACTCAAGCTGTTTGAGTAGACTTGAAATTTGCTCAGCGTGGTTGTTTTCTTGGCGCCCTCTTTGAGTACGTAGGCGCGCTGTTGCGGTTTGTCGAAGCAGAGTTTTTGTCCGGTGATCTTTACTGTTGCGATCGTATCGTTCAACTTATCCATTTTGCGCAACAGGATAGAATCCTTCGTCAGGCAGATGACGTAACTGCCCGCGCCAACAACTGACTTGACAGAGCTGGTCAGACTTGCCACGGTTGATAAGGCTGGGTGACTTGGTTGCTGGATGTTGTACAGCTTCAGGTCCGCACCGGCCAGCACTACCGAGTCGCCCCATGCAGCCAGGCTGGATGCCGGCAGTCGCGGGATCGCGTAGTTGTATGCGAAAGCCCAGTTGGTGCCAACCTGAGACAGCATCTGTACCCCGGCCCACCCTGACGCGACGTAGACATTTTTTCCGAATAGCGAAACGCTGGAATGTGAACCGTAACCCCCGTTTTGTTTTTCCAGAGTGACGAACTGTTCTTTGGTCAGATTTTTGTTTTTGTTAAACAACAATGAAGCAAGCATTCGATCGTTGCTTGATTCGCCGAATATCATGAAACGGTCCTTCTGAGCCGACGCGTCGAAAACATTCATGATTGGATCTAAGGCTATTTCTGATACCACCCGTAGTTGCGGCTCCAGGGCTATAGATTTTGCCACACAGGCACCACCATTGGCGGACAGTGCTGAAGTGGTGCCAGCTATGATGGCGGCGTCTTTGAATCTGGCCATTGCTTTGAAATCACCATCGAGCTTAACAGTGGCTCTGGTTGTGGGTGTGCGTGGGTCGATTAATCCAAAATATTGCAGTTGAGAGTTGATGCCACCTTCGAGCACCAACAGATTGCGATCTTGCAAGTCCATGGACGTTGCAGGCATTTCCGATGTGATTGTGGCGATAGAAGTTGAGTCCATCTTGGCGCCCTTTGCGCCTGCACTATAGATGGCAATCAGATGCTCACCGGCTGTCGAGGTTCCTGCTACACAAATCAAGTCCAAGCTAACCGCAACACAGGTCGCTTCTGAGAATCGGTCCAATGGAACAGTGCTCAAGATCGACGGATCAGTAATTGGTGCTAAGTTGATTGTCACCAGTGCATACTGCGCGTCGGAATTCTCCGAGGCAGATAGAACCAGTGCGTAAGCTCTTCCCGAAAATACTTTGAAGTCGATGACTTTCTTTCCAAGCCCACCAAGTTCAGCAATAACTTTTGGAGGCGTTTTAGGATTGCTTGGCTTTCGCAAATCGACAATCGCTAAGCGTCCGTATTCATCCGCGATGCAACAGAAGCCTTTGTCGGTTATTCCCAGTCGATCGGGCACGATCGCTGGCGGCCAATCCAAGCGCGCAACGGAATGAGGACCGGCCTTGACTGCCTCGACCTTGGCTCTCTTAGCCAGTGCAGCCGTGCAGCTGAGTCCGGGGGCAAGTGTTACCAGTCCTGCTAGGTTACCCAACAAGAACGATCTGCGTGAGAGCATTTAAAAAATTCCTGACCTGGTCAGCGTAGAAGCTGGCCAACTAACATTTGAACGCCCTGCAAGACAAATAAAGCGATCATCGGCGAGAGATCTATGTTGCCGATTGGTGGAATCAGCTTGCGAAATGGTGCAATGATCGGCTGTACACATTGGTCCAGTGTCTTGAATGGTTGATCGTACCAGCGAATGTTCGGAAACCAACTAAGCAAGCACCAAACTATAACGAGTAAATTAACAAGTTGGAGAAAGCCAATTACTATTTGTGCAATCGATGACACAATTCACCTGACTTTGGAATAATTCCGTTTCTGGACGCGTTCTGGACATCCCTTACTGCCAGATTGTAGCATCAACTCCGGCAAGTGCGCCGGTCAAAGGCTTTTAAATGTCCGCAGGAAAACGCTTTTTTACACGCGAACAAGAATTGGTCGGAGCGATCAAGTCGTGGACAGACAGCCCTTTTATCGGCGATGACTGTGCCGTAGTCGCAGACGGAGTTTTGTTGACGACCGATACACTTGTTGAAGGCACGCACTTTCTGCTGCCACAAATTGCGTTGCGCGACTTGGGCTGGAAATCCGTCGCTGTCAACTTGAGCGATGTTGCGGCTATGGCTGGACGTTCGCGCAATTTGCTAGTCAGTATTACGGTGCCGCCACATCTGGATAAAGTTGCGTTTAGAGAACTTTATGAAGGCATGATCGAGTGCAGCAAGACCTATGGAGCCCAGATCGTCGGCGGTGACCTGACCAAAGGTCCGGTACTGACCATCGGCATCACCGTGCAAGGCAAAGAGCATGAAAATGGATGTTTGTTGCGCTCTGGCGCAAAGTCAGGCGATCTTGTCATCGTTACAGGCGACTTCGGCGCAAGCCGAGCCGGTCTCTGGATCTTGCTCAACCAGCTCGACAGTGCCAAAGAGTTTCCACATTCTATTTCTGCTCACATCCATCCACTTCCGCGCTTTTGCGAATCCTGGTCGATGGTCAGACGCACTGCTAACCGCGGTGCTCTCATGGACGCAAGCGATGGTCTCGCCGACGCGCTTTCACAGATTTGCCGAGCCAGCGATGTCGGCATGGATATTGATTTAGAAAAGTTACCGATTCACGCTGAAACCATCGCAATTGCGCAACTGGCAGGCGCTGACCCGGTAGACTGGGCGCTATACGGTGGGGAAGATTATGAACTGGTCGGTTGCATACCCGAAAGCAGTTTGAAAGACTGGGTTGACGACAATCCATTCATCGTAATCGGAGTCGTCACCGCTGCTGATGAAATAAATTTGAAGTCTGGCGAAAAGACTGCTTCGCAGTTAGACCTTTCCAAATGTTTTGAGCAAATTGAATTTTAGAGGAGCCTGAATCAATGGTTTTGCAAGAACAATCGGTAGGACAGGTGATGGACGGAAAAGCGCTTGCCGCTTCTGTGCGCGAGACACTTAAAGAAAAGGTAGCGAAGATTGTCGAGACAGGAAAGCGCCGCCCCGGTCTAGCTGTGGTTCTGGTCGGCGACGACAAAGCCAGCGCGCTTTACGTCAAAAATAAGACTGCATCTTGCAAGAAAGTGGGCATCGAAAGTTTCATGCACACCTTTCCATCAACGACCGACATGGAAACGCTTTTGAACTGCATCAAGACCTTGAACGAGTCAGATGCGGTCGATGGAATCCTCGTTCAGTTGCCGCTTCCGTCGCATCTTTCGGC
>JBBQFO010000156.1:0-11144 GCA_038322035.1 Candidatus Obscuribacterales bacterium
CAATGTTGTAGCGGAAGAAGCTGACAAAAATTCCGTTCTCAACTTTTACAAAGAACTAATTCGCTTGCGACGAACCGAAGATGCGCTCATCAACGGCGATTACAAAGCAGTGGATGATCAGAACAAGGATGTACTTTCTTACGTGCGCAGAGGCGAAAAGAAAAGCATTCTGGTGGCTTTAAACATGAGTCCAGAGAGCAAGACTGTGCAATATGACCTGAAGCCGTTTGGGATCAACTCTACTTCGGCTAAAACCTTGTTGGCTTCACCGAAAGGTAATAACAACGCCAGTCTTAGTCACCTGACTTTGCTGCCTTACGGGGTCTACGTTGGGCAAGTGCAGTAGAGAAGGCGGTTGAAGTTGCTACAGCGAGTGTAGAAGGTCCACGATAGCTGGCTCAGCGTGAGCTTTTTTGTACAGCCGGTTGATTTCATCGACTCGGTTCATGAAAACCGCTGATTCTGACGTCTTGCCTTGTTTGGTAAAGATGTCGGATAGATACGCGTAGAGCGAAGCCACCTGGTAGCTTTTCGGACCCCAGCATTCTTCCGCATAAAACAAAGCGTCCATGTACAGTTGTTCCGCCTCGAGGTAGCTTTGTTCGCGCGCCGCGAGGTCACCGGCAGCAGTCAACACCATAGCTACCATATCTGCCGATATATTCATGGCCGGTCTCCAGCGGTCTCCGAGTCACTAATGGTTACATACCCAAACTTTATCGGAATCTTCTCTAAACCTCACTTTATCATTGCGCACAAAGCTTTGTTTGAGTTTGATTACATCAGTCATTCTTTCAAGTCACCACTTTAGGGGGATAAGTCACGCCAAGTTCACCCAGCGACCCCATAATCAGGGGATGGTCGATTATATGCGGCAAGGTATAAGATATCAACAGTGGGACGTATTCTCCCCGAGGTCATTTTTGAGATATCTGGCACGTAGATCTTCGTCCGGTAATACCATGGCCGAGTTCGCACCGACTTTGTTGCTCCTGTTTTGCATCTTCACTTTTCCGCTGATCGCCTTTGGAACATTAGGAGTACGCTACTGCTTCCTGCTCAATGCCGCTCGCCTCGCCGCTCAATCTGCTTCTCAATGCAAGTCATTTTATACAAATTACTCAACGACTGACCCCTCAGCTGTCAACATTGCCACTGCGGTGGCAACTCAATCGGTGAAGGGGTTTAACGGCATCACTCTGACTTCGATCACCACGCAGATCGCCATCTGCCCCCTTTCAGGCGGCGCCGTCACGAGGCAAACGACGGCGCTGGCCAAACCAGCGGACACAAACTTGAATAGTTACAACATCGAGGTCTTAATCAACGGATCGATTAATCCACTAATCACTCTTCCTAAATCGATTTTGGGAACTGTTCCAGGACTGACGGGTCCGGTCGTGACGAGCGCTAGATCCTCGGTGTATGCCGAATTCCCACAGGGGCTTAATCAATGAAGAGCAAGTCAATCGCCAAAGTCAGAAATAGTCGCGGTGGTTCGGCGGTGGAATTGGCTCTCGGAGCCATTCTGATGATTACTCTTTCGGCGCTTGCCATGAATATGATCCTGCTCAATTTTGCCATGTGTTTGAACGATGCAGTCTGTCGCGATGCCGCTCGTGCTGCTGCACAGACGAGCGGCAAGGCAGCGGCTTTGTTGGCTGCGACTACGCAGCTGAAGTTACATGCCACAGATGGTGTCTTCGTTTCGCAACCAATTCTTACATCCACAGCCGATCCTGACTTTGTCTACAATGACTACGGCGGAAATCCGCCAGCCAACCAGTCTTCGTACGTAACGGTGACAACTAGTGTGACTGTGAAAGTCCCAGCTCCAATTGTATTTTTCGGAGCCAAATTCTATGCGAAGAACGGCACCTTGATCATGCAGCGTCGATACACATTTCCAATCATCAAGGAACAGTACTATGGCACTTGAGCAAACTAAGACTTCGAAACTGTTTCCTTCTCGACGTCGGCAAAAAGGGCAAGCCATCAGCGTGCTCATCGTGTTCATCGCAGCATTTGTAGTTGCACCACTCTGTTTTGTTTGCTATGAAATGTGTTTGTACAATCTAGCCAAGCAGCAATTGAAGGCTTGCGTTGACAGTGCTGCTCTGGCTGCTGGCGCGACAGTGGCGACCTCAGACAATGTGGATCCTTCTACCACTCAGGTCGGTGCAAAAACCACTGCAATGAATATGTTTCGTCAGAATACCGTGCTGGCGCATTCATTGTCCGATGCGACTGAATCTAGCTCTCTGCCAATGTCTCCAGCTGCTAACAAAGCGCAACTCTATTTCCAATATTTAGATCCGGTCTCAAGGCAAGCGGTTCCGTTGGGAAGTACCAACGGGAAAATTATTCAGGTCACAGGAGCATTTGGTTTCGTTCCATTTTTCTCCAAATTCCTTACACTGCTTGGTCCTTATCCTGTGGTGGAGCGGTCCAACGGTGGGCTGCCGCAACTGGATGTGGTGCTATGTTTTGATATCTCCGCTTCCATGGACGACTTCACCCAAGTCAGTGTAGTGAATCGATACAATATCAACAAAGCTAATCCGAAATTGAAGCAAGCTAATGGCTATAAAGTGTTGCTCAAGGGACCACTCTATAACGCGTTTAAGTGTACGAGCGCGACCGGAACAGCTCTCAATGCTACCTATCCGCAGGAGCTCGATGCTGGTGGCGGTGCTGCCAGTTTCAGCGCAGCCGGACGCGGTGCCAACACAGGCGCAATCGCTCCAAATGCATCTGCAACTAGCTTCACAGATGTGGTGGTCAATATTGACGGCACCAGTGATTTCTCAAAAGGAATCACGGTGAGTGGCTGTGTTTTTCCAGCTGGCAATGTCGGCTTATTGGTCGAAGCAGCGCGAGGAAACTTTGAATCTGTAGCGACAGCGTCTGCAGCTGGGGTTGATTACACTACATGGGGCGTGGCTCCGAAAGCGGGTTACTACGCTGCGTACCAGCAGAGTGCACAAGCTCAGCGACATCCGATCTCAGACGCTATTCTTGCCGCCATAAACTTTTATACGATCATGAATAATGACTGTGATGCTCATTTTAGCTTGGTTAGTTTTGGATCAGATGCGGGAACTACTTCGAAACAAGTCTGCGACCCCGATTACGCGACGCTCGGTAACATCACAGACAATCCAAGCACATTTGTTAGCAATGGCTCTCCTGCAGACCCGATGGCCCCCTTACCGCCGAACCCAGGCATACCGCTTGTACCGACGAGTGGCCCTGCGTACAGTAACTACGGGTCAGTTGTCACATCCGTGCAGACGCTGATCGCATATGGTGGCACGAACATCGCTGGCGCTTTGCAGTATTCAATCAAACAATTACAGTCATCCAGTTCGGGGGGACTCGGATTAGCCAGACCAGGTGCCAAGAAGGCAATCGTTCTCTTTACCGATGGATTGCCGACTGTCTCCAGTCTTGGGGGTGATCCGACTGCTGATGCAAGAGCGCAGGCAGTAGCCGCAAACGCTGCTGGCATACCTATTTACTGCATTGGATTGTGTTTGGTTCCTTCCTTGCAATCATTGCAGACTGCAGTGCTGAATGATACAAACACGAATGCTTCTACTGGAGGAATCGCTGCGATCTCAGGCAACAACGCGCAATTCTACCAAGCCACCGACCCAACACAACTCAATCAAGTATTCGAAAACGTCGCTCGTTCACTCGTAAATCTGATCAGGTAATGAAAAAAATTGGCACCACCGCTGTTGAGATCTTAAGCGCATTCGCGTTCGGATTGTCTTGCACAGTTGGCTCTGCCGGTGCTGCACTCTCGGTGGAGAGTGCTAATACTTCCGATGTTCTGACCCGACGAGGTTACGTTTTAATTCAAAGCAGATCATTTAAACCAGCTGTTGCTGTTTTAAAAAATGCAGTTCAGTTGAATCCAAATGATGCCAATGCTCGAAGATATCTTTCCTTCGCACTAATGCAACTCGGTGACTACACCAATGCCGAGCAACAGTTGAAGATGATCGCCAAGATGGCGTCACTAACAGCAGCAGATTATTGTCAGTCCGGCAGCATAAATGTGCGAATGGGAAATAACGACAGAGCCTTGCAAGATTATCGATCCGCTCTGACTCTCGAGCCTGACATGCCAGCAGCGCGTGCGGGTATCATTGAACTCTTTGTTTTAGCAAGCGACTTTCAAGGTGCCACATATTTGTGCGCCGATTGTTTGAAGAAAGTCAAAGATCGTTCTCAACAAGACTATTTCCAAAAAATCTCTGAATACATTCATGCGCATCAAGTTGCTGCCGAGTCTCAACCTGATTATGTAAAGCAATTAGGGCAAGTGATTGTAAGCCCAACGGCTACAGCACCTGCACCACGTGATCTGATTCCGCAAGTTATTCAATCACCTTTGCTCGCGCCACCGAAAATTGCGCCGATTGCGACGCGAGCCAGGGCGTAATCAACTTCGACAGAGACTTCGTGATCGATGCCGAACCGACTACTTCATAACGATTTTCGAATCCCACTTTTCGTGCTCGATTTTCCACTGACCATTCTCCAGTGTTAGTTCGATTTCGCCTACAGTTGTTTCAGTTGTGTTAGCGTTGGTGGTGCCAGGTTTAGCTGTGGCTTTTAGTATTGCACTGGTGCCTTTTACTTGTTCGTTAATCACCGTTATGTTCTTCGGCAAAGTTGCTTTGAAGATAGGGAAAATGAAATTCATATCTTCTTTAGACATGGGTTTGTCATGCGCAATTGAACTGGCAGAGCGCAGTAGCAGCAGATCTGCGTAACTGGTCGCGGCTAATTCTTTTTTGTGCAGTTCCAAATAAGCTGCAGTTGGCGAATTTTGCGCGTTTGCTGCAAGAGCGGTGAATTGGAAAATAATGCTCAGAGATACCAAAGTTAAGCGGTTCATACGTCCCTCCGGACCAAGATTCGTTGTACGTATTGAACTACTGTCTGGTCGGCAAAATTAGTTGGGGGGTCCTTCAATGGCCCAAAAACCTTTCGCTTATTGATTTTTCGGGGTTACCTGTTGCAGCCAGATGAAAAATCCAACAATGGATAATATCAAGAGCCCGATCAGCCCATACTTGAGAGCAATGGCGGGCTGGCTAGGCGGTTCACCTTGTGTAAAGCAGATGTCGCTAGTTTGATACTTAGCTGCATCGTCTCCGCTGCTCAGGTTTTTCAGTCCATGCGGTTTCAGCTCGATTAACAAGATCTTCTGTTCCGCTCCTGTTCGCAGTAGCTCACCGTTTCTGTCGAACCCGTGAATGTACATGCTTTGGGTTGTCACTGGCTCGGACAGTCCCGATGCGCTCGGCATGCCGGGTAGATGATTTGGGTCTCCCAGTTGAACGCAGAACACGCCTACTGCGCCTGGTTTTGCAGCAGGCTCATTGTTGAACATCTGTCCGTTTTCTAAATCGAGATCAAGTCTTGTCTCTGCATCTTGCGGTCGTTCTTTGCCGACAATCATTGTGCAGGCGTTGACTGGGTCGTACCGTCCACTGACTGGATTCAGGTATCTATCCGGTTGAACGGCTTCGGGATTAGGATAAGTGCCGGATGCCGAGAAATAACCCAGGGCATTAGTCTTTATTGTGTTCATTATTTCGCGCACCTTTATTTCTGGTGCATTGGCTGAGTAGAAAATCTGACCGTCGCTTGTTTTCAGTCCTTCTTTGGATGGTGCTAACCATACACAGTTCTTCAACGTGCCTTGCAGCAAGCGCAACTCATCATTCGTCGTGCCTTGCCAGAAAAATACTTTGGGCTGCCTTTTCAGTTTTCTACCTTGAATCTCCAATTGATTCGGTTTAAAATTGAGTGAGATCGCACCATCAGCGGTGCCAAAGTTCTGACCTAGAAAAGGCTTCATGTATTTTGGTGCATCCGCTAGCTGCTCCGGCTTCGAATTTGAATTGGACAAAACGGCAAAGCAAACGCCTGACACAATCAGAACCAGGGGCACGGCCACCAGGATGACTGTTCTCAAAGCGCCTGTGGACGGAACGTACTTCTCGATGATGTCGGCGAGGCTGAATTTCGCTCCCTTCGGTTTTTTTTCTTCTTCTTGTCCGAAGTAAGAACGTTCAGAGTGACGCATCGCCACACCGCTCGA
Organism: Candidatus Obscuribacterales bacterium; assembly: GCA_038322035.1. Classification (GTDB taxonomy): domain Bacteria; phylum Cyanobacteriota; class Vampirovibrionia; order Obscuribacterales; family Obscuribacteraceae; genus PALSA-1081. Next base: position 6,125 of record JBBQFO010000156.1, read on the forward strand.
TCCCCTCAGCAACAATCCGGAATTAGTTCGCTTTTCGCCATCGTCTGACTGCTCAGGGTCGGATTGGCTCTCTCCCGGTCCGCTAAGGCTTTCAATATTGAAAAGTAATCGTGCAGACTCTGCCAACAGTCGTTCCATCTCCAAGTCTATGGCGACCGTGGAAGATGTTCCGTACGTTTGATAAAGATCAAACTCCGCACTGTCGGCAGAAGATTCTTCCAGACCGGTCGAAGGCGCGCCTCTGAGAGTCGCTCTGGTGGAGCTGTCGATTGTCGATTCTGGAGACACTAGTAGAGAAACGCTCTTGTTCTGTTCGGCAATCTCCAGGTTTTTGAGCAATTCTTCGGCTTCAGCAAGAAGATCTTGACCTACCTGTCCACCTGCAACATCAGCAACATTGGCGGCATCAGCGGTTTCGACGGCATTGGCGAGAATTGCTTCATGTTGAACGTTTTCTGGTATTGGAGTCGCATCAGACCTCTCACTGCTTTCAGTTGATCCGACAAAGTCTTCTATGAGTGCACTTTTCAATCGGGATTTGTTTACTTTTTCCTTTTGGGGACCCAGCGAAATGTTCAGGAATTTTCTCGCCGCGACTTGTCTGTCCATCGATTTGTCGATTATCGATTGAGGAAGTTTTGATGCTTTTTGCTCTGTTCCAAGATTGCTTGAATCGCTGTCGACTGGACGTTTGTCGGGTTGTTTATCTGGCTGTCTTTTCCGTCCGAGCTTTGATTTCAGGTTGGCAAAATCATCTGCGCCTTTTCTGGGCTCACGTTTCTCAGATGATTTTTTTTCTTGCTCAACAGGTTCGGTGTCTGGCTCTTCTGCCAACGGTGCCGGGCGGGTTCCTAATTCGCTCTCCAAGATCGACAGCACCAGTGGATTGGACTTCTGAGTACGCAACCACTGTGCATAACATTCAAAGACTGTTCGTCTCAAGAAGTGCTTAACGGGAAGTACCGTTTTGGCTAGTTCGTAAGCCTGCTCATATCTCGATTGAGCGTTAGTTTGTTCGTCGCATTTTTCGTAGTTGCGAGCCGCTTTTACGCACGTGAAGATTCTGTCTTTGCTGGAAGTATCGTGCTTTTTTTCTTGCAGGGTCAACAGCTGTTCGTAAGCCAGCTTGGCCTTTTCATACGCACCTGCCGCATAACGACTCTCTGCGATTTTGAGAACCAACGATCCTATGTCGGCATTTTCGAAATCTTCCAGATTTTCGATGTCAGCCAGGAGTTTAGTGTAAAGCTCATCTGCTGATTCGAAATGACCCTCACGAAATTGACCGTCTGCTTCAGAAAGTTGCTCGTTTAATGCGGCTGGAAACGTCAGTTGAGACATGTACATATTGTTCCCGAAAATCACGTCTCGACAACTTTAATCGCCCGCATATTCGGAAAATTTGAATTTCAAACGCGTGCAGATTGACCAGAGACTACGGTCAATTTTTGGATTCGTGCAAGCGCCTCATCGATGTCGTCGGAAGAAATACCGTAGTGAGTTACCGCTCGAATTCCAAGTCGTTGTTCGATGCCAACCAGTATTCCGTTTTTTTGTAACTGTTGCTGAAGTTCGCTGCGACTGACGCTCGGCGCCGCACTGTCGAAGAAGACCATGTTTGTTTTCGTTTGGGTTGGATCAACTTTTATGTGCGACATTTTGGCTAATCCATCAGCAAGTCTCTTTGCGCTCTCGTGATCTTCAGGCAGACGATCGATCATTTTGTCTAGCGCGATATGACATGCAGCAGCAGCAATTCCAATCTGTCGCATGGCGCCGCCCAACACCTTGCGCATTCTTTTGGCTTCGTAGATAAACTCCTCGCTGCCGCAAACCATCGAACCAATCGGTGCGGCCAGCCCTTTCGAAAAACAAAATTGAACAGAGTCGAAGTTCTCGACAAGTTGCGCTGCTGTCACATTTAGTGCCAGGCAGGCGTTGAACATTCGTGCGCCGTCGATGTGCATTTTTAGTCGATGTTGGTCGGCCACTGTCTTAACCTGTTTGATGTACTCAAGAGAGATAGGATGTCCATTCCAAGTGTTTTCTAAACAAATCAATTTCGTTTTTGCACAGTGAATGTTGTCTGGATTTATTGCCGACTCGATCGCTGAAATCGAGATCGTTCCATCGGCATTGTTCGGTACAGTTCTTAGACTGATACCACCCAAACTCGAGGCGCCGTTTTGTTCCCACAAATTTATGTGGCTTGCATCGCCGATGATTGCTTGATCCCCGCGACCACCCTGCACCAGTAGTGATATCAAGTTTCCCATTGTTCCGCTGCTAACGAACAAAGAGGCTTCTTTGCCGAGTAACTTAGCAACGCGTTTTTGTAATGAATTTACTGTTGGGTCCTCGTCATATACGTCATCGCCGAGTTCTGCGGTAAAAATCGCCTGGCGCATTTCGGCTGATGGCATCGTCACAGTGTCGCTGCGCAGGTCAATTGTTTTCATTGCGTTCTCCTGACAATGTTATTGGTCGCTTCACACGTTCGGCGCTTTTCATTGACGAATGGTCGTTCTTCAATGCAGAATGTTATCCGATATCGAGTATTTATGACGAAATTGGCGGTTCACAAGGTATTAATCAACGCACCGATTGAAACGGTGTGGGAAAAACTTGTGGATTGGCAGAATTGGACTAAGTGGGACATGGGCGTGAAATCGATTCGGTTTAAGGAACCGCTCGCCCTCCATTCGAACGGCAAAATAAAACTGGGCAAGGGTCTCGGTGGCACTCTGGTGGTTACTGAGTTCAATCCCGGCGTTTCCTATAAAAGTGAATTAAAGCTGTTCGGTTCGCGTTACGAATTCGACCATGACTTGGAGCAAGCTGCCAATTTTACTTTGGTGACATTCCGTGTAAATGCGGAAGGCTTTTTCGCTGATATGTTTCACCTGGTCCTCGTGGCAAAGTTTAGTGAAGCATTGCCTCAGTGGATGGACAACTTTAAACGGTTGGTTGAGCCACCGAAAGTCGATAAGGCAACACCAACAACAGAAGTTGATCAGGCCACATCATGATTTCGATGAGACGCTACGGTTCTTCGTAAAACTGGTCTGGATTAGCTGGGTGCGGTTGTTCATGCTCCGGCTGGTTTGCTGGAGGTTGGTTGGTTCGTTCTTGCGGTACTGACGGATTTGTCGGTGTTAATGGCTGAGCGTACTGTTGCTGCGGCGCAGCCGGATTTTGTGGCTGTTGTTGCGGTTGAGTTGGCTGCGGATTTGAATTTTGCATCTGCTGTAAATGTGGGAACAGGTTTTGCGATGGTGGCGTCTGCGGTGCTGCCTGCTGAGGCATCGCCTGTGGTGCGGGTTGCTGATTCTGCGCCGGCGATAGTTCTGGCGCTTGTTGCGAATACGTTGGTGCCGGCGGCGGTTGTTGGGGTGCCAGTTGTTGGCGTGGATCTTGCGGCGAATAAGGACTATGCCCTTGTTGGGCAATCTGTTGCGCCGTCGGATGAGGCTGTTGAGGCAAGGGTTGCGAGATGTTCTGTGAAGGAGGCTGTTGAGGCAACGGCGTCGGACCCGGCTGCAATGGTGGCTGGGGCGGTAGAGGCTGGATAAACTGGGCAGAAGCCTGCTGAACCACCGGTAGTGTGGGCGGTTGCGCTGATTGCATAGCAGCCTGTATCGCTGCTTGTTGTGGCGTAGGAACGTGCGAGGCTAGTTCAGTACGCTGCGGTGCTAATCCCTGCTGGGCGTGTGCAGGTATTTCACTTGCTGCGCGTTGGCTGGCTTGCTGGAAAATTGCAGCTTGCTGTTCCGGTGGCACGCGTCGCAATTGTTCCAAAGCTGATGGCGCACTGACTTTGTCTGAGCGTTCGCTCACGGCGTCGGGATAGGCAAGATCTTCAGCTTCGTTGTCCAACTCCTCGTCATCAAAGTCGTCATCGAATTCGGATTCATCGATATCATCCGCTACGGATGGTGCGTTCTGGATGGGATATGCTGCCGCTTGGGACGGCTGTTGGGCCTCAATTGCTTGTTGTGGGCTGTGTTGAAGTAGCCGCTGACGAGCGTTCATCACCGGCGGCTCAGATGCCATCGGAAATGGAACCGCTGGAGTTTGGGCCGTCGGAGCTGGGGCGGTCGGAGGCGCAGTCTGGGTCAGTGCCGACGGCTCCGGTTTGGCGGATTCAGCCTTCATCGCTTCGAGGCTCGGCGTCGCTGGAGTCGGCGCTGCCAGTGGTGCTGAACGCGGATCATTTAAGCTGGCCAGCACTGCAACAAAAATATCAACTAGGAATGGATCCCACTGAATTCCCGCACCGTCCTTCAATGTCTGGATGGCTTGTTCTTTGGTCATTGCATCGCGATATGGACGATCCGAAATCATCGCATGATAAGAGTCGACAATGGAAACGATGCGCGCAGGCAGAGGAATTTCTTCGCCCTTCAGTCCACGCGGATACCCAAGTCCATCCCATCGTTCGTGGTGGTTTTCCAGAATTTCGCAGATATCTCGAAGGGCTCGAATCGGTCTGAGTAGTTGTGCTCCCAGAACCGCATGCTGGTTGATGATTTCTCGCTCATCGGCGTTGTATTTTCCAGGCTTGTTGAGCAGTTCTGTAGGAATTGATAAAGTGCCGACGTCGTGAAGAAGTCCAGCCACTCTGATCTGTTCTACTTGCTGTTGGCTCAGACCCATAACCTTAGCCAGTAGTTCGCTCAGTCTCGCTGTCTCGAGGTGGTGCTGTTTGTTGTAATCAGATTTAGAGTAAAGTGCGGTAGCGAGAGCTTTAACCATCTCGACGACTTCTGGTACCAGCTCTTCTTTCTGCTCTGCAGCAGCTGAAACCGCTGTTGGTACGAAGTCGGCGTACGTGTTGGAAGGTAGATTGAAAGTTTGAGGAGCTGGCACTGCTGGCGGTGCAGCATCAGAACCGCTGGCTTCCAATGACGTTTGATCATTTACGTCTTCAGCATTTTGGAGATCTTCCCCATGTTCCTGACGTTGCTCGGCGCGCTTAGGCTCAGCCACCTTAGTCGGACTGATCTCCTCGAACATGAGA
>JBBQFO010000157.1:0-11117 GCA_038322035.1 Candidatus Obscuribacterales bacterium
AACGACTGCCAGGTCGCTCTTTAATGTATTTTCTGAAAGGAAATTGAAAGGAAAGTGGCTCTAAAGCGCTCTGGGAGCGGATTCATTTTACAACAACGTCTTTTTTTCGATGTGACTAATTCGTGAAGTGGGGGCCTGGACCTTACTATCGAGAAAACGTGAGCATTAATTTGATAACATCTATGAGGATTTGCGTGAGCGTGTCTGAAAAAGCTCTGGCGGGTATAGATACGGGGTCCGGGAGGCCAATCGGTCTCGGCAGGCGCAAGAATCAGATATAGTTCTTTCTGGTAAGCACGGAGATACGGCCCAAGGCAGGGCCAGCGTCGATATGAACGAAAAGGAAAGCAGAACTTTTTTGCGGGGGCAAATGGAATTTACCCCTCAGCGGATGATGCGCTACATCCGCTCGCGAGCGCGCCTAGCTACAGATGAAGACGTTGAAGATATCCTCCAAAATTCCCTCGTTTTAGTCACCAAGCACTTTGACCCAACCCACCCTGAAGCCAAGCTCGCCCCCTACTGTCTGGGCGCCTGCAACAAGGCGATCGCCCAGAATCTGGAGCGCTATCACAAAGTCCAGCTCAAGAAGCGTGACGAGAAGAAGCCGGTAGAGAAAACGGTCGAAATCGGAGTTGCTGCGCTGGACGCAAATTATGACGGCGAGTCGATGACCCGCAAACAATATGGATTAGGAAAAACCTTTAGTGAGGAGGCTTCCACCTCGAACCAGTGGCGTACTACGTCGCTCGATTCGATGTTCGACGCCGAAGACGGTCGCACCGCCGACGACGTTTTCGGCATGGAATACACCTTATCTGGAAATTCTGAAGGCAATGACCCAGCCTCCAAAGCCATGATTAACGATCTAATAGAACAGATTCTTGCTGAGCTACCAGAGCAAATCCACCGCACTTGCTTCGTTTTGAAGTATGTCGAGGGCTATAAAAGAGAAGATTTGATTTCATGTCTAAAAATGGACCCCAAGAGTATAGATACGATCGACAAGAAGATAAGTCGTACGCTGAAAGCATTTAAAGAAAAATTGGACAGAGACGAAGCGTGTATCTAGGAGAAGGTAATGAACACCCTGAATGAAAAGTTGGATAAGGTCCTCTCAATTGGTGACGAGAAGAAATGCGCTGAGTCTTTCGAGAAATTCTGCGCTGAAAACTTCAACGACCTGCCACTGCCAGGTGAGAATACAAAGTTTGATGGCGCCATGTGGGCGGCATCTCAATTCCGAGCCTTGTCAAAGACTGACGAAGCGATTATCAAACGTGTTACCGACAAGTTGCTCGGTGAACAAGTCGATGTCGTCAAAGAAGTCGTCGTCAAGCTCAGAGACATGGTCGGCAACACCAAAGAAGCGGCGATCAATACATGGCAAGACATGCTTGCTGCGATGGCATGGCAACAAATGGTGCCAGCTGGAGCGCTGCGCGGAGTTGGTGCACAGTTGGTTGGACTTGGAACTTTCCAAAAGACAATTGACGATGCGAACATTCAAATCAATCTTGGATGGCATGTAGATACTGACCAGCTGCGCATTCTGTTGCAGGCTAAGGACAAAGAAGAAAATGCATTGCCGAATGTCGAAATGAGAATCAACGAAGTCGATCGTGGCGTTGTCTTCTCGAGAAAGACTAACGAAGACGGTTCTGTTGTTGCACCGAGTGTGAAAGTTGGACCAGGACAGTATCAAATTCAGGTCTTCTTCGCAGACAAAGTTGTAGAAACTCCGTTCTTCCGCATCTAGTTAAGGTTCGATCCGTCGTCCATTGCTTGCTGTGCTTCGTCGCGAATTTTCTTCCATAATCTAAGTCACATCTTGCTCGGCAGCAGATGAAAGGCTAGACAACAACCCGTGAGCAGATCAAGGCTCGCGGGTTGTCCGTTCTCACAATTTTTACACTTTCAGTGTTGTTTACTCAAGGACGTAGATCTTGTGGAGCCATGCATGAGCAACGAAGTATCGAATCCTGCTTCTAGCCGTCCCGAGTGGCTTGCTGCGCAAGTGCAGGGCAAAAGTGAAGGCGAGCAGAAGATCTGGCAGTCTGCTTACGATAAGGTGCATAACGAGAATCACTTTTTGAAGGGCGAAGGTCCCTCGCAGGCTCTCAGTCGCCTCAAGGAGCAGGGTTTTCTGCCTGATATGAAGCTGGATGATCTTGCGAAAGTTGCAGAGCAGCACCGCAAAGCCGAACTAGGACCGAAAGGCTCGTTGCACCGCGACTACTACACCACCCATGACCGTGTACTTTCCACTGCCACTGAGAAACAGGAAATCGCCAAGCTAGTTGAATCTGAAAAGAAGAATTGGCAAGCGCACAAACTAGCACCCACGACTGAAGACCTGAACGCCGCCTTGACTCCTCAAGTCGCTCACAGACTGGCTGATGCCGGTCTTGATGCAGATTCGCGACGCCTGCGCGATGGCATTATCCAACGCATGAAAGACGACAAGGCTCTTTCTTCTGCGGATATGGAGAAGATGAAGAGCTGTCCAGTCGGTTCTCCTTACGTGGCCACTGGAGCTGTAACCAGCAGACAGATGGACGGCATCATCGCCGAGCAAAAGCATCTGCGCGACACAATCAGCAGAGACGGTTCGTTCAAAGATCTTAAAGAGTGGAACCCAGAAGAATATAAGCGCGAATGGCAGAATGTCCTCAAGCAAACGGACGTTAGTAGCTTGCTGCGCAAGCATGCAAGTGAAGATCCCCATCATTACAATTGGCAGAAGATCGATGCTGCCGATTCGTTGATCAAAAGCTTACAAGAGCTGCATAGACAAAAGAATTAGCTAGACCGGCAAGAAAACGATTCGATTGCCGTCCATGGCACCGTATTCAGTATCATAAGATTTTCAGTGTGAGCACGACACGATAATTTTTGTCGAATCGACTGCATTAGTTGATAGGTGTCAGTGCTCAAAGTTGCCTGATTTACAAAACTTTTTGATTCGACTTTTGCGGTACTGGTTTCAAAATTTTTCTACCGTACGCTATTTCGAATTTATTGTTCAACACTTTCGCGAGATCTGTGTGCTAGGCTTTGTCGCACAAGCAGGGGTGCCGATATTTCGGCTGAGAGAACATCAGTTCAACCCTTGGAACCTGACCTGGTTAGAACCGGCGTAGGGAGCTTAAGATGGAAATCTTAGTTCGCTCTCTCAGCCAAACGAGAGGGCAATTCATGCAAGCTGTAATTACTAAAAGCTCTGACAATTTTATCGAATCATTTCCGGCCTCGACGAAGACATATGTGAGTAGTGCTACTAGTCCAGATGTGAAAGTGCCGATGAGAAGTATTCAGCTGAAAGACAGTTCGGCAGAAAATTTTCTAGTCTACGATACATCGGGACCGTACACGGACAGCGACTTTGTGGTCGATACCAACAAGGGTCTTCCGTGCGTCCGCGGCGCCTGGATCGAACAACGTGACGACGTTGAACACTATGTTGGCCGCATTCAATCAAGCGAATTTTTAGAGTCTATTGAGCCAATGAAAGACAAGCGTAATGCCCTCGTGCGCCGACCGCTCCGCGCTAAGGCTGGAGCAAATGTCACGCAAATGCACTATGCCAGACTTGGCCTGACTACAAAAGAGATGGAGTTTGTTGCCATCCGTGAGAATCAGTTGCGGGATCAGTTGCGCAACGATGAAACTAGTCAAAGGCGAGATAGACTGCGAGGTCTATCACACGGAGCGAACGTCGAGTCAGAGATCACCGCTGAGTTTGTTCGACAGGAAGTGGCCGCGGGAAGAGCTATTATTCCGGCAAATATAAATCATCCAGAGTTGGAGCCGATGATTGTTGGTCGAAATTTCCTCACGAAAATAAACGCCAATATCGGTAATTCTGCGGTTTCGTCAAACATCGAAGACGAGGTGCAAAAACTCTGTTGGTCGATTAAATGGGGCGCTGACACAGTAATGGACCTATCGACTGGGTCAGACATCCACGTGACGCGCGACTTCGTCTTGAGAAACTCACCTGTTCCTCTTGGTACGGTGCCGATATATCAAGCCCTGGCAAAAGTTGGCGACGTTGCAGAAAATCTGACATGGGAAATTTTTCGCGAGACTCTGATCGAACAGGCCGAGCAAGGTGTCGATTACTTCACCATTCACGCTGGTGTTTTGTTGCGATACATCCGTCTGACGAATCAACGCCTGACCGGGATTGTTTCAAGGGGTGGCTCGATCATGGCAAAGTGGTGCCTGACGCATCACACTGAAAATTTCATTTACACACACTTCGAAGAGATTTGCGAGATCGCCAAGGCTTACGACATCAGCTTCTCCCTGGGTGACGGGTTGCGCCCCGGCTCGATCGCCGACGCTAACGATGAGGCGCAGTTTGCTGAACTGGATACACTGGGTGAGCTGACGAAAATAGCCTGGCAGCACGATGTGCAAGTGATGATCGAGGGACCGGGACACATTCCGATGCACTTGATCAAAGAGAACGTCGACCGCCAAATGAAAGTTTGTCAGGAAGCGCCATTCTACACACTTGGTCCGCTGACAACCGATATTGCACCTGGTTACGATCACATCACGAGTGCGATTGGTGCCGCTATGATCGGTTGGTATGGAACCGCACTGCTTTGTTACGTTACACCCAAAGAACATCTGGGATTGCCAAACAAGGAAGACGTCAAAGCTGGAGTGATAGCTTACAAAATCGCTGCTCACGCGGCTGATCTCGCCAAGGGGCATCCCGCCGCTCGCAGAAGAGACGATGCTCTTTCCAAGGCTCGGTTTGAATTTCGCTGGTATGACCAGTTCAATTTGTCGCTCGATCCAGACACGGCTCGTCAATTCCATGACCAGTCCTTACCGGCGGAAGCGGCTAAGGATGCTCATTTCTGCTCGATGTGCGGTCCTAAGTTCTGCTCGATGAACCTGACACAGGAGTTGCGCAACTTGCCTGTTCCACCGGAGAGCATCGCTTGAACGATGGATCTCTCGATGCGAAAGGTGGTTGTCGTTACGATTTGAATCGTTCGCGCATAGCCATTGTCGGCGCCGGATTGTTCGGAAGAACTCTGGCGCTGACATTGTTGCGCAAAGGACTTGCAGTCACGCTGTTTGACAAAGATTCGCTCGACGGCACAAGTAGTTGCGCTTTCACTGGAGCCGGAATGCTCGCGCCTTATTGCGAGCTGGATTCAAGCCCTGAGTTGATTTTCGAGCTGGGGCGGGATTCAACCAAACTTTGGGCTGAGATTTTGAACAAACTTCCAGACCGAGTATTTTTGCAAAAAGAAGGCACCATCGTTATCGCGCACCCATCCGATCAGTTGTTGCTGACGAATTTCCATGCTCGCATCAGCAATAAGCTACAGGCTCGATCCGACGACCTGGTTTGGCTTGATGCGGAGCAGTTAAGTGTTCTCGAACCGTCGCTGTTTGGACGATTTGACAATGCTTTGTTTGCCTGTGATGAGGGGCAGATCGATAACAGAGAACTGATGCGAGCTTTGTCCAGCGCACTGCTCGATGGTCAGTGCGACTGGAAAGTAAACACTTTGGTCCAGTCTGTTGAGCAGAGAACGATTAGCAAAGGGGCTATTAGTGAGCTATCAACGAGCGCAGGCAAATATCAATTTGACCTCGTCTTTGATTGCCGCGGTATGGGCGGAAAACCTGAATTCTCTGAGCTCAGGGGTGTTCGCGGCGAGATGCTCGAAGTTGAGGCACCGGATGTAGTGCTGACGCGCCCGCTGCGTTTTCTTCATCCGCGCTATCCGATCTACATCGTGCCTAGACCGGGTAAGCGTTTCCTCATAGGGGCTACCAGTCTTGAGTGCGAAGACTATCGTCCGATCTCGGTGTTGTCGACTCTGGAACTTCTTTCTGCCGCTTACAGCGTCGATCCCGCCTTTGCCTACGCTTCAGTGATCGATGCAAGAGTGAACTGTCGGCCGACGCTTACCAATAACCAACCGTTGATTCAGCACAGTGGTGGACTGATCCAAGTGAATGGTCTTTATCGTCATGGTTTTCTTTTGACGCCGAAGTTGGTCCGACTGCTTATCGATTGGCTCGAATCTAAGCCTATTGACGCTACTTTTAGTGATCTGTTCAAGGAGGTAAAACAAATTGCTGTTGCTAATTAACGGAGAGGAAAAAGATCTGCCAATTTCTACGCTTTCGGAATTGGCGTCGATGCTTGGATATGTCGGCAAATCATTTGCCATCGCCGTTGATGGGCAACATGTGCCGCAAAGCGATTGGAGCGAGTGTCGGCTTGTTCAACGTCAGAACGTTTTGATTCTCTCACCGATGTCGGGGGGGTAACCATGTGGAATGTAGGCGGAGCCCAACTACAAAGCAGATTGTTTCTCGGCACTGCTTTGTATGAATCCCCAGAAATCATGCTCAATGCTTTAACATCGTCGAGCACAGATGTTGTAACGGTCTCGTTGCGCAGGCAGGGTGCGGATGTGCGTGCTGGAGCAAGCTTTTTGAATTTGCTACGAAGGCAAAATGTTCGATTTCTGCCCAACACAGCAGGCTGTCACACGGCTCAGGAAGCCGTCACCACTGCCAACATGGCGCGCGAGATATTTTCCACGAACTGGATCAAACTGGAAGTGACCGGCGATGACTACAACCTGCAACCAGATCCGTTTGAACTTCTTAGAGCCACCAAGATTCTGATTAGTCAGGGCTTTGAAGTCTTTCCCTACTGCACATCTGACTTGGTTGTTGCTCAACGACTTGTCGAGGCTGGCTGCAAAATTATCATGCCCTGGGCTGCTCCAATAGGAACCGGAATTGGGCCGACTGACATCTATGCACTGGAAATTTTGCGGCAAAGATTGCCCGATACAGTCTTGATAGTGGATGCCGGACTTGGAAAACCATCACATGCAGCCCAAGTTATGGAGTTGGGCTATGACGGAGTGCTGCTCAATTCAGCGGTGGCGCTCTCTAACGATCCGGCAACGATGTCTTGCGCCTTCCGCCTGGCAGTTGAAGCTGGGCGATTGGGATTCGAGGCTGGACCAATGTTGCCCAGAAACACTGCGTCTCCGAGTACTCCGCTAATTGGCACTCCATTTTGGCAACAAACCGAGACGACTGATTTATGCAAATAATCACAGCACCGGTTGCAACACCGATAGCCTGGACTATTGCGGGGTCCGATAGTGGTGCTGGCGCCGGTGTGCAGGCTGACACAAAAACGATGCAGAGCTTCTCGGTCTATTGTTGCTCAGTCATAACGGCTGTAACTGCACAAAATACCGGCGGAGTTCTCGGGGTTGAACCGATATCGACGGATATGGTGCAACTGCAAATACGAGCCCTGAAAGACGATCTCAAGCCATCTTGCATAAAAATCGGAATGCTTCATTCGCTCGAAATCGTCGAAGCTGTTGTCAGTGAATTGAGAACTTTAGAAACCACCGTTGTTTATGACCCCGTTATGTTTGCCACCAGTGGCGATGCCCTGATCCAGAATTCAGCATTACAAGCAATACGCTCAAACCTCCTTTCTCGAACAACTCTGCTCACGCCTAACTGGGCTGAGGCGCACTACTTAGTTGGTCGAGAAATCGTTAGTGCTTCGAATTTCGATCAGGTGGAGCTTGCCGACTACATAGAAGAACTGGCGTCTAATCTTTTGCAATTTGGCTCTCAGTCGATTCTCTTAAAAGGTGGTCACGTCGGTGGGGAGTTCTCGCAAGACTTTTGGACAGATGGTGATTCCAGGGTGTGGCTTACCAGTCGCAGGCAAGAAAGTCGACAAACCCACGGCACGGGCTGCACGCTGTCTGCAGCTATCGCGGCGGGTTTGGCACAGGGGCACGATATCGTAGACTCGATTGTAATCGCAAAGGCGTATGTGAATCGAGGCATAAGACTAGCTCCGCATGTTGGCTCTGAGAACGGACCCCTGGCTCACCTGGACTTGGATTTTCAACAAAATGATTTACCGTGGGTGACTGAAACGGCTATCGAAGCAACGGCGCGCAAGAGTTTTAAACGAGACGATTCGGTGGGCTTCTACCCCGTCGTTCCGAGCCTGGAATGGGTTAGCAGGCTTGCAAAAGCCGGTGTCAAAACCATGCAATTGCGCATCAAGCACCGGCAAGGTGATCAGTTGGAACGAGAGGTTGCGCAAGCGATCGAAACCGCCAAAGTCTACGGATGCAATTTGTATGTGAATGACTATTGGGCGCTGGCCATCAAGTTCGGAGCATTTGGAGTTCATCTGGGACAGGAAGATCTCTTGAACGCCGATATTGGCACTATATCTGGTGCTGGATTGCGGCTGGGCGTCAGTACGCACTGCTATGAGGAAGTGGCAAGAGCGATCGCATTACAGCCGTCCTATATAGCAATTGGTCCCATCTATCCAACCACGACCAAGCAAATGAGGTTTGCGCCACAGGGAAGAGCTGGCTTTGAAAGATGGAGAAAGAGTTTGAACTTTCCGTTAGTGGCAATCGGTGGAATTACACTTGAGGGAGCCGAAGAACTCCTGAAATTAGGCGCTGACGGTATTGCAGTCGTAAGAGACGTAATCGATCACGGGGCTCCAGAGATGCGTGTGCGACAGTGGCTGCAACTATGGACGAAGGATGTCTAGAGTCACGTAAAGCACCGTTTCTGTTTCGTTTACCCGTGGCTAGAAAATTGGTCAAGTGGTTTAAACTGATGTTCCCACCTAGCCACAGTAGAGAAAATGACTACAGTCAGGTCAGTAGGCAAAGCCGACCCGAAAATTTTACGGATTTTGAGATTGAGGGTAACTGACAAGCCGGGCTATCTTGGCAGAATTGCCACTTTGCTAGGCGAGTTGCAGGCGAATATCGGTGAAATCCATATCCACAGTCAGGGTCCTGATTTCATCATTCGGGATATCAGTTTGCAGCTCGATGACGAGAAGCACTTGCAACGTGTGCAAGATGCAGTAGCTGGACTTGACGGTGTAGAAGTCGCCTCGATCATCGACCCAGTGCAGCTAGTGCATCAGGGCGGAAAAATCGAGATGCGCAGTCGAGTTGAATTGACTTCCCTGGCTGAGTTGCGACGCATCTACACACCCGGTGTGGCGCAGATTTGCAAGCTGATTGCCAAAGACAAAAGTTACAGTAAGGAATACACAAGCATCTCCAATACTGTGGCCGTGGTGACGAATGGAACAGCCATTTTGGGATTGGGAAACATCGGTCCTGTGGCCGGCATGCCGGTGATGGAAGGCAAATCCGTTCTCTTTTCTCAGCTGGTTGGCATCAGCGCTGTGCCGATATTAATCGAGTCAACCGATAGCGATTACATCATTGAAACGATCAAAGCTATTGCCCCTACATTTGGTGCTATACACTTGGAAGATATTGCCGCCCCTGAGTGCTTCGACATTGAGGAGCGGCTTCAAAATGCACTATCGATCCCGGTTCTGCATGATGATCAACATGCTACGGCGATTGTGGTGCTTGGCGCTCTGTTAACGATTACTCAAAGAATGGGCATTGATTTGGCGTCATGCAATATTGGAATCATCGGGCTGGGGGCAGCTGGAGCAGGAATCGCTCAGTTGCTTCACAGCTTCGGCGTTCAGAAAATTTTCGGTACAGACTTAAAACAGCAAGCTATGGATCGGTTGGCTAGCAGAGGTGGCTATCCTGTCGACTTGCAGACGGTGATGAGCCAGTCAGAAGTTGTTGTGGCCACTACTGGCGTTCCTGGCTTGATCAAGCCTGAGATGGTTAGAGAAGGTCAGGTGATCTTGGCATTATCAAATCCGGATCCAGAAATAGATCCCGATTTAGCCATCGCTTGTGGTGCCACATATGCGGCTGACGGTCGCACTATTAACAACGCTTTGTCTTTCCCTGGATTGTTCAAAGGCGCTCTAATGGCTGGGGCTCCCAGATTCACAGACGCCATGAAAATTGCTGCGGCGCACGCTATCGCCGGTCAGACAAAAATGGATAATTTGGTGCCGAGCATTCTGGATCGCGAAGTTCACAAAGTGGTAGCGGATGCGGTAGCTTTAGCAGCGCGAACTGGAGAACCCACCTAAGACTCAGATCCCTGAGTGCTGGTAAGCTTCTCCAATTGTGGCGATCTCAAGCTGTTACCGATAAATGATTTGAACAATTCTTCGCGCTCTGATTCCTTAGCTTTGATGTCGACATCGAGTTTCCGTGTCACACCTTCGAGTAGCGTTGAACGGTAACCGCTCAGGTCGTGCGCCAAATTTAGAGGTGAAAGCAGAGCTTTAGCGGCACACAGCCTTGGGCGCTTTAACCCGAGCGTGAGCCAGTGCTTGATCCTGAAACTCAGTGAATGCACATAAATCAGTTGGTAGAGATTTTGATGATAAGAGTAAATCAGATCACGCACGTCTGAGAATGCCTCTTCAGGTGGCTTCCTGTATTGAGCGAATTGACGTGAAGTTCGATAATTGACGATTGCTTGTTCGTAGACATTCAATTCATCTTGCACGATTTTGCTGCTCTCCAGCATGGCGTGCGCTTTGGCTCGCCCTGCTTGACCAAATGCGGTGCGCCGTTCCGGTGAAATTACCAGCTTGACGATTGCCGCGGCAATCTCTGCTGCTCGTCCTGGAGGGATGACGAATCCAGTCGCTCCATCGTCGATGTATTCTGGTGTACCGCCGGCGCTCGTTGCTACAACGGGACGTCCGCAAGCCATAGCCTCCAGAACCGTATATGGTGCGTTCTCGTAGAGCGATGGCACAACGCAAATATCGGCGCTACGATAAAGCGCCGGCATTTCCGACAACGGAACATGGTTGATGAACTGAACGTACTGACTGGTTCCTGTGGCGGACAGTCTACGTTTCACCGTTTCGGCGACGGACCGTCGACCGACTTTCATGTCTCTGCCAACGATAACAAAGCGAACGTTTTTAGTTTGTTCGAGAACAAGCGGAATTGCATCGATTAGCTGATGAATACCTTTGCGCTCTTCGAGGCGTCCGGCAAACATGACTGTGACTTGATCCGCAGCCGGTAATGCTTTGCCACCCTCCGGTTTGAACTTCTCCACGTCGACGCCGTTGCGAACGATGTGAATTGCCTGCGCATCATATCCGCAATCGCGCGAGACGTAGTTTGCCAGTTCTT
>JBBQFO010000158.1:0-11089 GCA_038322035.1 Candidatus Obscuribacterales bacterium
CAACTGACCGGAACCAGCACTCAACTCACTTGCGTCTACTCCAGTTCTAATTAGTCCTTTGCCACCATTTTCAGTGGCGCCGCTATGGCAAGCATCCAAAAATATGATCACACGGTCGCAGTGCACGCGCGACCTGATATCGTGTGCCAGTCTCTGCATTGGAATCGCTGTTGTGTAAAGATCGTCAATGTCGGTGTCATAAGCGATTAGATAGTTTTGTCCACCGATATCCATCTCTGAACCGCTGCCGTGCGTGGACAGAAATATCACGACTAAGTCGTCAGGATTGGCAACGTGGGGCAGCCACTTGTTGCCGAGTTCAGACAAGATGCGGCGTTGCGTAGCATCTTTGTTCAATAGAATCTTGACGTGATCTGGAGCAAAGCCAGCATTGTGTGTCAGGTAATTGGCGAAATCTGACGCGTCTTTGGATGAATATCTCAAATCCAATTTCGGATTTTGAAAATCGCTAATCCCAACAACCAGTGCCCACTTATCGCGAATAGGCCGATTCGGCGAAGGAGCAACATCAGCGGCTCTAGTGCTTGTGCAGCTAACTGCCGACACTAAAAGCGCCATCGCTAACATTGATTTAGACATTAGTCTTTGTACTGGTCTCATACTAAGTGGCCTTCATGTTTATGCACTTTCGACAATTCGCTTCCAAGCTGGAGCCGCCCCGAGACCACCACCAGTGATCCTTTGAATCGCAGTCTCAATCTCTAAACGAACTTCAAATTCAGAATCGTTCTGCTTCGCGTGAAGCGCAGGAAGTGACGCAGGCGTTCCTACTTCGGCGAGAAAACGAGCGGCGCGCCAGCGCACAAGTTTATTCCGATCAGATAGCGCTTCACAGATCGCCGATTCTGCCGACGCATTTCCTAAATCAGATAGAGCATCGCCAGCGGTGCGCTTGACGCCCACAGAGGGATCGCTCAGCAATGCCTGGCAAAGTGGTTGAACAGCAGCATCACTCCCTGTAGCGCCCAATGCCGCAGCTGACAAACGTCGCACCTGGTGATGATCATCTTTCAACGCTTCAACCAAGAGAGGCAAAACAGACTCGCTGGCGCCCATATCTTGCACCGCTTTCAGTCGCACGCTCCAATTAGGAGAGTGAAGATGCTCGCGTAAAGTCTCTGGCGATGGCAGCACCACATTCGGTACTGCCTTTCCTAGCGCCTTCAACTCGAGTTCGACTAAAGCCTTCTCGTCAATGACGCCTGAGATTTCCTCGAATACTTCCTGCGCCACTTCGGCAACAGTTCCATAGCGCACGCCGGCTTCCGCCCAGTAACGTTCTTTCAAAAAGTCGCTGCCAGTCGCGTCCTGAATGCGCATCGCAACGTCATTGAATCGCGCACCCAACGACAGACGATGCTCCTCGCTGCCACCAACAACTTTTACCTGAATCGGAATGCTGCGGAAAGTCTGAACAAAAACGCTCACCTGCCCATCCTTTTCGGCGGCTTGTCTCTGAGAACTCGCCTGCTCGACTGCTTCGCTACCGCTCAAGCATCGATTGGCGGCATCCAAGATCGGTTGCCAATCAGAGGTTGGATTGCGATTGACCGTGACAAAATCGTTGCAGACAAAAATGCTCTGCACGCCGGCGATTTCCAACAGCTTTATAAAAGTAGCCGGGCAGCCATCTGCTTGTTGGGTGGTAAACGTGCTCGGTTTACCTTCCACCGGAGTGACAAGATTCAGCTTCATGCTGTTCGGATTCGGCGTTGTTTCGATCGACTTAATTGACATGTGGAGACGTCTGCAATGCAACCCTGATTCAGAATAACATCGATTTCATAATCCCCGCCGGGTTTAGGGGACTCGCCTAATTTTTTGGACCGATCCGTAACAACTAAGTTGGTTGATAAATCGGGCAGCTTGCTGCACAGATGATCCTCGGATAAATCGGGCAGCTTGCTGCACAGATTATCCGCAGAAAAACCAGATATAAGTTGTCAGAGGGAGCGGTCAGAGCGGTCATGGAGTTAAGTAACTTGAATTTCGGTGCAGTTGGTCAAAATGGTTTGCAGATGAAGTCAAACTCATCGCTCAGTGGATTCGATCGAAAGTCGATCAAACTTGCTTGTGTGAGCGCTTTCACCAAGTTAAATCAGCAATTTAGCGGTTTGGTATTTGATCTCCGTCGCAGCAGCTTTCAAGACTTCGAAACCTCATTCGAGCAAATCAAGTCTCAAATCGAGCAGATCTTGAACAGCTTGAACTATGACCGACCAGGACTAGTACTTGCGTTTAACTCTGAAGCCAGACCCGTTTGTTCGGGCGACAATCAAAATTTTGACGTACGCGCCACACTCAGTGACAGTGGACGCATCGTGCTCCAGTTCATGGATCGCTAATTTAATAACTTCTCAATATGAGGTGTAACAGCGACAACGCCGTGCGATTGTCGGCTATTCCGTGCACGTGCGGGTTGCGGATGTCGACGCCGCCACAGCCACAAACCCGTTGGCAACCTTATAAGTGTAGTAAAATCAGGCAAGATTCCTCACTCGCGGCTTTTGCTTTGACAAAAAATCACACCTTTCACCTGACAGTGACCGCCTTCCTGGCCACCTTATTTTGCTTGACTTCGTGTTCGATGCACGGTCCGGGTTCGAGCAACTCTTCGCTGACCTTGAACGCTCCGTCAGCTCTCACAAAAGATCCGACCGTCGTCGATTCTGCTGAAGGTTCTGTTCATCAGGTAAATATCACGGTTGGTCCGTTTGACATTCATCGAAAATATCGCTCCATGGAAGGACCATACGTCAGCGAAACTTTCAGAGTTTCAGACATGCTTGCCTCCAAGCAAATCTCCGTCGGAGAAAGCGCAGTCAAATTTGTTGAAAGCGGCAATCAGCCTTCGATGATGGGCAGCAACGGTTCATCGAAAACGATTAGCACCGTCGTTCATTCGACTGAGCCTAAACAGTTGATCTGGGCGAAGGGAGTAAAGCTCATTGTCCTCGACGAGAACGATAAGCCACTGCCAACCGCTGAATTCATTTGTCATTACAACGTTGATGTTGATCCGCGTACCACTGTTTTTCCTGAAGTTCACACAGGTAGTTCAAGACTCTTCACCCTGACCCAGGGACAAACCGACTTTCATTTTCCTGAAGGTTTCGGCGTGCCTCTTTCGAGCAACGAATTTTTGCACATCACTTTTCAAGCCGCCAATCGCACCACAACCGATCATCGGCGCCTGAAACACATGTGCACTCTCGACTTCGTTAAAGACTCCGACCTGAAGAAGCCACTCAAGCCTTTGTCTTGGTACACACCATACGTGGCCGTGCAATTAGATGCTAAAACGAAAATGGACGGACCAGAAATGCATGGACCAGCCTGCATGGTTCTTTCTTCTGGAGAAAACGCGCCAAATGCTACGATCGGTTCTGTAGTTACTGATGCTAACGATCGAAAAATGACTGGACACTGGCGTGTGCCACCAGGTATTCAGCCATATACGTGCCCAATCTCTGAGGACCGCGATTACGGCTTTTCCGGCGAAGATCGCATGGTGCGTGCAGTCTGGACTCACGTTCATCCACTTTGCAAAAATGTAAAATTGATGGTTTGCGATGGAGCGAAAAAGACTGCCGCGTGGTCTGTCGATATCAGCACCAAAACGGATCACGGATTGGAAATCGCCAAGATTGGAGATTTATACTTCAAAGATGGCGTCTTGTTGCCGAAGGGCAAACACTTCGAAATTGATTCCATCTATGACAACACGACTGGTAAAAATCAAGACTCCATGGTGTCGCAAGGAATATTTTTCGACGACAACAAATTCATCAAACCTGATTGGAAAAACGAGCCACAACTTGCTTCTAACAGTACGGGATCAACGGCGGAAGACTACAATGGTGCCGACAGATATAGCCCGTTCGATGTGCAGAGCGATGGGCCGCTGTTGACTGCACCCAGAACGATGGAAATAACAACGTCGGTCGGCAAGCTGCATATGATCTTCGACCCAACCATAGCTCCGCAGCATGCTACGCAAATCTACAAGTTGTTTAAAGCCGGTGCGTACAACGACACTAACGTGATTGTCTATCAGCCAAGCTACATTTTTCAAATTGGATCAATCGACATCAAACACAATCCCAAAAAGCCTGTGACGAACGAGCAGACTAACATGCTCCGTCGCCTTCCATTGGAAATTGAAAGTCAGAAACAAGGGCGTGGGCTGAATCAAAAATGGGCTCTGACAATGGCTCGCTCGCACGCTGAAGATTCGGCGGTCAGCTCCTATTCAATTCTGCTCGACAACGCACCGCACTTGGATACAAAGTACACAGTGTTCGGTCGACTGATACCGGATGCGATCACCATCGCGACAATGAAAAAAATGATGGCAACATGGGAAACATCGCACGCCTATTTGATCAGCGCGAAAGATATCAATGGCACCACGGACAAGTCTGCGGATATGCTGGCAGAAGCGTCGTCACAACTTGAAGCGCTCTCTGGAAAAAGCAAGCAAGCATGCGACGACTTGTACTGTGGAATCAAACCAACCAAAGCACCAGTGGCGGTGAAGAAGTCCGTGGACGAAACATATCCTGTATACAGCAAAAAAACCGACGGACCTTTGCTTACAGCACCAAAGAATGTAGAGATGAAGACCTCGGCCGGAAACATCCATATGGTCTTGGACCCAGCCGCTGCACCGATAAACGCCTCACAGATGTACAAGTTGTTTACTGCTGGTGCCTTCGATGGCACGAAGATCGTCAGGTACGAACAGAACTTCGTTCTGCAAACAGCATTGGCTGAAGTGAAAGAAAATCCAAACGGAAGATTATCGCCTCACGTAACTTCGATGCTCAGAAGATTACCGCTCGAGGTGGAAGCTCAGAATTCCGGGAAAGTTCTGCACAAGAAATTTGTACTGTCCATGGCCCATGGAGATGATCCGAATTCCGCAGTCACGTCATTCTCAATTTTATTGGGTACCGCTCCGCATCTGGACAAGAAATATACAATCTTTGGGCACGCATCTAACGATCCTGAAACAGTCAAAACACTGGAAAAAATTGAGTCTGAGTGGAAGAAGAAGCAACCTTATATCCTCAGTTTAAGCGATGATCGCACGTCGATAGCTTCCTCGCAGCACTAGATCCACATGATTCGATTTGCCTGCGAATAGGCTCAAATCGAGGCAGCGGGGCTTATTTAAATCCGGCTTTCTTCAGCGCACCACTCAAGTACGGGTCCTTCTTCATCCTGTTCCAGACCATTCCAGTGCGGTAGTTTTCCGTCATCAAAAGTATCGGTCCCTGGTCGATTCCGATAGTCTCGCCGTCTACCCAACCTGATGGTTTGGTGGCATCGAAGGTAGGATTGAATGCGTCTTGAAAGCCGAACGGTCCAACAATTTCGGGTCGATCGTTGAACCAGTGTTTCAATGTCGGCAGCACCAACTCAGGAACAAATGGTAGCGACGAAGCAGCCGCAGTTGGCGCGATGGTGCCGTCATCAGGAGCATTTGGAAAACCACGTGCGTTATAGCTTTTGAATTCAACTGGCTTTCCATCGATGTTTTTGACGACGTCGCCTGGTCCGTCAGATGCAGTTAAGCCCCAATCCAATGAACTATAACCTTTCCAGCCCTTTGGATTGGCCACAGCATATTCATGTTGAGCAATCGCCGCGCGTCTGGAATTTTCGAAATAGTCAAATCCAAGTCTTTGATTGGTGGCGTCTTTGATACCACGATAATCCATCCACACTTGCGTGTATTGATGTCCGAACAGCGGTCCGAACTCAAGACTCTTCTGTCCATTCATTTCGACGACTTTGCTCGTCGACATAAAATTGTCCCACGCAGATGCAGGCAGCGGATGCGTCGGCGAGCCCATTGCCAGCAACAGCAAAATCTGGGCTTCGTTGTAGGCTTGCCAATCTGACGAAATGAATCCATGCTCAGGCGACCATCCCATCGACAGACGGCCTTCTGCGTTGAGCGCCCACGGCCAATCGACACGTTTGTAGAGATTGTCTGCGAGTTCTCGAATCTGAATTTCCTTCGGACTGTTGCCGTCATAAAAGTTTTTCGCGAAGAGCACGCCGCCCATCAACAACGCGGTGTCGACCGTGGAGAGTTCATTCTCACCTTGACGCAATCCCGTTTTAGGATCGAGGAAATGATAGAAAAATCCGTGATCACCAGATGTTCCATTTGCTGCAGGACCTTGCGGACTCTCAGACAAATTCTTCAAAACTTTGAGCGTGTAATCAGTCGCTTCTTCGCGGCTGATCCAACCACGACTAACAGCGACTGGATGTGCTGTCAGCGAAAACCCGACAGCCGCGATACTTGCGGGTGATGAGTCGGTGGAGCGATCTTTCGTCAAGCCGGTGTCAGGATCGCTCTGCTGCTTGAAATATTCAAAATGCGCACGTTGAATTTTGTCGAGCATCTGTTGCTCTTCTGCAGAAAGTTTGGGAGCGACTCGCTCACCATCTAAATTCTTTACCTCGTTGCGTGCGAGCAGCTCGCCGCCCTTGTGCAATGCGATGTGCGCGGCGTCGAGTCCAGCGCCAGTGACCATGTACGATGCGACCGATCGCATCACTTCATCTTGCGACGCGAAACCTTTGCCGGAAAGAAGTGAATTGCTTTCTGCACTCGCGACGCCACCAACTGCGCCACCAATTGCATTGGTGCCGATTCTCAGTCCAATTCCTTGAAGCGATGATTGCATCGCCGAGTCAGTCAAGGAAACTTTCAATCTGGATTCAATGCCAGCGGTTAGTCCTCCCGACACCAAACCCATGGCGCCGAAAGTAATTGCTGAGCTAGCTGCCGAAACGCCTCTCTGTTCCCAAAAATCACGCGTCGGATCCATCGATGGCGTCAGCACTAAACCGAAGAGCGCACCGGCCACAGCCATTCTGGCTGCGGGTGTGGAAAATTTGATCGCGTTGCCGATACGACCGAGTTCCGCGACCTCTGCGCCGCCGAGACCTGCAACCCCGAGTCGACCGCTCATCGCAGCGCTCTCAGATATCAACCCAGCTTTGCTTAGCATTGCGCCGGATACTTTCTCAGTCAACAAGAATGGTGCGACCATGCCCAGCCCAGAACCAATAGTTTCTGCTACCCAAGCTTTGCCGCCAAACTGGACCGGGTCTGGAGCATCAATCAACTTGGGGCAAGGCAAAACTTCTCGGTCAGCTACTTTATTGACGAGTTGAGTCACCCCTTCCATCGGCGATTGAATTGCTGAGTGCAAAAATGCTTGCCCTGAGAGCTTCAACAAGCTCACGGCATCGTCGTGCTGGGCAATTTTTTTGGATAAATCAGGAGCGTCGAAAGACATCTTTCACCATGCGTATCGCTGCGCTGCGATTTGGCAGCGGAACGGAGCGGGACGATTGCGTCACCGATTGAGGTTGGAAGCGGCCGAGGAGCTGAACTATGGACATACTAGGGGAGTGGGGCCGGGATGTCATTGGTGAAACTACGAAAGGGGGACGAGTTTTAGATTGGCGGGCGGCAGTTGTTCGTGAGCGATTGGAAGCTGGCACTTGTAACGAAGATTGTCTTCTTGTAGTTACTTTTTACAGAAATCGGGATCTATCTTTCGCGTCGTTGCGTCTGCAACAAACGGATTCCACGGATAGCTTAACAATAGAGGAAAATTTCGAATGAAAAGAATGACATTGGCCGTTGCAGCCGCTTTGCTTTCAGTAAATTGCATGGCACAACAGGTGCAAGCTGAAGGTTACAACGCCGACAACACAAAGAAAAACTCGAAGGTCGTGAATGGCGACAAACCTACAGCACAAAGTCAGTCTAACGACAAAGCTTCAGTAGAAAGATCCGCCGACTTGCGCAAGGCAATCTTGAAGAAGAAAGGATTATCTATGAACGCACAAAACATCAAGTTGATCGATGAAAACGGCAAAATGACTTTGCGTGGACCAGTCAATAATGCCAAGGAAAAGAGCACCATCGAAAGTTTAGCGAAGCGTAGCTATGGCAAGAACTTTGTTAGCGAAATAGAAATCGTAATTCCCAAATAACATTTCGGTCGATACGAAATTATTCAGATCAGAGATCTCCGAAGACCAGCTATTGATGCTGGTCTTCGAATTAGTGGAACAGCCCACTCAAGTCGCGATTCAAAATGTTGAAATCATCCATATCTTCAGAAGTTAGTGGCACAGCCGATTTCGGCAAGGTAGGCATATCCGAAAGCTTCAATGCACTAGCTTTCAACTCAACGGGTTTGATCAGCTGAGCGTTGACGTCGGTCTTAACAACCGGGGGTGGTGGCACTCGAACAGCCAATTTGGTTTTGGCAATTCGCTTTTTCTCTTCGGCTAACTTTTTAGCTTTTGCGACTAGCTGATCTTGCTTGAATTTCTTAAGCATGGCGGCCGTATCAATCGTAATCACATTGCGCTGGGCAGCCACTTTCGCTCGTTGCTCACGAACTCGACTGACGAAGCTAAGAGCTTTGCCAAAATTCCACGTCATTCTAAAATTCCATCCGGAAATTCTAGAATCTGGAGGAAAAGCAAGGACATATGATTTATCAAGTTCTCGAATCGCCTTGAGCAGGCACTGCTGCATAGTATCGTCAGCGGTGGCACTATAAACTGCACCACGCAGATGTCCCTGGCGATCGACGCTAAAAATCACACTGGCAGTGCCCGTTTTCTCATCCTTGGCATCTCTGAAGATGTGTCGAAACACCTGCGCATCGAAGGTCCTGCGAAAACGACCAATCCAGGCGTCCCACTCGCGTGAATTTTCTGGAGCCTGTTCAAACACAACGACTGGCGAGCCTGAGTGACTCTGCTTTTGCGCGGTCAGCTTGCGACTGTCGTCCGCCAGGTTCAACATCTCGCCCATAGGTATGACATCAGGCTCTCCATTGGCAGTCTGGCGCGCATCCGAAGGTTTCTTACCGATACTCCTGAGCGCTTTTCCTTGACTGCGAATCCAGTGCTTGGTGCCTTTCAAAGCGTCGCCCATCGGACTGATGAAATCGGGCATCGACGGCAGACTGGGAGTTGGGCTCGGCGCTGTAGTTGTGGACGGTTTCGGTGGCGGCTGAAAGAAATTGAAAATCGGCGAGAACCAGTTCTGGGGCGCAGCTGGACCAGGTTTGGTGCCCTGAAGCAGGGCCGGTTCAGGAAGCAGATCTTCCTCGAACCCGCCAAGTAAAGCCTTTTTGGCAAGGGTTTTAGTGACACCGGCCGGTAAAAATTTAGCCGCCAACTCTAGTTCATTGATAGCGTTGGCATCGGCCCCCTGTTCCTTCAGAGCCATACCTAGATAATAATGAGCAGTGCCATTGTTCGGATTGTCTTTCAAATCCTGCAAGAATAGCGGAATAGCGCGATCGACATGCCCCGCGTTGTACAGCTGGAGAGCTTGTTTTAGCAATTTATCGTTGGCATCGTATGCGCCCGCTTGTGGCGGAAAGCTTAATCCAACTAAAAAAAGTGCCGAGAGGCAGAACTGGGTCTTCATCTGTAATCCGAGCGCGGTCTACTTAATAGTACCCGGATTTCTTGTTCTCAGCCCGCTACATGACAGCAGGGCGGCAGAATGCCGAACACCGTTGTACCGTTCGAGACTATATAGTGGCCCCGCTGGACGAGACTAGCGAGTCGCCGCCATTTTTTACTTGTCGAACAATAACGGGGATTTGCAATCGATACCATATGCGGTGGCTTCAATTGAACAGCTTTCGCGAGACAGCACCACGCCTAGACATAGGTAGACACTTATTTCCAGAGATGCAACTCCACAGCTGAGCTGTCACATGCAATGAATAAAAAGTGAAAAAATGTGACCATCTTTGGAACTAAGAGACTGAAAGTGAGGTCCTCAATTTCGACAACAACGCTGGGGGGCCAAACGACATGTTCAACTTACTAACTAAACTGTTCGGAAATCACAGTAAAAGCAAAACTGCCAGCGAACCATATGCGCCCCCGCAAAACTCTGGCTTGAAGCCACAAATGCCCACTTCCTCTAGACCTACCAAACCTACCAGCCCCGTCGAGTCTTCCAGGCTAAGCGATAGCACCAAACCTCTGACCACATCCCGCACCAACATGAAAGCCAGAAATTATTGGAGTCAGGGATATTACGATGCAAATTTGGCACAATCACCTCAGCAGCAACTGAATATTCTTTATGCGCCGCCAGTTGGACCGATCGCTCATTCATCAACTGATGAAATCTGGCGCAGCCATGAAACGTCAGGAACTGCCAAGCAAAGAATGTTGGATGGCTATCTCAGCAAATCAAATCGCGAAATTCAAGTGGCTTCGCCTCAACAACATCCGCAAGCGGAGCAATCAACTTTTGAACCTGACAATTTATCTAATACCAGCGAAATAACTTTGCCCAGAAGCACTCAAGAAATACTTCGGGACATGGCAACCAATAAAGACGTAGATGTGCGATCGTGCATAGCATCCAACGAATTGACACCAGTTGAAGCACTATGGGTATTGGCCGAAGATGAGTCGCCCACAGTGAGATTAAAATTGGTGTCAAACGTCAAATGCCCAATTCCAGTCTTGGAACTGTTGGCCAATGACTATGATTCTGAAGTGGCTCTCAGAGCGACTAACTGTTTGCGGAAAGTGTGGGACAACAAACGTTCGATTGCCTAATCGAGCCACGACATTCGCAACTACTAGCAGGCGTGCAGGCTCTGCCGAGATTTGCTCGAAATACAAAAAATCCCAGTCGTAGCGACGGAACTTTTCATTATTCAAAATTGTTATTCTCTACGCAGAGGCAGTTTTGGTGGCGCGGTCATAAATCCATTGTGGTGCATGAACGTACCGAAGATAACTGAACTAAGCTGCAACTACCACTGGGGTGTTCCAGGCAATTTCGCATTCTTCTGTGATGAACTTGATGCCTTCCTCGGTCTGCATAAGATCTAGAACTTCAAGCGCTTCGTAGATGTCGAAAAGTGTTGTATCAGTAGACATTGCATTGCTCCTTGGTTGGTTGATGCAACAACAATATCGTGTCCAATTCAGCATTTAATCCAGCGAGATAGGTATCCCCCGAGTGAATTTGCCC